>NZ_FNPG01000057.1 GCF_900107245.1 Lachnobacterium bovis DSM 14045
TAACCTGTTATGAAGTGACCTTTGTCAAGTGTAAATTGCAAAAATCACCACATTTCCTTTCTTTTAAATTTTAACACTGGGTACAGAGGTAGAACCTCAGACTAACAGTCCCCGGCCTTGGCCACTCTGTTATACGTGGATTGGTTACCAACAGGTCAATGGTCCGCCGTGAATCTTGCCGTCTCCTAGCGTGAATCAAAATATATATAATATAATGTCAACAGAGGTTAATCGCAAATAATTCGGACCTTAGAATGCTCCAAGGCTCTACCTCTGTATCCAGTGTTGATTAGTTATTTTTAGCAGATAAAATCTGACACAGTCAGTTTCTTCTGCTTGATTCCCCATAAGAATATTCAGATGATTCTGTCAAGGGCTTGTCGCCAATGGCGATGCGAAGCATCCTTGACAAAAACAGATGAATATTCTACTAACTTACATGCTCTGTCATCATTCCCCATATAAAACATGCCAGTTCTCTTGCTATCGCAGTTGTTGCTACATTTCTATTAACACCTTTATTTAATGTCATTTTATAGAAACGTCTTCTAAGTCTTTCGTTCGCTTTATCTGCATATGCCACAATCTCCGGTGGATTCCCTTGCTGTCTTTGTTTTAACGCAACAGACTTATGTCCTATGGTTCCTCTTGTATAACTTTGTGCGGCTTCAACCAGTAGTCTTCGTAAATGGCTATTTCCTGCCTTTGTTATACTGTATCGATTAACTCTTGTATCACTAGAGTCTTCACTTGGTACAAGACCTAGAAATGATGCGAATTTTGGTGCCTTTTCAAATCTTTCAAAATCGCCAACTTCTACAATCATCGAAAGTGCTGTATGCGTTTTAATGCCACGCAGACAACTCATATGTTTTACTTTCTTTTCATATCTTTCTGTTGACGCAAGTTCTTCAATTCTTTCATCAAACCTATTAATCTTTTCCGTCAAGTATTCATAGGTTAAAAGATACTCATCTAAAGTTTCTCTCTGCAAAGCTGACAATTCTAATGTTCTTAACCATTTTAAATGTGCAATAGTCCAATAAGTTTTTCCACCTTCAAAGCGTTTTCCCTGTCTTAAAACGAACGCAAGAATCTGTTGTTTCACCTTTTTGAGATACAACTTTTGGTCATCGCGCATTCTAATATATTCCTTAATATCATTGTCATCATTATCTGGAACATATACTTCACTATAAGTGTGAAAAGCCAGGCATTTTGCTATATTGGCAGCATCTCTTTTATCTGTTTTCACATGATGTGTGTTGGTTATGCCCATTGTACTAGGAGCCAATATTTTACAATCTACAGCATGCTCTTTTAATTGATGATATAAGGAATATCCAAGACATCCTGCTTCATATCCACAAACAAATGTAACTTCTCCATCATATCTGGAGCGAACCTGCTCCATGTATTTAAGAACAAGTTTATAATCTGATGGTATTGTCTGCTTATATTCAACCTTATCTGTTTCGTAACTGTAACAACAAAGTGTGTACTGTTCCTTATGGACATCCATCCCAACATAAACTATACTATTCATATGTGACCTCCTATTGTATGCGGTAATCCCTGTTACCTGATATTGTTTTTTTCAATTAATATCTTACAGGTAAATCCACGAATCTACAATTGTGAGGTCACTTCATATTGTCTCC
>NZ_FNPG01000056.1 GCF_900107245.1 Lachnobacterium bovis DSM 14045
AACAAATAACATTCCAGTGTTTAACATTGACGTTAGTCAAGACGCAAAGAAAAAGCAGAACGTAGCTGTAACACAGGCAATGATGGAAAAATTGATAGGATACTTAGGTCCTGAAAAATTAAATGAATTTGCAACATTTTGTGATGGCGATGCTTCGTTTAAACAAAGTCTTGCACTTACAGATTATAAAACAACAAACGATTTTATCCAGTCAATTAGAAAACAAGGTACAGATATGTTGTGGTCAAATGCAACTATAGGATACTCAGGTTCAACACTGAATGATCTAAGCAACTTTGCAAGAGAACAAGCAACAGTAGAAGAAACAAAACCAGAAGATAAAAAGCAAGAGCATAAGATAAATCCAGTGTTAAAAAATAAATTAGAAGACTTAAAAAACACAACAAGTCAGATAAAAGAAGTATCAGATAAATACTATGTTTTTGATAAAGACGCTTTAGAAAATCAAATAATGCAAGAAGTTGTGAATCCACTTATAGGAAAAACGCAAAAAGAAGCAAATGATTATAAAGCCATAGCGCAAAAACAACAAGAAGCAATAAAACAATTTAGTGACACAATAAGTAAAACAGAGTTATTGCCAGAGACAGAATTCGATAAGACGGCAACAACAAAACTAACAACAACTCAAAATGATTTATTAAATTTACTTAATGAATCAAACCAGTCTTATGGAGATTATGTAAATAAGATATACGAAACAAGTATGAATAATCAGCAAACCATTTTTGAAAGCTTGTCAAAGGCAAGTGATGATTCAAAGAAGCAAATAGAGAGTGGATTAGCTGAAACGAAGCGAATAAAGAATCAGGATTCACAAGATAATCAGCATTTGATGAATGATTTTATTGCCAAGTTGCCATACACAAGACTTGGTTCAATTGAAAATGAAAACGTATATCAGTATATGGCAAATCCAGTTACCCTAAAAGGAAACATTCATAAGTTGAGTGGAGCAAAAACAGTATTATCAGGAAACGGAATGGAAGAAAAAGCTACAAATAACAAAGCAAACAAAGCCCTTCCACAACCACCAAAAGTAGCATGGTATCTATTGATAATACTTATAGTTTTATTAGCTATTGGAATCATGACAATGGCTGTAATAAATCGTTCGCAACAAGAAAACGAGGATTGGGAATAGATTCATAAGAAAGATATAAGGAGTAGCAAAAGCCAGAGTTTTATAAGATATAAGAAATCATGGTTAGTTACTTTTATATAAAAAACTAATTAAAAACATAAAAAGACAAATCAGATATTTGAAAGGAGAATTATAATGGCATCATTAAGATTAGACTATGAAGCATTAGGAAGTTCAGCAAAAACATTAAGAGAGCAAGGAGATACTTTTGAAAACTGTATCAACGTTATGACAAAAGTTGTTGATGCACTACCAGATATCTGGGAAGCAGAAACATGTAACAGATATGTACAGGAATTTGATGAATCTAAAAAAACATTAAACGATGTTAGAAAATTAATCGAAGATATGTCATCACAGATGACTCAGATTAGCAACAACTTTAGCCAGGCTGATTCAGAAATGGCTAATCAGATGAAATAAGTTGGAATAGAAGGTTAAGTAAGTTAACAAAAAACTTAATTAGAAATTCAACAGAAATTCATAATCAAAAATAACCTGTAGCAAGTGAGGAGATA
>NZ_FNPG01000055.1 GCF_900107245.1 Lachnobacterium bovis DSM 14045
CGAACCTATAGAAAAGGTAAAGAAAAGACTATGACTGAATAGTTATAAAGACCTTGGAGAGGGTCTCTAAAAACTACTACTATATAATACGAGGAAATAAATTGTGAAAAAAATAAGAAAAGCCATCATAATGGTATTAGTAGCAGTAAGTGTATGTTGTAGCGTAATTGCTTGTGGACGTACAAAATTGTCAGATTCTGAAATTGATAAATTATCAGAAAAAGGATATTGCTTAACAAAATACAAGGATGATACATATTGTTATACAGAAGATAATATACAATATTATTATAAATATTCTATGGGACATTTTACTTTTACTAAATATAAAATTAGTAATTTATATAACAAATATAATCCGAATATAACAAATGAAGAAAATGCTTACATTGTTGTAAGTAAAGAAAAATTATTTAAATATAAAGTTATGTTGTATAAAGTTATAAAAGATTCCCAAGAAGATAAAAGTGAAGTTGATAATTCAAATTGGTTTATGTGTAAGAAAGACGTTGATAAAAAATATTTAAATGGATGGAATGATCCACTGGCAAAAGAAAGGGATAGTTACACTACAATAATGAATTATACGTCAAAAAACAAGTTAAGAAAAACGTTAATAAAAGCAAATAAAATCAGCAAAAAAATGAATAAAATAGTATAAATAATACTTGATTATGAAGTAAAAAAGCAGTCAGTGATGAGGTGACCCCAAAAAGTTAGACTTTTTAAGCGTAGCAGTTTTTGGCTGCTACGCTATTTTTATGCAGCCAAGAGGCTGAGCCTGTATTGAACAGGACTCATCCATCCTAGTTTTTCTTTAATTCTTTGTTCATTGTAATATTTTATATATCGTTTGATTTCTGATTTTAATTCTTCATAACTGTAATAAACAACACCATAATAGATTTCTTGTTTTAATAGTCCAAAGAAGTTTTCCATAACTGAGTTATCGTAGCAATTTCCTTTTCTTGACATACTTTGGAAGATTCGCTCTTCCTTAAGGCGATGTGAATAAGCTTTCATCTGATAAGCCCAGCCTTGATCCGAGTGAAAGGTTCTGCGGTATGGACAGTCTGCTGTTATAGTTATTGCTTGTTCCAAAGCATCCATTACATTCTTGGCGGATGGTTGTGGGGCTATTCCAAAACTAATAATCTCACCATTGCACATATCCATAAATGGGTCTAGATATAACTTATGCATTGTCATATGACCTTTAGTATCTACCTCATAATATTTGAATTCGGTAGTATCTGTAGTGATTTTTTGATGAGGGATATGAGTGTTAAAACGTCTTTTTATACGATTAGGTGCACTATTCCAATTTTACCTTTGTATGAGCTGTATTTACGGCTCTTGCGTGTAAAAGAGGTGACTTGTAATCCAAGTTTCTGCACTATGCGTTGTACTTTTTTCTTGTTTATACAGTAACCTTGATTTTTTAATTCCCCTAATATTCTACGGTAGCCATAATCCTTATTAGTTTTGCGAATCTCAAGAATCCTTTCTTCGATTTCTTTATCTGGATTTTCACGGTCAAATCTTTTTTGCCAATACATGTAAGTAGCTTTGGGCATACCTATATAAGAGAGAATGTCTTTTAGTTTGAACTCTCCTCGGAGGCTGTTGATGATTCGCGCCGTTCTCTCATTTTTGCCTCGTCCTCTAAACGCAGCCTCCTCAGTTTGGTATTGTACAATAAAATTTGACACCCTATC
>NZ_FNPG01000054.1 GCF_900107245.1 Lachnobacterium bovis DSM 14045
GATCTTTTTATAAATTACAAACTTATTTAATCACGATTTTTCGTCTAATTTCCTTGGAAAATAAAAATTTACACTCTTTCATGCCAAATCTTTAAATTAAAGCAATTATTTTAGAATTAATCGCTTTAATATAGTATCTAATCTTACTCTTCTTTTTACACAACAGCTCAGTTTTATTAACTAGATTCGTTTCCATTGCCACCGCTAATAATCAACAATTTATCGCAACTCGAATAAGGAGGATATCTAAAATGGTAAGAGGTTTAAAGAAAAAATTACTAATAGGTTTATTAAGTGCCGCAGTAGTTGGCACAAGTTTAGCACCAAATGTTCCACTTGTAGGAAGTTTCGCTCAGGAGGTTAAGGCGGATGATGCAAATAAGTATGTGTATACAGAAGTTCCTGTAAGTGCTGTTCCAGCTACTTATGAGTGGCAAACTGGAACATTTTATACTGTTACTGAAAATAGCTCTGTTACTTTAAGTGGAGGTTCAGCAACGTCTGGTTCTCCTGAAGCTGGAGTGTATTACAAAAAAGCAGAAGGTAACAAGTACACCGAAGTATCGCTTGAAGAAGAAGGGAATGTGTGGAAAGAAGGAAATGGTGTTGCAGACGGCACATATTATAAGATTACAGCCACAGAATATACAGGTACTCCTACATCAGAAAGCGACACGAAAAACGACGTTTACACAAAAGCAAACGACGGTTCTTACACCCAAACAACATTAGAGGCTCAAGTAGCTACTTACAAATGGAGTGTTGATTATGTACCAGGTAAATATTTTATGTCATCAGATAGTGATCCAATAAACGATGAAAATGCCGTAGATGCAAAAGAAAAATTCGCTGCTAATCCAGGTTCATCAGCAGAATTTAAAGTTTACACTCGTAAATCAGCCGTAAAGGATCAAGCATCTGTCAATATTATTGATAAAAAAGAGGACTCTGATGTAAAGGTTGGTAATGCTACAATTTCTCAACCAAACAAACCTTCAGCAACTGTAACTGTGAATGGAGAATCAGGTGCAAGCACACTTGTTGCAACAAATGTTAAAACAGTTTTAGATATTGTTTTAAGCGAAATTCCAAAAGGAAAGAAAGTAACAAAAGTTGAAGCTATCGTTAAAAAAGATGGATCTACAGATGAGAAGATAACAGGTTCTGTTAGTGGCGTTAATGTTTCATTTGATTTAGGAACAATTACTAAGGACGTTATTGTAACAATTGTTGCTACTGTTGAAGATGCTAAAATCACACCTACACTTAAAACAAACCTTAATGGAGCATCAGCTGCATTTGATGGTGAAACAAATGTAAAACAAGATGGTGGCGAGCTTACTATTGTTGTAACACCTGACGAAGCCAAAAATCTTGATACATTAATTGGTAAAATAGATATTAAATCACAGAATTCGTCTGATAATATAAATGTTGCTGAACCTACAAAAGCATCTGGAAAACTTTATTATAAAATAACTGGTACTTTTGCAGATGAAAATCCTGTAATTGTAGTTTCAGGCGGTTTAAGAAATGACAAAGAAATCATTGAAGGAAAAGACTATGCAAAAGTTGTAGCAGATTCTAATGTTAGTGTAGATCCTTCTAAGATTTTAGAGGAATACAAGAATCTTGATGATACAGATGAAGATAAAAACTCAGCAGTAGTAGTTACTACAGAAACTTCAACAGAAGCAGCTGCAGTATTTAACGACGTTATTGCAAATGAAAAAATTAAAAATGAAAACATCGAAGTAGCACTTAATGTTAACGTGACGGTAAAGGGTGGTCAAACAGGTGATGCACAAACACAGGCAAGTGGAGAAACTGCTCAGAATGATGTTAAATCATTCAAGAATCCTATCACAATTAAGGTTAAATTGCCAGTGGAAGCAAGAAATAAAGGCGGATATTTTGTATTAAGAAGTCATGACGGAAATATTCAGAGATTAGAAACATCATTAAAAGATGGTGAAGGCATTAAGGTTGATGGAGATGACTTATACATCTATACAAAAGATTTATCAGATTTTACAGTTTTATATGATAAATCATTATCAAGTGATACACCAGCTCCAGAACTAAACCCTGATGACGATAATCCAGCTAAAGAAGATGATAATAACAAAGGTACAATCACACCTTCAAACGGTACAGGCACAACAGCTACAACAAGCACAACTAAAGCTGCAACTTCTACAACAAAAGCTGCTAAAGCTACAACATCAACAAAGAAATCTTCAAAGACTTCTTCACCAAAGACAGCTGATTACGCAGTAAACTCATTACTTGCATT
>NZ_FNPG01000049.1 GCF_900107245.1 Lachnobacterium bovis DSM 14045
CGTTGTCTCATTCCTAAAGAAAATTTACGGATTAAAGTTTGTTCTTTTCCTTTTAGCCCAACTCTTTCTATAGCATTTTCTATTTCAATGTCACCAATTTCATTTTTTATAGAAGCGAGTGTTTTTAGAGTTGCTTTAAGAGTGTAGTTTTTCCAGAACATAGGATTTTCAATTAAAACTCCAACTTTAGGAGGAAAATCAATATCTTTATGAATAATTTTTCCATCTATTATAACGTTACCAGTTGTAGGAACAATTAATCCGGCAATTGCTCTTAATAGCATAGTTTTTCCGCAACCATTATGACCTTGTATTCCATATATTTTTCCTTTTTGGAATTCTATGTTAATGTTATCTAATACTATATTTCCCTTTATTTTTTTTGTTAGATTCTCTAACTTTATATATTCCATATTCAATTCCTTTCTTTTACTAACATTTTTCATCACTAAAACCTTTTTTTTAAAAATTGTTATTTTCAGAATCTTTCTAAGACGATTAAAATAAAAGCTTAGGAGATTGTGAAATATCATACACTACAAACTGTATCACTACAAGTATGAAATTTCAAGTTTTGTAACGAAAAGTATTTGTATAAATTATTTGTATGAGATAACAAAAGGAATAGCAGAATCTGCTATTCCATTAAAATAAGTTCTTTTTTTAGTTTAAATAATGCGTTAAATAATATCATGAAAGCTAAAAATACTACAATTTGTATTCCCAAACATTGCAATGACATCCATAAATCCATTTGAATCCTGTGCTCTAGTAAAACTCCGTTAATTAATAGATATTTTTGAAAAGGTGCATTATTAATTATCAAGATAACCTGAGATAATTCCAGAAATAATGCTATAATTATTGCTAAACTAGATGAAAGGATTAAGGATAATAAATTAATAAATACACAAATAAAGCACATAAATACACATATGTTAATTGAGTCAATGGCAATTAAACATAATGAGTAAGGGGTGATTTTAGCTCCAATGCCAAAGCTGATAGCTAGTACAACCACAATCATACATAAAGTGGAAATAATAACTTCCCTAACAAGTTTTACAACTTCCTTATTAATTACAGAATTAACTTTTGAAGTTCTTGTAAAGATCAAAGGAACGTTGCTTTTGATATTATCCTCAAAAGTTGTGGCAAAAACAAAACAACACACTACTTGTGGAAAAATCCAAATCATAGTGTTTATTAATGTGTTAGTAAAAGATTCACTTGAAGATATTGGAATTGAACCTAAAACATTTACAAAAAATTCATAAATATTTCCACTTTTATCAGCAGTTAATAATCTTGCAATCAAGTATAAAAAACCGGCACAAGCCAATGTGATTTTTTTATTCATTATTCTAAGCTCCTTTTAAGAAAATCTATCCTTTTTAAAATAATGCATGTGATGGCTAATATTACAAAAAAAAGCATACAATTTTTCAGTATTGATTCAAATCCTTCTAAAAGAGTAAAGTTTTTTAATCCAATATCCGAACCAAGAAACATATTGTGATAAATGGAGTATATATATTTTTTTATACCTAAAAAGGCTATTTTTTCTTGAACACCTTCAGTTATAATGACTATTCCCCATGTCAAAATAATAGCCAACACTCGACTTTTAAGAAGGAAGAACAACGCAATTGTAAGTTCTCCTAATATCAGCCATCCAGGTACTTGAGCCAATAATTTTAGTAAAGATGAAATAAAAAAATTTGAAGTATATTCGCCCATAGTACCTGTTATATGTCTTTTTATTTCAAAAATATGGTTTATTCTAATTGCGATAATATATATTATAGAAAAAATACTTGCTGTTTTAAAATTAGCAATATTAGCCCTTAATACAAGTTTAATTCTATTTTTTTCTCTGACAATTCTTGTAGAATCCATTAAATTTTCAATATCGCTAGAGATATTGAAAATGTAAAGGAATGCTAGTAAAAGAGTAAAAACTTCTCGCCTCCATATCATTACGTTTTCTTTAAACAAAGCTATATCAAAAAGGATTATAAAAATATAGAAAGAAAAAAATATTATTTTTTTATAGTTCTTTAGTAAATATTCAATCACTAATATATGTCCTCCCTCTTTGTTCCAATGTAGATGCCGATTGCTCCTGTAATAATGAAAAACCCTAAAAGTGTTAATGTAGGTATAACTTCCTTGAATGTATAGGTAGAAGAATAGAGACCTATTCGCGTCCAAGCATTAGTAGAGTTAGTGAGTCTTTCTATTATTACAGATAAGATTTCAAATGCCGTCATTATTATGAAAGGAGCAACTATAACATGAGTTTTTTTAAAAAACTTAAACATATGTGATAGGCCATATCCAAACCATGCAAAAACACCAGCTACAATTCCTCTATAAAGCATAGTTAGAGCCATGTATAAAATAGGATGATATTTTAAGATATCTTCAAAGATACAATAATTAGAACTTGATAGTATTGTTTCTTCAGGAAGACAATAGTAATTATTTCCTCCTTTAGGTATAAATAAATTAACTAATAATAAATTGACTAACAAGGCAGTAAAAAAAACTACGCATGAAATGATTGCAACTGCTAGCCCTTGTTTTATAAGTTGTTTTTTTCTACTTATTCGCGTATAAATACATGGAGTAATTTCATTATTATGCTCTTCAATTGCTATAGAAGAACCAATATAGCAACTAATAAGGGGAAGTAATAGAGAAAAAAATAATTCAGTTGGAGAATGGGTAATGTTATTTAATACGTATAGATTGCTAGGAGAGTGAATATCACTATATTTAAACCCTTTATATAATTGAAGTGTATATATAAAATTTCCACATACTGCAATTAATAATACCAAAAAAGCAATACATAATTCATTTCTATTTAATAGTTTTTTTATTTCAAATTTCATAAGCTACACCTTCTTTAAAATATCATTTATGTTTTTTTTGTTACTATCGTAAAATTCAACAACGTTAGGATCCAACGTGAATGAATCATAATTTTTCAAATTTTTATATTTTAATAAAGCATTTTCGGAGTGTTTTTGTGTCATTAAAAAACATTTACCATCTACAGTATCATTTGTAACGTGATATTTGCTTATACTTCCAGTGGTTAAAACATAGGTATTATCATATTTACCATACATATCACCGGGATATTTCCTCAGAAAAACAATATAATCTTCGCCATTGTTAAATAAAAGAGCTCCATCTCCACCATACATTTTCTTTTGATATATACAAACAGATTCAATCAGTTTTATTGTACTTTCAGTAACTTTTCCCTTATATATTTCTTTTACTCTTCCCTCAACATAACAGGATTGGTAAGTTTTATTATGCACAGCATTTTTACTGATATTTATTCGAACAATTACGTCAGCATTACTATATAATGAATTAAAAGTTCGTATCTCTGCTGGGGTTTTTAGTTCGTGGTTTAGCATTTCGTTATAACTTATTCTATAATTAAAGACGTCTTTGGGAGTAATAAGCAAATCATTTTTCCATGTTTTTTTTATAGTTATACCAAAAAAAAGACTAGCAACAATCATTATAAGAGTCACTAATCCATAAAGTAATTTTGTACTTTTATGCACTTAAGTCATCTCCCTTTTTGTTGTATTTAGTTTGTTTTTTCAAAATCTTTCCATTTTCCATTGTAATCGTTTCATCGCATAAATCGGTTAACCATTCTAAACTATGGCTAACAACAATTATAGTAGTTCCATTTGATTTTTCTTCTTTTAAGATTTGTTCTAAACGTTGATTTCCATCAGTGTCTAATGCATTTGTAGGTTCGTCTAATAATAATAAATC
>NZ_FNPG01000047.1 GCF_900107245.1 Lachnobacterium bovis DSM 14045
TTTAGAAGCATATTTTATAAGTTTTGCCATTTTCATATCTCCTTTCATTTAATATACGAAAAGTATATATTTTTTAGAGATGTATTTCAAATTTTTGTAACGAAGGATATTTCTGCAACATAAAACTTTTGTAACGAAGGATATTTCTGCAACATAAAACTTTTGTAACGAAGGATATTTTCGCAACAAAAGCCTTATCGTAACAAACAAATTTTTTTATAATGTCTGCGATTGGCGTATGCATAAAAAACATCAGGAAACATATCATAAAGATATTTAGTGTATTTAGGTCCAATAGGAATTTTTTTGCCAGATGGAAGAGTGATTTCTTTTTCGGTAATATTTGCAACAAAAGTACTATTTATAATGTAAGATCTATGAACACGTATAAGAGTAGTATTTTTAAATTCGTGTTCTAGGACACCGAGATTTTTAGAAATAGTTATGTGAAGCCGGTTTTGTTACTTGTCACAAATTATCACTTTGGAAAGAAATAAACACTAAATATAGTATCAATCATTATAACAGCCGAAAAAGCTACCATAGATACTTGACAAAGTGATAACTCCAGCTTTGACTATTGTTTCCTAGGTGTGCCAAAACATAGGATTGTATGTGTGAGCACTCATGGATGTATTCGTTCTAAGTGTGATCGAGAACTATGGCGTGTAGGAACGAAAGAAATGCTACGAGTTCTTGAGCCTACGGATGTTCTTGTTCACGGATATATGCCGGATGATGTTTTTGGTAGATTCTATGATTACGCAAACTTTCATAGATATCCTTCTCTTTTTGAGCAGACACATAAGAAAGAGGAGGGCGAGTGATGGCACGCCAGCAGTAGAGATTAATATTAAAAAAAATACCTATCACGGTGGTATTAAGTATCAAAAAATACATTTTGTGAAAGGATGGTAATTAGCAATGAAAACTATAGATATGAGATTTGATTCCAATTTAATACAGAGTTGGATTGGAAAGTCGTTTGTTAAGTATAAGTGCGATGCCTTTGAGTTTACCAATAGCGTGACGCAAATCGTCGGATTGTATATTGGTGATGAAGTGTATGCATTTACTAATGTGCAGGAGGCAGTCGATTACTTCGGCACAACAGATGATATGGCAGTAGCTAAATTATCAGTTACAGAGGATTCAATGATAAAGTCGGTGTTCAAGGATGTTGAAATGGTATCTGCACCCGTAGGAGAAGAGATTACTTCGGTAAAGATGGTTAACGAACAGCAGACTATGGCGATTAACGGTGAACCTGCATATGAAGTTTGGCTTACGAGAGCGATTATTTTTGAAGTAGGTGGTCGTGAGATATCTTTTGAGAAGGATACAGTTCCGTTTTCCGAGGAAATAACAATTCAGAGAGGCTATGATTTGATTGATAAAATCTCTGATAACGATGATTTTTTGAAAGAATGGGATGAAGAGTATTCGCCGGCGTATAAAAGAGAAGTAGTAGTGGTTAATTAGTTCAGAATTCAGATGGTAAAAGAAAGTGGGAATATCAGTTATGGTATTCCCACTTTTAATCTGCTGTTGAGTTTAAGAATTCTGCCGAAATGACATGGTTTTTCTTGTTATTGAATTAAATATTATTATAATAATTTGTGGAGCCTATGGAGATAATCCATGATTTCTATTTTATAGAGATAATGTAATTAACAATCATTTTGTGATTTAATCGACTTTCGAAAAATGAAGGTGTTATTCGTATTTATTGGGGCCCCTTTTTAAGGAGATAGTATGGACGAAGAAAGACAAAAATTAGAAAAACAAATATTAGAAAATCAAATATAACTTTTCTTTTTAATAGTTTGTGCTGTATTATCGTCCCTGGTATAAATTACAATAGTCATATAAATATTCTCCTGTGTTGTTATAATGTAATGTTGCATATATTGAATATGACAAAAAGGAATAGCAGATTCTGCTATTCCTTTTGTTAGTTGTGCGCCTAGCGGCGCACGTTTCTAACGAGTTAAAGTCCCGAATCCGCCCGGTAGTGGGAAGGATATAGCCGATGTTGGAGTCAGGCGAGATTAGCCATTTTTAGACCGGTAGAATTAACCAATTTTAGGACATATAAAAATAGCCAATGTACCTTTTCCTTTCGTTTTACTTATTATTTAATGGTGATAATTCACCAGCTGTTATTGCTACAGTTTCACATTTGCTTCCACGATAGCTGTTTCCTTTAATCATAAAAACCATCGCATCGTCAAATATTCTATCAAGTGCGCAAAGTAAAGAAGAATCTTCTTCGCATAAGTCATTGTCATTAAATAATAATATTTTAAATGTTTTTTAGGACTTACACAATTAATTTTACATCCTCTTAAAATGGAATCCCCTCTCATGATACGATCAGACGTGTTATGGGGATGATATTGCCTGAAATTTTATAGCAGCTATATGGAAAATGGCAGGAACGCTTAAATCAGAATGATGGGGAATTGCTGAAAAAGATTATCTGCATTGATGGGAAAACCATGTGTTCTAATAAAAAAGGGGATGAGAAGGCATCTCATATCGTATCAGCCTGGAGCAAAGAAGATGGATTTTGTCTTGGACAGAAGGCGGTGGAAGAAAAAAGCAATGAGATTACAGCAATCCCAGAATTACTGGATAAGATTCAGATAAAAGGTCATATTGTAACGATCGATGCGATGGGAACGCAGACAGCAATCGCAGAGAAAATAAAAAAGAAACGTGCTGATTATTTGCTGGCACTGAAACGGAATCAAAATAGTATGTATGAGGATGTGCAGGAATATCTAATGAATGAAGAATTTCAAAAAGAGCTTCAGAAAAAAGGGAATTATAAAAAGACACAGGAAAAGGCACATGGACAGATAGAAATTAGAGAGTATTAACAGACAGAAGATATCAAATGGATGAGCTAGAAGAAAAACTGGAAAGGTCTGAATAGTATCGTAATGGAAAGGAAAACCATTGAGAAAGATGACGCCAGAACGATAGAATATCGATATTTTATCAGCAGCTTAAAACCAGATATAGAAATGATTAGTCGAGCGGTGAGAGGGCATTGGAGTATCGAAAGTATGCACTGGCATTTGGATGTCACTTTCCGAGAGGATGCAAATACCACGATAGATAAAATTGTAGCATAAAATTTGAATATCATAAGAAAATGGAGCTGAAGTATTTTGAAACCAGCGCAACTGACGAGACATAAGTTGTCAATGAGAAGGAAAAGGTTTGTAATTAGCTTGCGTCCAATTCAATATCTGGAGGAATTGTTGGAAGCTTAAAAAACGAAAATATATAAACTAAGTGTTCGATAATCATTCATGCGTTTGTCGTGGTTAATCAGTCGTATTGTTTGACTTTATATGGAAAGAGTGGTATAGCTATAAGATATGAGGTGTGACAGCATCAAACATAATGAAGTTAAACAATATAATGAGGGGGGATAATTTGAAAGAATGTTACTTGAAAACTGAAGAAGGTAATATATTTTATTGGATATCTAGTCCGTATGATAATACGAAAAAGACATTGTTTTTTTTGCACGGAGTGACGGGTGATCACACGTTATTTCAGGAGCAGATTGATTGTTTTGAGGATAAATATAATATTCTTTTATGGGATGCTCCTGCACATGGGAAATCTAGACCATATCAACTATTTACATATGAAAAGGCATCAATGGCAATCAAAGATATATTTAATGAAAATCATATTTCGCGTGCTATTTTTATTGGGCATTCTATGGGTGGATTTGTTACACAAGCAGTGATCAAGAGATTCCCAGAGATTGTTGAGAAGTTTATTGCAGTTGATAGTACACCATATGGAAAAGAGTATTATTCAAAGTCCGATGTCTTTTGGCTAAAACAGGTGGAATGGATGGGGCATTTATTGCCGATGAAATCACTAAAAAAAGCAATGGCTAAACAAGTTGCAGAAACAGAGAAAGCATATAATAACATGCTAGATATGTTGTCTATATATGATAAAAAAGAGCTGTGTCATTTGATGGGAATCGGATATGCTGGTTTTTTAAATGATAATTGCGATTTAGAGATTAAATGTCCTGTTTTGTTAATGCTTGGAGATAAGGATAAGGCGGGTAAAGTAAAAAAATACAATATGAAATGGACAGAAAAAACTGGGTATAGGTTAGTCGTTGTTGAAAATGCAGGACATAATTCAGTGATGGATAATCCAGATGTCGTTAATGCTACAATTATAGATTTCATAGAAAATGAAGGATAATCGCTTAAGAATGTGATAACAAATATGTGAATGACCTTGAATGAACCTTGAATGAAATCAATACAATTGATGTGGTAAAAAATAGAGATAACTCTTAAAAGTTAAGAAAAAGGAAAAGACTTTTTACAAAAATAATATAAACACTGTTAAAATGAAATCAGATGATTTGATATTTTTGGGTTTGTAAAGGAAGGCTGATTATGAAAAACTATACAAAGTATAAACGTCAGTATTTTCTGACACCAGAAAGTTGCACGGACCGGATAAAAAAAGATTACATAGTAAAAACACCAAATTTTGTGTTCCGTCGTTCTTCGTGATGGAAATCAAGCATTAATTGAGCCAATGAGTTGGTTGAAAATGTTAATTTTAATTAAGTTTTTACTATTTACAATGAATTTACAGAATGATAGATAAAGGAGAGAAATGAGCATGAGTAAAGAAAAGATTGTAATCACTGGTATAGGATTATTATTGCCAAACACAGACAATGTTGAAACGTTTTGGGATAACTTGTCAAATGGTGAGTCGCAGATTAAGAAGTTAAAACGCTACGAAGAAGAAAATCTTGAGGCATATGCAGCAGCCACAATAGAAGATTTTGATTATAAAAAATATCTTCCAGATTTAGATGAGCATTTTGCTGGAAAGTACAGTAGAGAAATCCTTATTGGTATGTCTGCGATGGAAAATGCAAAAAAAGATGCTGGTATTAAAGAAAATGTACCTAGAATGAAAAATTAAACCTGTACTTTGACAACTGAAAATGGCTAAAAAAGTCTAGTTTACTTTTGCAACGACTTCTTCTAGCAGAGATGATATAGTAAAGATATCGATTACTATCTGCTGGAAAGGAGCAGATATGAACTACTACAGAAATAAAGGACAAATGGATCTGTCGGATCGACTTGCGATTGAAACTGGAATACACAACAAAGATTCTCTTAAAAAGATAGCAAAATTAATCGGTAGACATCCTTCCACAGTTGCACATGAAATCAAGAAAAATAGAACTTATATCCATAATACGTATTATCTTGGTAAAGACTGTGCAAA
>NZ_FNPG01000053.1 GCF_900107245.1 Lachnobacterium bovis DSM 14045
CACATTTGCTTCCACGATAGCTGTTTCCTTTAATCATAAAAACCATCGCATCGTCAAATATTCTATCAAGTGCGCAAAGTAAAGAAGAATCTTCTCCGAAGTATTCACCCCATTTATCAGGGCTCTTATTACTTGTAAATATCATATTGTTTGGACCATCTTTACTATAACGTCTATCAATTACGTCAAAAAACATTCTGGTATTTTCTTTATCAAAGACACATCTACCAACTTCATCAATTATTAAGCATGCAGGATTTACTAATGCATTTATTATTGCACTTTCACGTCCCTGACGTCTGGCATCAGTAAACTTTTGATTTAATTCTGTGGCTTTAAGAAAATATGATTTATATTCATTTTCAAAACATAATCTTCCATATGCCATTGCCAGATGAGTCTTTCCTACACCCTGTGGACCTATAAAGGCTAAATTCTTATGAGCATACAAAGTTGATAGAGAAGATAAATTTTTCAAAGTATCCACATTCTTTCCATGTATTCTCGAAAAATCAAAGTTTTCAAATGTCTTTGGCTCTCTTGATGGGATTCGACTCATTGTTTTAAGCATTTCAACCAGATGAGTATGCCTTAAGTCTTTCATGTGATTAAGAAAGTCAGCTATTGCTTGAATCTGCTCATCATTAAACGCTTCATCTGAACAAAATTGTGCAACTTCCTGCGAAGTAATACTCAACTTCAGATAGGAAGTAATACTTTGTATTTCGTTGTATATATTTACATCCATTATTCGCAGTCCTCCTCAAAGTTGTATTTACTAAATCCTGGATTATATTCGGGAGGATCAATCTGTTTTATTCGTGTTGTGATTGGAGCGGTTGGAGTTTCTTCTTCCTGATGAATTAGATACTGATCCCTACAATAACTATCCCGTCTGCTCCAAGTAACATCATGTGATGTAAGTATCTTTGTCATGTTGTAATCGTAAATATATAAAACATATCCATCTCGCTTTACACGACAAGTCTTTTCTGTATACCAATAAGGTACTCCAAATCGTCTTCCCTCATATGTTACAAAACCATCAAAAGAAATACATCTGGGAGGGCATAGATAAAATGAGAGTTCAGGCGATGCTTCAAGTAGTGGAGCTACCTTAATGCAGCTTGAAGAATGTTTATCATTAGGAATACAGTCAACAGCTCTATGATAAGCTGCATTCTGAGCATTACACCATCTGAGGGCATCATAATTGAGGTCTGTGAGTTCTGTAAATATACGCCCTGCAAGGAAGTTTTCTTTTACAAATCTTACTAATCTTTCAACAGCACCCTTGGTAAATGGATGTCGAGGTTTGCAAAGTTTTGTGTCAAATCCGATATTCCCCATAAATAATTCATAATCCTTTTGCCAGATAGGTTTATTATTATAATCCCTTTTTATAACGACACTTTTCATGTTGTCTGTAAGAACATATCTTGGAACGCCCATATACATAAAGGCATGTATCATACCTATGAAAAGATTCTCTTGTTTTGCATTAGGAAAGAATTCTATATATCTCTGCCCACAATGGTGGCATATCATAGCAAAGCAGGCTATTTTATAACTTTTTCCATTCGCAGTATCAACAGTAACAAATCCCCAATCCATTTGATAGGATTCTCCGGGACCTGTTTCATAACGTCGTCCGCGGTTTCCCTGTGGAGATACTATTTGTCTCTTGGCTGGTATCAGATACTTATGGCCTTTAACATAGTTTTTGACAGCACTTTTACTTCCTGCATATCCAACTTCACAGATTCTGCCATAACATACAGATGCATTGGATACACCTTTAGATAACAAGTCATTGAGAATACCAGAAAATGCCTCTATTACATTATTATTGGATGTTCTACCACTCAATCCATGAGGTTTAACCACAAACTTGTTAGCTTTTAATCCTCTAAGTTTTCCTCTGGATATACCGGTTCTTCTCTCAAGTTCAGCGAGATTAACCTTATCAATATTAAATTTTTCACCTAATTCATCCTTTATTTCATTAAGTGCTTGTGTTAAAATTTCTTGTAAGTCATTACGATTTTTCTCATTCATTCTAATATACTGGTACATTGGCTAATATCAGTATAAAGGATATAAAATAAATCGTAATGGCTTTTTTTAGTTGAACTTTTATGGCTAATTTCTCCCGTCACTATTTTGGTTATTTTAACCTATCTGTATTTGGTTATTTTTGCCTGACTCTAACAATGAGAGAACGGCGCTCGTCATCAACAGCCTCCGACGAGAATTCAAACTAAAAGACCTTCTCTCTTATACCGGCATGCCAAAAGCAACATATAT
>NZ_FNPG01000021.1 GCF_900107245.1 Lachnobacterium bovis DSM 14045
TGTTAAGCACGCCGCCAGCGTTCATCCTGAGCCAGGATCAAACTCTCATTTTAAAATTTGATTCTCAGAACTTAGCTTGGCTAATTTCCTTGTTACTGTTTTAAAGGTGCATCTTTTTTGATGCTGTTCGTGTAATCTTTTGATTACTTGAATAATTCTCTTTAGAATCTTTCAAGGTTTTTCACTATTTAGTTATCAAAGTTTTTGTTTCGCTTATCAGCGACAACTTCTATAGCTTATCATCTTTCTTTGTGTTTGTCAACACTTTTTTGTTTTTATTTTTTAATTCGCAGCTACCAATCAAGGTGCTAATAATCGAATATTTAAAACAAAAAACAAATGATTATCAATCGCTTATTAATGTTTATATAGGCAATTGACGAAAGATGACTGTCGAAGTTTTTCTCACAACCCCAAGCACATGCTTCCATATATATATCTACTTCCGTATATCTACTTTAACTTTTATGCTTAAGTTTCCTTTGCTTGTGAGCTCTTCGCTGTCAGCTCAATTATAATATCATCTTTTGTATCTTATGTCAACATGTTTTTTTACTTTTTTATTAATTTTTATTTTTTATATTATTATTTTATATTATTCTATATTATGCCCATGAAAAAGTCGTATTTCAATTAACATTTACTTTACTTTTTTCGCTTTTCAACCTTTTCTACAATCTATTTATTACTTATTGCATTCCTTTACTGGCTTATGGGATTGGTTGGGGTTGAAGTTGGTTGAGATTGTTGAGATTGGTTGAAGTTATTGAGGTTGAAGTTGACTGAGATTGTTGAGATTGGCTGAAATTATTGAGGTTGGTTGAAGTTTGTTGAGATTATTGGGAATGGCTGAAGTTATTGAAGTTGGTTGAGATTATTGGGATTGGTTGAAGATGTTGAGACTGGTTGGGGTTGATGTTATGGGATTGTTAGATTGCTTTTTTATTATCCTATGATTTATTATGTAATCTTTTTTATAAGTTTGAAGCGCCATAAAGTTTTTTATTCTTCTTAGCGCTTCAAATTCTTCACATTCATTATGAAATTTCACAGATTTTTTTACACGCATTATATATTGATTATACATTATAGTATTAATCTTATAATTGCAATATTAATCTCATAATTGTAATATTAATCTCGTTTTTATGCTACCAATTTCGTTTTATGCAGTATTGGACACACGTTATATTGTAATATATATTAATACAATTAATACAGTTTGACTTCTTGCATCTCGCCTTTCGCTATAAAAACATATTTACGGGATGATCCTCTTGTAAATACTTTATATATTTCCTGGTCAAATTTTCCTTTAAATTTTCTTATACTATACATTGTATAAATTTCACACTCTGAATTGTTCTTTAAACATATTTCATTGTTATCTAAAATCTCTACTGTATCATAAGCAAGAGATGTGTTATTTTCCATTGCAATTTTACCGTTTTTATCATAAACAACGATATGCTTTTTCTCACTTTTTTCAGCATTATTTTCTGTTACGACACCAACATACTTTTCATTGTAAAAAACACTTCTAATGTTTTCTTTTATTTCTATTTTTCTTTTGAGTTTCGGTGTATCTGTTTCGGAAAATTGATATATAGCATTATCGGCTATTGCAACCATTGAATTATTAGACGAATAATATATCTCAGGTACAACTGTATTATTGTATGAGAATGAACCTACGTTATTATCTATTTTATTTTGGCCTACCGTGTCAAAATTGTAAAAATTCAAAGTTGTATCTACTTTTCCTTTATTTATGTCTATTAATGAAACTGCCATTTTTTTTGCATCCATTGATATCGCTATATCAATCGGGAAGCCACCTCTATTGCCGTGGTATTCTCCACCTGCCAACTCTTTACCTTTTTTATCGTATAATTTGACATCATATTCTGTTCCACTTTTTTGGATTATTGCAATACTTCCCTGAGCCGCTACTTTTACCTTTTGTATAGGCTTCGTTGTATCTAAATTTTCTACTAAGCCGCCCTCATTAAGAAGAACAATTTTTGTTCCACCTTTGTCGTAAATTGCCATATAATCTTTACATTTTGTAACTACCGGAGTTGTCATTGTATAAGCCTGATTCCAGACTAAATCTCCTGATGATGTTTTGCAGTTAGCCCCATCATTACTATACTCTACAATATTTCCCTTGAAACTTTCGTATTTTGCGGCACCTGTGTCTGAACATTTACTGTAATCGACGACGGTATATTTTGAATAAGAGCGCATTGATGATAACAATTCAAAAAGAATTATGCAACATGTAATCACCAAAGCAATTGCAACTATTCGTCTAAATATTTTATTTTTGTGTTCTCGAACTTTTTTTTCAATTATATCTTCATTTGTTTCTATTCTTTTGAACTCACTCTTAATAGCCATTTTTCCCCTCACATTTTGTTTTTCCCTAATAACAATATTATCCCAGGCACACAATTAATTCAAGCTTACATAATAACTTTCTTAGTTACTAGAACATGAATTTTTATGCACCTAGGATTTTATTGTCAAATCTTTTTTTACTTTTTTATTGCAACTATATTTTCCGGTTTTGTGTAGTTAAAATAAAACATTATTTTTATACGCGATGTTATACTTACTGTTTAAATGTAACGTTTAACATCATATATTTTTTGGAGTTGGATTATAATGTTGTTCTACCCTCTAACGCGCGTAATAAAGTCACTTCATCTATGTATTCTAAGTCTCCTCCTACTGGAACACCACTTGCAATTCTACTTACTTTTATTCCAGTAGGCTTTATGAGTTTACTAATATACATAGCTGTTGTTTCACCTTCAAGGCTTGAATTTGTCGCTATTATGACTTCTTTTACATCTTTTTGCAAACGTGTCATTAATTCTTTCAATTTAATGTCTTGGGGACCTATTCCTAACATCGGAGATATTGCTCCGTGTAAAACATGATAAACACCATTGTACTTACCTGTTTTTTCGTATGCTCCTAAATCTCGGGTGTTTTCAACAACCATTATTGTTGAATGATCTCTTTTGGCATCCTTGCAAATCGGACATATTTCTTCATCTGTCAAAGTAAAACATTCTTTACAATATTTTACATTTCTTTTTGCGTTTATTATGGAGCTCGAAAGATTTTGCACTTGCTCTTCTGGCATATTTAATATATGAAAAGCAAGTCTTTGAGCTGTCTTACTACCAATCCCAGGTAATCCTGATAGAGCTTCTATAAGCTTTGTTATTTCTTTGCTATAGTATTCCATATTAGAATCCTAGGCCTAATCCACCTGTAAATTTAGACATTGTTTGTTGTGAATCTTCATCAACCATTCTCATTGCTTCGTTTGTTGCAGCAATTATTAAATCCTGAAGCATTTCAATATCATCTGGATCAACAACTTCTTCAGCTAATTTTACGCTAACAATTTCATGTTTACCATTAACTGTTACTTCTACAGCTCCACCGCCTGCTTTTGCTGTATGTTCTTTTTCTTCTAAGGCTTGCTGTGCTTCTGCCATCTGCTTCTGCATTTTCTGTGCCTGTTTCATAATATTATTCATGTTTCCTGGCATTCCACCTGGAAATCCACCTCTTCTTGCCATTCTTTGTTCCTCCTATACGCATTATATTTAATGCTTTTTTATTAATTACTTTTCATTAATACAATATTTTTATTGTATTAATTTTTTTTCATTTTGTCTATACTTTATTAAAAGTTTGTTGTAACCTTTTACCATTGTTGATACTGTTGCATTAGATATTAACTATATTATGATTATTAAATTAACGCTACATTAATCCAGAGCAAATTGTGGTTACATCTGCTCTTCTTCTATATCCATATTTATCAATTTTGTAATATCAATAACAGCTTCTTGTGCTGCCACATTTTCTGTATTTTGTTTTACAACAACTTCTACACTTTTTCCTATTTTGTTTACAATTTGATTCTTTAAATCAGTGAGACAATCACCTCTGTTATTGCTGAGATATTCGTATGCATTTTTGTCATCTAGCATTAGGATTATTTCATTATTTGAACCTATTGTCGGTACTGCTTGTTTGAAATAATTTCTTGATAGTCCTCCACACGCAGATATTGTTGCATTCCATTCCCTGGCGAGAGCTTCTATCTCTTTTGGCAATGCCTTTGGTAGTTTCTTAGGAATAACCTTTTGAGTATCATTAGATAATTGAGTAGCTTCTGAGCTTCCTTGTACGTTAGAATTTGCAACGACTATTCCTTTTTCCATCTTTTTTTCTAATGCAATTATTCTATTTACTATGGAATCATAATTTTGTTCCATTTCTGGCTTACATATTTTTATAATTCCAATTTCTACAAGAATTCTTTTTTGAGTAGCATGTTTTAGTTTATTACTCAATTCTGAGAAAATACGGATGTATCTCATTAATTCATCAATTGATACTCTTTGTATTTCTTTTTTTAGTATTTCTAGATTTTCGGATGTGACATCTAACACATCTTCCATTCCATCTGAACTTTTTAAAAGCAACAGATTTCTCAAATACCATGTAAAGTCATTTACAAATTGCCCTAGCTCTCTTCCTTTTATAACAAGCTCTTCTAATGTAGAAATCGCACCCAACAGGTTTTTTTCTACAATTTGATTGAACAATTTAGTGAAAACATCTGTGTCTACTGCTCCTAAAACTTCTAGGACCATATCATACGTTAGTTTTTTTCCTAGATGAAATGCTATGCATTGATCTAGCAAGGACAAAGCATCTCTTAGGGCTCCATCCGCTGATTTGGCTATATAACGTATGGCTTTTTCTTCGCATTCAACATTTTCTATTGTCATAAGTTCTTTTAGTCTATCCGATATTGTCTCTATCGATATTCTTTTAAAATCATAGCGTTGACATCGAGACAAAATTGTCAACGGAATCATATGCGCTTCTGTTGTTGCCAATATAAAAATTACATATGATGGTGGTTCTTCTAATGTTTTTAATAATGCATTAAAAGCTCCGTTTGACAACATATGAACTTCATCAATGATATATACTTTATATTTACCTTCTGTAGGCCTATAAGCCACTTCTTCTTTTATTTGTCGAATGTTTTCTACACCATTATTCGAAGCTGCATCGATTTCTATTACATTCATTGATGAACCTTCAGCAATAGCTTTACAAGTCGGACATTCTCCACATGGGCTTCCATCTTTTGAGTTTTCACAATTAACTGCTTTTGCAAAGATTTTTGCCACACTAGTCTTTCCTGTTCCTCTTGTTCCACAAAACAAATATGCATGTCCAATTCTATTTGCTTTAATTTGATTTTTTAGGGTTGTAACTATATGATCCTGCCCTTTTACATCTTCAAATCCCTGTGGTCGAAACTTTCTATACAGTGCCGTATATGACACGTTATTTCACCCACTTTCTATCTGTTTCTTTTTTCTATTGTAAGAAGTTTTCTTCTCGAAAAATAATTATTAATCTGTGTTTTGGGCAATTATTTTTAAATTTATCTCCTAGCATTATATTCGCTCATTTATTTTTAGGTTAACGATTGACTTATATGCTTAATACTATATTTATGTTTAATCGCCAAAACTTATTCCTACTATTTTTGCTTCTTTTATCATTTGTGCCTTAGGATCAACTGATTTGAGTTTTCCTGCAACTTTTCCAAGCGGAACCCTTTTTGTTTCTCCATTGACCATAGCAATCATATTTCCATAGTCTTTATCTACAATTGCTTTTGCTGCTGCTGCTCCTAATCTTGTACACAAAACTCTATCATATGGGCATGGACTGCCACCTCTTTGCGTATGTCCGGGAACTGTTACACGAACTTCAACACCTGTTCGTTTCTCAATTTCTGCTGCGATTTCATAAGAAACTGAAGGATACTTTCTTTCAGCCAGTTTGCTTTTGTATTCTTTTTTTGACAATTTAGAATCTTCTTTCGAAATTGCGCCTTCTGCTACAGCCAAAATTGTAAAACCTTTACCTTCTTTTCCTCTTTTTTCTATGGCAGAAACCACATTATCTATATCATATGGTATTTCCGGAATAAGGATAATATCCGCTCCGCCTGCAATGCCTGCATAAAGAGTAAGCCATCCCACTTTATGTCCCATTACCTCAACTATAAACACACGATTATGCGAAGCAGCCGTTGTATGAATGCAATCAATTGCATCTGTAGCTATATTAATTGCACTTTGGAACCCAAAAGTAACGTCTGTTCCATAAATATCATTATCTATAGTTTTGGGTAAATGTATAACATTAAGCCCTTCTTCTCGAAGCATATTGGCACTTTTTTCTGTTCCATTTCCACCTAGAATAACTATGCAATCTAAGTTTAAGTCATAATATGTTTGTTTCATTGCTTCTACTTTATCTAATCCATTTTCATCTGGAACTCGCATCTGCTTAAATGGCTGTCTTGAAGAACCTAATATTGTGCCGCCTCTCGTAAGTATCCCTGAAAAATCTGAACGTGACATTTGAGTATAATCTTTATAAATCAAGCCTTTATATCCATTTCGAAACCCGAAAATTTCAACTTTTTTGTCATATTCAAATAATCCTTTTACAACACCTCTCATTGCAGCATTAAGCGCCTGACAATCACCACCACTAGTCAACAAACCAACTCTCATATTATGACTCCTTTCCTTTTCCAGAAAATTTGATTTCTCTGAAATCTTTTATCTTACCTTATTTTTTTTCCTTTTTACGTTCATCATTTTTAAAACCTTTTTTTCTACCGATTAATGTATTCCATGTTTTATATGCTTCTTGTGAATTACTCGACTTATAAAGCTGTTTTTTATCATCATTGACTTTTTCTATTATTAAGTATTGCCCCCTGTCATAATGAAATTCACAATTCTTTCCATCAACATCTTGTTGACCAAGCATAAACTTATTAATTCCTTGCGCCATCTTTCCCCTTCTCTCTTTGTAGGACGAAATCAATAGCATCTTGCAATTTGAGATCTTTTTTAGCTAATTCGGAATGTTCTAACACCTTCGCTTCTTCTGCTGAGAACAACTCTTTTAATTCTACTTTATGTCCTTCAACCGGAATGTATGAAATAGTTTGAGGCTCATAAACCGACTTCAACACATAATATTGCATTGGAGCACGCCTTTTAGTTTTTAAAGATACAATATTATCTACCTGACACACTCCTTGAGTCTCACTATATATATATTGCTTTTTTTGAAACATAATTTCATCTCCAATTCTTATTACCGTAAAACCTATCTTAGCCAAAAAAAGACATTTTGTCAAAATTTTCGTCTACAATTTTATATTTAACTTTTATTCTTCTAAAAAAAAGTTTTCTTTATTATATGTTAACATATTTCTAGAAGATTGTGCTAAATTTTGTGTTTCACCAAAACTCAAATCATCTGAATTCATTGCATTTTCTCTTATTAATGCTGTAAATAATTTTCGTTCTTCATTATTTATATCATTTGTTTCTTTTGCGCAATTATTCATTCTATTTCTGATTTTTTCCATTCTTTCATCTAAGCTAGCACTAATTCTTGCACATTCCTCTAATTCCTTCGACAAATATTCCACTTCACTTTCTGGAATATTCTTTTTGTATTGTAATTTATGTTCAAGACTTGCCCAAAAATCCATTGCGATAGTTCTAAGTTGAACTTCTACTTTCATAGGTCTTTTTTGGTTTTCCAAAAAAATAGGCACTTCTACTATCAAATGTAAACTTCTATAGCCACTTGGTTTTGGGTTCTTTATATAATCTTTCTTCTTTATAAGTGTAATATCATCTTGTTGAAGCAAGCAATCTGCAAGATAGTATATATCTTCTGGAAAAGAGCAAATAACTCTAACACCTGCAATATCTGTTACGTTTTCTTCAATTGCTTCTAACGATAAAGGGATATTTTTTTTATTTATTTTTTTAATAATGCCCTCAACAGATTTTACTCTTGTCTTTATAGATTCTATTGGATTTCGATCATACTGTAATGAAAATTGTTCATTTAAAACTTTAAACTTTGTTTCTACTTCCATTATTGCACATCTATAATATGCCATAAATCTTTCAATTGGCATTATGTTTGCATTAATTGCATCTAAAACTTTATCTGATAATAGATTCTCTTTAATCCATTTTTCTTTTACTTTATTTAAAATTTCATCCATAATTTTTTCCTTCTCATTCTTCCTGTTTTGTTTTTGACCTCACTTACATTATAATATCTATATGTAAATAATTGTATTATTATTTTGTGAATTTTTTGTTATCTGGGCGTTTTATATATTGTTAAGAGATTAAAAGATTTTTTCAGACAAAAAGGAATTCCTTTATATTTTCATTTTTAAAAAAAATCATAAAAGAATCCCTTTTATATATTAACATTATTGAAATATATTATTGAAACATTTTAGTTGAATAATATCTATCTCCACTATCTGTGAAGAATACAACTATATTTTTTCCTTTACTTTCTGGACGTTTTGCAATTTCAACTGCTGCTGCAAGTGCTGCTCCTGATGAAATACCTACTAGAATTCCCTCAAGTTGAGCTATCATTTTAGCATATTCGAATGGAGTTTCATTGTCAATTGCTAACACTTCATCGTAACAATTTACATCTAAAATGCTAGGGATGAAGCCTGCTCCAATTCCCTGAATCGCATGAGCACCTGCTTCTTTATGCGATAAAACTGCTGAAGTTGCTGGCTCAACAGCCACTACCTTAACTAAAGGATTTTGTTTTTTTAGATATCTTGATGTACCTGTTATAGTTCCACCAGTGCCGACTCCTGCAACAAAATAATCCACTTTTCCTTCTGTATCTTCCCAAATTTCTGGTCCTGTTGTTTTTTCATGAGCTAAAGCGTTTGCTTCATTATCAAACTGTGCTGGGATAAAACTTCCTTCAATCTGTTTATTCAATTCATTCGCCTTATCAATAGCACCCTGCATTCCCAGCTTTCCCTCTGATAAAACAATTTCTGCTCCATACGCTTTTATTATGTTTCTTCTTTCAATCGACATAGTATCTGGTAAAACTATAATTAGTTTATATCCTTTTAGCGCTGCAACTGATGCTAAACCTATACCTGTATTTCCTGAAGTTGGTTCTATTATTGTAGCACCAGGTTTAAGAATGCCGTCTCTTTCGGCTTGTTCTATCATTTCTTTTGCTACTCGATCTTTTGCACTTCCTGTTGGATTAAAAGTTTCAATTTTAGCAATTATCTTGGCTTCTAAGCCGAATTTTTTTTCTATGTTGTTTAATTCAACTAATGGTGTTCTACCAATTAATTCCAATGCACTTTTATGAATATTTGCCATAACTAGATTCTCCCTCTTCTCAATTAATAAATATTTATACTATTGTAAAACAATTGTACCACCACATAAAACATGACCGTCTTCATAGAATACTGCTGATTGTCCAGGTGTAAAAGCTCTCTGTGGTTCATTAAATGTACATTTTATTTTGCTATCTGTAACTGGTTCTATAATACATTCCGATCCTTTATGTGAGTATCTTATTTTTCCAATTGTATTATATGGTCCTGTCAAATTTGAAATTGCCATAAAATTAACATTCTCTACATAGCAAACTTTTGAAAACAAATCATCCGACTGACAAACTACAACTTCATTTGTTTCTGGTCGAATCTCTTTTACAAATAATGGAGTAGCTGCTGTAATTCCTAAGCCCTTCCTTTGACCTATTGTATAATGTATTATTCCTTTGTGTTCTCCTAATACATTTCCATTCAAATCTACAAAATCACCTTTTTCAAAAGTTTGTTTTGTTTCTTTTTCTATAAAAGAAGCGTAGTCACCGTCTTTTATGAAGCAAATATCCTGACTATCTTTTTTATCTGCCACAGGAATGTTTACTTCTTCTGCTATTTCTCTAATTCTTGTTTTTTCATATTCACCTAATGGCAACAATGTTTTCTGCAACTGCTCTTGTGTTAAATTATATAAAGCATATGTTTGATCTTTTTGAGCAGTCTTAGAATTCTTGATTACATATCTTCCATTTTCTAATTGCTCTATTTTGGCATAATGGCCTGTTGCCACATAATCTGCGCCAAACTTTTCTGCTGCAGTAAATAATGCTTTCCATTTTATCGCTCTATTGCATACAACACAAGGATTTGGCGTTCTTGCATTTTTATATTCATCAATAAAGTAATTAATTACCTCTTTACGGAATTCTTCGTGGAAATCTACTACATAATGTTCTATTCCAATTGCTTGTGCTACTCTTTTTGCATCATTTATTATTAGCTCATCCGAACTTTGAGATAAAATATCATCTTTAGAATCATCCCATGTTCGCATTGTCATGCCAATTACTTCGTATCCTTGTTCTTTTAAAAGGTACGAAGTTACTGATGAATCAACTCCACCTGACAATCCTACTATTACTTTCTTTTTCAATATTATTTCCTCTCCATCTATTCGAAATATATTTATATTATTGTATTTTGTACGATTTTTACAATTAAACCATAAAAAAATGTATATTTGTACAATTTTTATAATTTAGTTATTCTTTTTTTTAAAATAGGTATCTACCAAGTCCTGAAGCGTTATATTGTCTACAACATTTTTTACTGCTTCATTAATCTTCATATATACGAATGAAGTAACGCATTTATCTGCTCTTTCGCATACTAATTCATCATCTTCTATACATGAAACCGGCGCTAACGATCCTTCTGTTATTCTTAAAATTCTACCTACTGTGCACTCTTTAGGATCAACATTTAGCAAATATCCGCCTTGTGCTCCCCTGATACTTCGCACACACCCTGCTTTATTAAGTATAGATATAATTTGTTCTAGATACTTATCAGAAATATTTTGTCTTTTTGCAACATCTTTCAAACTAATTGGATGACCGTCTGAATGTACTGCTATGTCTACCATAAGCCTTAACGCATATCTTCCTTTTGTAGAGATTTTCATTTCAATTCCTCCATTTCATAGTAAAATACTATCTTTTATTTTCTACCATGTCAATAGACTTTATACTTGACTCATTTTGTCATTTTAGAGGCAGAATTAGCTAAAACTAAATGTTTTATCATATCCATTGTTAAACTTATAGTTTCTAGCTCATCAGGATTTATTTTATCCATATCTACCCACATTGCAACAGATAATTCTAGTTCGTCTTTTAAAATTTTGTCTGTCCCATCTAATTCACATATAAATCCTGCTAGTATATTATCGGCCAATCCCCATGGTTGTGATTTATAATATTGGATATTTTTTACTTTAAGACCGACTTCCTCCATCACTTCTCTTTTAACGGTCTCTTCTAGGCTTTCACCAATTTCGTTAAAGCCTGCTACTAATGCATAATTCTTATATTCACGTCCTCTATATTTTGTTAATAAAATTCTGTTTTTATCTACAATTGCCACAATTACAGCTGGAGCAATTTTAGGAAAAACTTCATTACCACATTTTTTACATTTTAACATTCTCAATTTTGAATCGTGCAACATTTCACAACCGCATTTTCCACAAAATCTATTAATTTCATACCACCCATTCAAATGTAAAGCGGTAAGTGATGCAAAAGCGTACTCTTTTGGTAAAGTATTTCTAAAATAATGTCTCTTTTTAAACTTTAATCCTAAATCTTTTAACTCATCAACCTGGTCATCTTCTACGTAAACTCTGAAAAAAGAAACCCCATCTAAGGCGAATAAATAGGTATATGAGCATATATGATCTTTTACTTTTTTGTAGTGTGGAAATTTAATTTCGATTTTATTGATAGACTCGTCGACTGTTTGTTCATAAATTGCCAAATGATTATTGTTAAAGAATAAAATTAAACTATCATCTTCTGGTGTTGCATCCAAATACTGATTATTAAAATTATGTGGTTCAATGTCTTGTATCATTTTTCCCTCATTTCTACGCTTACGCGCATACAAACTATTAACTATTTACTGTTTTATATTACGTTGTTTTTCTTTAAATAAAAAACGAGCGCTTCACTTCGAATCTATACACTAGACCGTTACCTCTACAGTTAACTCCGCCCAGGCACCCTCACGACACATAAAAGGTTCCACTTATGGCTGCTGCATTCCTGCCCTGACCCGGTTCATGGATTTCTATTGCGTAAGACCCAAGCTTCATCGCCACTTATAGAGGGCGTCTCTAACATATACAACCCTCTGCGAAGCATCACCCCAACTATAGCGGATTGTTGGTTCAAGGTACCGCTAACACCCCGGCTGCTCGGATTTTAATTATAATATATAATATCCTCTATTGTCAACCATTATACGTCTATATTCTATATTTTTTTAATATTGCTACTTATTTTTTTCTTTCGTTTTTTTCTTTTTATTTTTTCGTAATTCTTTGAAAAAATCTGTTAATAATTGGCTACACTCTTCTTGAAGAACTCCCTTTTGAATCTCAACCTGATGATTAAACTGGCTCATCTGTAACAAATTAATTACCGATCCCGCACAACCTGCCTTAGGATTCATTGAACCTATAACTATTTTATTTAATCTAGATTGAACAATTGCGCCAGCGCACATTTGACAAGGTTCTAAAGTTACATACATCGTGCAGTCTTCTAAACGCCAATCTCCTGTTTTTTTACATGCTTTTTTTATTGCGCTTATTTCTGCATGCTCTAATACACATCCTTTAGAATTTCTTTTATTATATCCGCGAGCTATTATTTTTTCATTTTGTACTATCACACATCCTATTGGAACTTCGTTAATTTTCTGTGCTTTTTTAGCCTGTTTTATAGCTTCCGCCATGTATTTCTCATCTTTTGTATACATTATTCTTCCTCATTGTTAATAGACTTTTCAATTTAAATTAATTATCATATTAATATAGATTTAATTATACATTTGTTTAATACGATATACTCTATATCATTATACATTGATATAAGCGGAAATAAAACTATAACATTGCAAAGGATGGACTGCTATGCTATTTCAATATGAAACTGAAAGATTAGTCCTTAGGGTTTGCAGGACTGATGAAGCTAAACATATTCTTGATTTTTATTTAAAAGATAAAGATTTATTTGAAAAATATGAACCTGAAAGAATGCCAAACTTTTATACTGTAAATTATCAAAAAAAAGTTCTCAAATGGGAACACTCACTATTGCTGAAGCTAGAGGCTGTGCGATTTTATGTTTTTTTAAAAAAGGATCCACATAAAATTATTGGTACTGTGTGTTATCACCGAATTGAAAAAAGTATTTATCAAAGTTGTGAAGTCGGGTATAAATTTTCAAGCGAATTTCAACATCATGGATATGCCTTAGAATCTCTTATGACTTTAAATGATATTATTTTTAATGATTTGCATTTACACAGGATCGAGGCTAAAGTTATGCCATGCAATACAGCTTCTATTAATTTATTGGAAAAACTTGGTTTTTACAAAGAAGGATTAAACCGAAAATGTATATACCTTCATAACAAATGGGAAGACCATTATTTATATAGTTTAATAAACCCTTTAGAAAATTTTTAAATATAGATTTGACATTTTATAAATATGTGATATATTAATACTAGTAATGATTACTATTTTTATCAAGTAATTATTATGCATTAAGTTTTTTAACATTTTTTATATGCGTTATAAAACGCTAATTTTTATTATAGGAGGTAAAGTTTATGGCTAAATGGGTTTGTTCAGTATGTGGTTATGTTCATGAGGGAGATGAACCACCAGAAAAATGTCCCGTATGTAATGCTCCAGACACAAAATTTGTAAAACAAGATGATAATCGTACATGGGCTTCAGAACATGTTGTTGGTGTTGCAGGCGGTGCAAGTGATGATATCATCGAAGATTTACGCGCTAACTTCAATGGTGAATGCTCTGAAGTTGGTATGTATTTAGCAATGGCTCGTGTTGCTATGCGTGAGGGATATCCTGAAATTGGCATGTATTATGAAAAAGCTGCTTACGAAGAAGCAGAACATGCTGCTAAATTTGCTGAATTATTAGGAGAAGTAGTAACTAATTCAACAAAGAAAAATCTTGAAATGCGTGTCGAAGCTGAACACGGTGCTACAATGGGCAAAACAGATCTTGCAAAACGTGCAAAAGCAGCTAATCTTGACGCAATTCATGATACTGTTCATGAGATGGCCAGAGACGAAGCTAGACACGGAAAAGCTTTTGAGGGATTATTAAAGAGATATTTTGGTGAATAATTTATTTATTCGATCATTTTTATAACTGTTTTCTTAATAAAGCAGGAATTTTTCATCACAGAATGCTGCAATTTTCTCCATTACGATAAAAGTATTTGAGAACAATTGCAGTAATTCTCGTGGTTGTTCTCTTGCAAAAAAAGAACTTGTAAAGCTTATAAACTCTACAAGTTCTTTTAATGTTAACGCAGGGGGTGGGATTCGAACCCACGTGCCCTTGCGGACAAACGGTTTTCAAGACCGCCTCGTTATGACCACTTCGATACCCCTGCATCTATTCAATTTGTCACTCGACACAAATTATATTACCACAACGCATGGGCATTGTCAACTTAATTTTATATTTTTTTATAAATTATTTCATTTGTAGTTTTTTGAGGATTAAAGTATTATTTCAACCGTTTATCCTGATTGCCTAGTTTGATAATTCTTTATTCTCATTCTGATTGATTATTACTTCTTATCATCTAGCTTTGCAAACTGTTTATCTAAAACTCTTACTCTGCCTTGTCCATCATCATTTACATCTACTATTGTAACTGAGCAGTTAGGTGGTATCTGACCTCTCCATACGTCTTCCTTATCAGTATAGAAATTGCATAAGAAACAACGACTTGCTGCACCATGTGATGAAATCAAAATATTCTTATCTTTATATTCTGGATTTTCAATCAAAGATTTATAAAAATCTTTTGTTCTTTCTATAACGTCTTGGAATGATTCACCATGTGGTGGTCTGTTACATTTTAACGGTTTGTTATAAAATTTGTGAAGAAAATCAGCTGGGATTACTTCACTCTCGCCGTCTAAAACACTTTCTCCCTCGTAGTCGCCAAAAGAAATTTCTTCTATTCTTTCATCTATTATCATTGGAATATTTCTTCCTACTGTAATTAATTCAGCTGTCTGTCTAGCTCTTTTTAATGGGCTAGAAATCACTAAATCTATAGGGACTTCTAACATTGCCTCTCCTGTTTTAGCAGCAAGCTCTAAACCATTCTCATTAAGTGGAATATCCATTCTACCTTGTAATTTTTTTAATTTGTTCCATGGAGTTTGACCATGACGTAAAACATATAATGTCATATCTAATCCTTTCGTTTTTAATTTTTTCAATGATATTTTAGCATATTTTTCTTAAAAATAGCAAAAAAACTAGTAGGTTCTTTCACGCTCAAACAGAACCTACTAGTTAAAATTTGAAACAGTTTATATGAAATACTCCCCAGTACTTCCCCGCTTCACACCTTTTTCAAGGCATTTATAAATAATCTCCTGACTTCTTCTCATCTTATATATCGTCATTTTTTATAAAAATTTATACTTCTTTCAGAAAAATTATTTTTTATTTATCTTTTATCCATTTTTATCTTGCATTTGCTGGTTCTACGTTAATAGATTTACCTTTAATCTTTGCTTTTTTCATAGCTTTTAAAACAACTTTAGCATATTCTTTTGGCACCTCAACAAATGTATAATTATCATACATATCAATTGCTCCTACTAGCTTGCCTGGAATATTTGCTTCGCCTGCAACAGCTCCTAAGATATCTCCTGGTCTGATTTTTTGGTTTTTACCGATGTTAACGAATAATCTAACCATACCTTCTTCAGCACCTGTATCTGAGAAATCCCATGAATTTTCTTCTTCAATTTCTTCTTTCGTTCCTTCCACCATACCTAATGCCTGTTTTAAGAATGCTGCTGCAATATCCATTGATGTATAATCAGATTCATTAACCTGGCTTTCAATGATATCAATCATATCATCTAATTTCTCATTATCAATTATTCTTGAAATCTCGTCCATTATCTTTTCTGCTCTAATTTGAGCGATATCTTCTGATGAAGGAATTGCTTTATGTTTAATTTTTGTCTTACAGTAACGTTGAATATCTTTAAGCTTGTAAACTTCTTTACCTCGTACAAAAGTAAATGCTCTTCCTTCTCGACCGGCTCTGCCTGTACGTCCTATTCTATGTACATAATATTCATCATCTTGTGGAATATCGTAGTTAAATACAGCTTCAACATCATCAACGTCAATTCCTCTTGCTGCAACATCAGTAGCGATTAAAATATCTGTTTTACCTGTTCTAAACTTACGCATAACTCTATCACGTTGAACCTGTTTCATATCTCCGTGTAAACCTTCTGCAAAATATCCTCTTTGTTTTAATTCTGAAACTAATTCATCAACCATTCTTTTTGTGTTACAAAACACAACAGAAAGTTTTGGATTATAATAATCTAATAATCTTGATAAAACATCGATTTTATCGTGTCTTTTTACGTCATAATAATACTGTTCTATATTAGGAACTGTAAGTTCCTTTTTAGTGATTTTGATATGCTTAGCATCGTGCTGATACTTTCTGGTAATATCCATGATAGGTTTTGGCATTGTAGCAGAGAATAATACTGTCTGTCTGTCTTCTGATGGCATATATTCTAAAATTGTCTCAATATCCTCTCTAAATCCCATATTTAACATTTCATCTGCTTCATCTAAAACAATTGTTTTAATTTCATCACATTTAATTGTTTTTCTTCTAAGGTGATCCATAATACGTCCTGGTGTTCCAATTACGATTGACACTCCACCTTTTAAAGCTTTAATTTGGCGGCTAATATCTTGTCCTCCATATACTGGTAAAATCTTTACGCCATGCATGTATTTTGATAATTTGTGTAATTCTTCTGTAGATTGGATTGCTAATTCTCTAGTTGGTGATAACACGATTGCCTGTGTTTTTTTGATACTTGGATCTACTTTTTGTAGTAATGGAATTCCAAATGATGCTGTTTTACCAGTTCCTGTCTGAGCTTGACCGATAACGTCAACTCCACTGATTACGGCTGGAATTGCCTGACTTTGAATAGGTGTTGCTTCTTCAAATCCCATGTCTTTGATAGCTCTTAAAATTTGAGGTTTTAACTCAAGATCTTCAAATTTAACTGTCTTCATATATATCCTTTCTTTGTGTATACCTAAAAAAAGAACGCTGAATGCAGCGTTCTAATAACCTGGATTTCTTCGTACTCATATTATTCATATTTAACATTTCAATTTTATCAATTATTGTATTTTATGTCAAGATTTTTGATAAGGCTTTCCTTCTTGTTTTTAGAATATTGTTTAATATGCCATTCACGACTCATAGCTTCTTGTTTTGTTGGAAAAGATTCATAATATACTAACTCTACGGGTCGTCTGGCCTTTGTATATTTTGCACCTTTTCCATCGTTATGCGCCTTAATTCTTTTTGCTAAATTATTAGTCCATCCTGTGTAATACGTACCATCACTGCATCTTACGATATATGTATAATTTAAAGTATTATCTTCTAATTTTTTCACTTAAAATTCCACCTTCATAGTCGTTTCTTCCAGCCTCTTTTACGTTATACAACATTTCATCCGCAATTGCAAGATAATCTTTTAAACCATCATCTTTTCTTGGAATTCCACAACATATTCCTTGTGAGACTGTCACTTTTGTATCACATTTAGAATATTCATGTTTTATTTTTGAATGTCTTATGGATTCATGGAGCAGCCTTTCATGTTTTATCGCTTGTTCCAACGAAATGTTTTCGTAAATAATCACAAATTCATCTCCACCATATCTTGCGCAAAAACCACCCTTTCTTGCTACAACTTCCTTTATATTCTCGGCAATCATTTGCAAACATTTATCTCCCTCTTGATGGCCATAATTGTCATTATATTCTTTAAAATAATCAATATCTAGGATTTCTACCGCTATGCTTTTTTGGTTTTTATACGCTTTTTTTATAGACTTATTAGCATACTCTACAAGAGCATATCTATTTGGCATTTGTGTCAACTGATCTAACTCTGATTTTTGCTGTAATCTTTCATTTTCTCTCTCTATTTGTATTCTTCGTTTTTCTTCTTTTTCAAGGTTAATTCTAATTGTAAGCATATTACTTGCCATAAGAATATTCTCTTGCTCCATCAACTCCGAATATTCATAATATAATCCTGTAGCCTGCAGAAACTCAGCATTTTTTTTATGTATTCTATAATATTTTATTTTTATTGACATCAATCTCATCTGAAAATATATCATTCTGACGTTTTTCAAAATTGGTTCAACAACATTTATAACTGCCCAAAAATCTTCATCTAAATCTGTTTCAAGCAACATATTGCAATACTCATCTATATCATCAAAGCAATCTATTATCCCCATGTGATTCGGCATACTTTCTGTCACTATTTTTACGCACTCGTTCCTTGATTTATAATCTTTTATTTTATGGTAAAAAATTGCTTCTATCATAAGTAGAGAAATTTTATCTATATTTTCTGCATCATTCCAGTAGTTTTTTACAACAAATTCAATTATATTTTGTGTTTTTTCATATTCTTGTTTCTGGATATATGTTTTGATTAAATTTGAATAAATGCACATCATTACAGTATCATAGTATGGCTTTTCTACTTTATCTTCAAAAAAAGACAATGCTTTATGCAACATTTCGCTTGCTTGCTCATATTTCCCCACTGAAAAATACAATGTCCCTATATTCATCTCTATAATACTTTTTATTTCATATAATTCACTAGAATCGCAATATTTAAGACCACTTAGATAATAATCCATAGCTATAGGGGCATTTCCACCATTAGCTGTAAAAATGCCCATTCTATTATAACTCTTTGCAATCAATTTATTTTTTCCCATCTCAACAAGAAACGTCAACGCCCTACTGGCATCTTCAAAAAACTTATCAGAATCATTCAACCAATAATAAACTTCACTTCTAAAATAATAACCTAATCCATATGCAGAAAAATCATTATTTATACGGGCATATTCTAACAGTTTACCACAGTATTCTAACGTTATTTTAGCGTCCGTGCTCCTGTTTTTTATAATTTGATCTACAATTTTTCTTATATTCCCATTACAACCCCTATTTTTCATTTTTTCACTCCCATCTTGCTATATAGCAAACTTTGACGTGTAAAAAAACTTAAAATCCTAGCATTTCAAATTTATTAGATACTAGTATCATATCTACAATTTGCGGATTTTTGATAATGATCATACTCATAACGCCTATTGCAATCACTCTTACAACGCAACCTATAATTGAAATTATTTCAGCATATGACAATTTTTCTCTAAATGCGGATGCTCTATATACTAAATATAAATCTCTTAACATAAACAACATAACAATATGTAGCAAAACCCTATAGCCCGCTTTTTTTATTTGATATATATCATATATAATTACTAAAAATATCAATACATTTACAATCAATAAAAAATTCGACCAAATAGAATATGCTGTTGTATACATTAAATCGCTACATTTTTCTCTTCTACTAACTTGTATCGTTAATTCTATGCTTTCTCTAAACGGTATGCAGCTAATTAATGTAATTATTGCTTGAAAAGGCAATAAAACAGCTAATAAAGTTCTAGTATAGTCTTTTACTTTTTTTCTATTTCCTCTTGGTTGTATTCGATAATGTAAATTATCATTATATTGCATATCCTTTAACCCTCTTTTAATTTTTTATTTATAATGTTACTTAGCTGTGCGAACTGTTCTAGCGATAGCTTTTCTCCCCTAATATTGGCTTCTACTCCAAGTTCTTCAATGCTCTCTTGTATCTGTTCTTTTGATAACGGTATTCCACCATAATTTTTTAGCCCATTTGCAAGTGTTTTTCTTCGTTGATTAAATGATGCTCTTATAACTTTAAATAGCATTTTTTCATTATCCACTTCTACCGGTGGATTGTTATGACATGTCAATTTAATAACTGCACTTCCGACTTTAGGCTGTGGCATAAAGCAACTTGGTGGTACATTCAATACTATTTTGGGATTTGAATAGTACTGAACCGCTAACGAAAGTGCTCCATACTCTTTGCTTCCAGGACCAGTCTGCATTCTATCTGCAACTTCTTTTTGAACCATAATTGTAATGCTTTCAACCGGTACATGACTTTCGAATAAGCCCATAATGATTGGTGTAGTAATGTAATATGGCAAATTAGCCACAACCTTAATTGGGCGTCCATTATTTTTTTCTTCTGCAATTTTATTAATATCAACTTTTAAAATATCTTGGTTAATAACCTCAACATTATCATATTCCTTTAATGTATCCTTTAGAATCGGAATTAGATTCGTATCAATTTCAACTGCTAAAACTTCTCTTGCATTTTCACATAAATACTGTGTCATTGTTCCTATTCCCGGACCTATTTCTACAACAAAATCATCTTTTGTAATCTCTGATGCTTCAATAATATCCTCTAAAACACCTGTATTTATTAAAAAGTTTTGTCCAAATTTCTTTTGAAAATTAAAATTATATTTTTGTAATACTTCAATTGTATTCTTTGGATTTCCGAGTGTTGCCATTAAAATCCTCCTACTCGTATTTTTCTATTTTTATCACTTAGTATATTATATCATATGCAAAGCACACGGCAACAACTTAAATTATCACCGTGTGCCTTGATATTTTATTTATGTTATCCACTAAACATTATCTTTATTCTCTAAAGAATAAACAATAAATTCTACCTTTTATAAAACATATAATATATATTGAATTCTTTCTTAGCTGTAAAAGTGCTCTAATTATGTGCTTTTTGTAAAATAAAACCTGATACAGCACCAACAGCTCCACCGATTATATGACTTAAATTTGATACATTACTTTTAACAAAAAGTCCGTCAAAAATTTGACCGCCAATATAGAAAATAACTACTAATATTAATGTTATAGGAATGTATCCACTTTTAAGATTTGTAAATGGTGATAGTAAAATAAATGCAAATACTACTCCGCTAGCCCCTAATAATGATCGATAAGGGAAAAACATATAATTTACTAAACCTGTCATAAAAGCTGTCACTAATATTATCATTAAGATGTTTTTTGATCCATATTTTTCTTCTAATAATGGTCCAACAACGAGCAGCAACGTTATATTTCCTATCAAATGACTGCGAGACGCATGACCTAATACATGTGTAAAAAATCTAAGATACGTAAGTGGATTTGCTAGCGATGATCTATACACAGAAAAAAATGTATGATTGAATTTATACCCAAAAATCTGGCTTAAAATATATGACGCAAAACACAACAACGTAAACGTCACAATCACTGGTGAATTATTTGATATCTTGAACTTTTCAAAAATTTTATTCATCCTTACTCTCCTAATCTTTCTATAATCCTTTTGATTCTTTCATCCTCTTTATAATACACTATTTTTAAAGGCCAAGGGAGTCCTAAAATAAAATCTCTATCTTTTTCATTTAATTTATCTAATTTTTTCAAAAATTTATCTTTATCTTTGTACATCTGTATTCCAAAATTTATTGGAATATAACTATCTTTGTCAATTATTACCTCATTTTCTATTTCAACTCGTTTTAAATATGTCTTTCCATACTTTCCATACTCTTTAACATATTTATATTTTTTCGGAGGAGTTTCCATTTTGGGATCCTCTAATAATACTATTTTTTCGGAAACTAAACATTCCCACGAAATCTCACTAATAATATTTTCTGGCGTTGGAAAATCAAGTTGCTTTTTTATATCTTTAGTGCTTAATCCCTTCTTTGTCAGTGCTCTTATTGCGCCCGCACTAGCCATATCAAACATAAAATTTTGCAACGCCTTGTTAAAATAACTGTCTTCTTTTTTCATATTCAACTTTTCTTTTTCATAATTTTAGGTTATTTGTACTGTTCTTTTATTTTCCTGTTATCTTACTATTATTATTTCGTCATATTTAACATATTATCTTTTAATTTTACTTATTAAACCAAAAAATCCTTTACGTAAAACATCAAAAAATGATAACGATTTTACAAGTTTTTTCTCTGGTATATAACTTCTAACTGCTCTTAACAATTCCTTATTGTTTTTAGCAGAAAAACTGTAATATTTATCGGAATCCTTGATAAAAATACTAAAACGTGCAATCCACTTATTTGCATATACTGATGCCGCTATATAGTCAACATATTCCCATGGAATCTGGATATAATCATTTTTATTTCTTTCGCTATAAAACTCAAATGCCTTATCGCCAATCAATATTTGTCCTGTTTTTGTTAACCCAATAAAAGCTGTTCCATACATTGTTAAATCAACTTTTGTATTTTTTGAACTTATCATAAATTATCTTCCTTTTTCTTTATAAGCCTAATACCCCACCTTTTAAAGTGGGGTATTAAACTGTTACTTTATATTGTATTTGCTACTAATCTAATTAGAATACTCCGAAGTATTTACCAACTACACCAACAACGAATAATAAGATGATGATTGCAATTGGAGAAACATTCTTCTTTAATAATTTACAGCAGATTAATGTTAAGATTAATGCTGCAAATCCTGGGATTAACTGGTCTAAGTTATCCTGTAATGTTGTAACTTTGTATTTTTCAAGGCCTGTTCCACCTAATGAATTATACTGTTTAAATGCTTCGTGTAATACCTTTCCAGTTCCACCTTTTGTCTTAGCAACTGCAGCCCAATTGATAAATGCTCCTTTTTGTTGTTCAACACTAGAAACATTAAGTGCAAACTTAATACTTACCCATCTGTCTACAAGCGCACCAACAACGAACATACCTAAGATTGAAGCACCCTGTGTGATTTTTCCTAATAAACCGCCAGATAAATCTTTTGTAATCTCTGTACCTACTTTGTAACCAAAGTATGTTGTATAGAATAAGAAAGCAAATCTGATTACATTCCATAAAACAAAGAATAGAATTGGTCCTAAAAGGCTGCCATCCATTGCAAATGAAGCACCTAAAGCTCCAATAATTGGTCTAAGAGTAAACCAGAATACTGGATCACCTACACCAGCTAAAGGTCCCATCATACCAACTTTTACACCTTGGATTGTTTCATCTGTAACATCTGCACCATTAGCTCTGTCTTCTTCAAGAGCTAATGTAACACCCATAATTGGTGCTGATACATATGGATGTGTGTTATAGAATTCCATATGTCTTTTTAAAGCAGCTGCTCTGTCTTCTTTGCTTGTATATAATTTTTTAATAGCTGGTATTATTGAATAACACCATCCACCATTTTGCATACGCTCATAGTTCCATGATCCCTGAAGGAACTGATGACGCCATGTTACTGCAAAAATGTCATCATTTGATAATTTTTTCTTTTTTTCCATCATAGCTTTTGTCCCTCCAATTATTTGTAATCGTTTAATATATCTCCAAGTGGATCACCTGAACCACTTCCACCATTTCCTCCGTTTGACTTAGCTGCATCTTTAAGTCCAAGATAAATTAAAGCAAGTGCAACACCAATAGCACCAAGTGCAATAAGTGTTAACTGACTAACAGCTGCTAAACAGAAGCCAATTGCGAAGAATGGCCAAACTTCTTTTGTTGCAATCATGTTAATTACCATTGCATAACCAACTGCTGCAACCATTCCACCGCCGACTGCCATACCATCTGAAACGAATGCTGGCATTGACTGCAATACATTTTGAACAGTTTTAGCTGGAATAGCACAAAGAGCTAATGCTGGAACCATGATACGAACACCTTGCATTAAAATAGCAACCCACTGTATAACTTCAATTCCTCTATAATCTCCTCTTTCTGCTGCAGCATCCTGCGCATGAATAAGTGGAATAGCAAGTGTACGACAAATCATTGTTAAGAATAAACCTGCTACTGAAAGTGGTACTGCAGCTGCGATAGCTGAATCGATAGCAGCTTTTTGTGAAACATCTCCACCATTTAAAGCTAATACCATTAAAATAGATGATGCTACTGATGCTAACGCTGCATCTGGAGCAACTGCTGCTCCGATATTAGCCCATCCAAGAGCCATCATCTGTAATGTTCCTCCAAGAATAATACCGGCAACTAAATGGCCGCTTACTAATCCGATTAATGTACACGCTACTAATGGCTGATGAAACTGAAATTCATCAAGAATTCCACCCATACCTGCAAGTAGCGCTACTAAAGCAATTAAAATAACTGTTACTGCTGACATAATATTTCCTCCTTATTTAGCTAATTCCTGCTTAGCTTTCTTAAGCATATCCTTAATACTTGCTGGTGAATCACCTGGAACTTTTCTTACATCGAATTCAACTCCAAGACTGATTAACTCTTCAATTGTTTCGATATCTTTTTGATCCATAGCTACTGCTTTTGAAACAACAGCCTTTCCAGGTGTATGAGCCATTGATCCAAGATTGAGTTTCTTAATGGAAACTCCACCCTTGATTGCTCTAAGTGCATCCTGTGGTGTTTCGAACAAGATTAGTGCTTTAGTGTTTCCAAATCTTGTATCCTTATCGACTTGAATCATCTTATCGATTGGCACTACATGAGCTTTAACCCCTGGAGGTGCAGCCTGCTCTATCATTTGTTTACGTAAATCATCATGAGCTACGTTATCAGATACTGCAATAATTCTGTTTGGTTGAACAGTCTTTGTCCATGCTGTAGCAACCTGTCCATGTAATAGTCTAGTATCAATTCTAGCTAAAACATATTTGATTTTACCATCACCTATAACTGTTCCTTCTGGAATAGCTCCCTGTGGTGCTGCAGCTACTGGTGCTGCTGCTGGTGCTTTAGCTTTTGGTGCTAAAGTCTCTGGTTTTACTTTCACTCCATCGATAGCTGTGTCAATTACAATAGTTGCAATCTCCTGTGCTGATTCTGAAGTAAATCTTGATCCACATGCTTCAATAAGCATTGGTAAATTTAGGCCACTTACGATAGCCCATGTGTCCTCATGACCTGCAATCAAGCCGTTTGCCTGATTGAAAGGAGTTCCGCCCCAAAGGTCAACAAGAAATAAAACTTGTGAAGGATCGTCGAATGAAGCAATTGCTTCTTCCATCTGTCTACGAATATCTTCCGGTCCATCACTTGGCATTAAAGTACAAGCTTTAATGTTTTCCTGTTCGCCAACAATCATTTGACATGACTGGAGAATTCCAGCTGCAAAACTTCCGTGGCTAGCAACAATGATTCCTACCATTCTTCTTACTCCCTTTCTTTAGGATTTTGTAATACAATGCACATAAAACTTTGCTGTATATGATTAATCAATTTATTAATCCGTTTGCACATAAATCATATTCAAATTCAAACACGCAATCGATTGAATATGATTTTTTACAGCGCCTCTCGCATCTGCAAGTTATGATAAAGCACTTTTCAAAAAAAATCAAGCACTTTTAACAATTTTTTTTATTTTTTTCTTTTGCCTTTAGTCATTTTAACTTATATATATTATATACTCATTTAAGTTCTCCAAAAGCAATGCACAAACTGCCTAATTCAAAAAATAAAGGGCGAAATATTTTCGCAATTATTTTTTTTTGATATTAAAAATATTATTGACAATAATCTTCTTTACATGATATAATTTTTTCAGAAATAAGCGTGTTACTTGTTTGATTACAAGGCATTAGCTATCATAAACATTTTTTTAGTAGATTTATTTTATTAAATCTATTCTTGTTTATGTTAGCTAATGCCTTTTTTATTTTATTTTTGCAAAGGAGGATTACAATGAAAAACATATATAGCAAAAACGCTAACCAAAAAACTTTATATGTTCTATACAGTTACGTTGTTCTTTTCATGTTGCTTTTAATTGTTTTCAATTTCTGCAACAGCCCCGAACTAGTTAACTTAGTTTTCGCAGTTAGCACTATTGTTGCTATAGATGTTTGTGTTGTTTTCAAACTTTCTAAATCTTTTAGTAACAGATTATCTTCTGCTACTCGTCTATTCAAAAGGGTGAACTATGCTTTTTTTAAAAAAGATTTAGATGTTTTATTTTCATTTCTTTGCAAAAACAAACGAAATGGTGTTTACTTAGATCTATCGCTCAAAAAAAATACTAGGTCAAGTAAGACTAATGATATAAATTATAGCCTGAACAAATGGCCAAATTTATATCTAAGGCATTTTAATTTTAGCTTTTTAAGTGCTGAAGTTATCCAAAAATCACTTTCATGTTACACATGGGCAAGATATTATGCCAAAACTTACAAACTCCCTAGACCTTTGCTGCAAATATAGGTCTAGGGTAACAATTGCATATAATTTATAATTCATATGTGATTAGCTTTGAAAATTTAATACAAGAATTAAAAGACGAAATTTTCACGACTGTAGAAATGTATAAGCCTTTTTATATACAAACCATTAGAATATTAATTAACTCCCCTTTTATATATTTATGATATTTTTATTGGTTCATGCAATATTATTTATTCGATTTTGCGATGTCGAATCTATTTCCTGATTAAACAAAAAGACCGCAGAACCAATTACATTTCTACAGTCTTTTTGTTTTTTTTATAATGTATATTATGTATTTCTTCTATATAAATGTGTTTATATTCTTTCTATACTTCTTTTTAATGTGTCAGTGTTATTACTTTTATTCTATTTTAATTTAAATTGGATAACTGATTCTTGTAATCTATTAGCACTGTCTATTAATTCGTTGCTTACCTTAGAATTCTCTTCTGATACTTTTGCATTTACTTTTATTACTTCTGAAATATCATCAACCTTCGATGAAATATTCTTTAAAGCTGCATTTTGTTCATCTGCATACTCAACAATCTCTTTTAACTTGTCTCCTAATTCCATAGAATTCTTTACTCCAAGCTGAATTGATTCTGCTGTATTGTTAACTAAAGCCTTTCCTTTTTCTACTGCAACTTTACTTCCATTTATCAGATCTGCAATATTGTTACTCGCTTCTGAACTTTCATTTGCTAATTCTCCTATTTCATCAGCAACTACTGCAAAACCTTTTCCAGCTTCTCCGGCACGAGCAGCTTCAATGGAAGCATTTAATGCTAGAAGATTTGTTTGTGCTGCAATACTGTTAATTGTTCCAATAATTTCTCCAATTTTATCAGACGTTGTATTGATTTCTTCCATTGCAACAACAACATTTTTCATTTTATCATTTCCAGCATTAAGCTGAATATTTGTTTCTCTAGAAATTTTATCAGCTGCATTTGTATTATCTGTAATCTTTTCAATCTTATCTGAAAGTACTTTGATTTCTTCTGTCAATCCAGAAAGCGCTTCATTCTGAGAATTTGTTCCTTCTGAAACTTGCTCGGAGCTTGTTCTTACATGTTCTGAACAACTTAATACATGCACTGAATTATCATTAACACTGCTTAATGTATCTGTAAGTTGTTCTTTTATGTCATCAAGTGCATGTTCAATCTCTTTGAAATCACCCTGATAAGAAACATGCTTATGTACTGTCAAATTACCTTTTGCAATATTTCTAACAACATGACTAATATCCTTTGTATATTTTCTTAGCTCTTCAAGCATAACATTAATAGAATCTGTAAGTTCTGAATAAATTCCATAATCTCCATCGAACTGTACTGATAAATCACCATGCTCTATTTTCTTCATCTTTTCTGTTATTTCAATCACTTCATCACTTATAAGTCCACCCGATGCTACAACTTTTTTTATTGTATACACCGTCAGAAGATCTAAAACAATAGCACATATTACAGATATGCTTGCAATTACATCTATTCCAATAATACCTGTAACCATTGCCAATATTGAACAACCAATTGAAGCAAACAAAAAAATTGCCGTCAAGTTTCTAGCTGTCTCTTTAATCTCTCCTACATCATTCATCAAAAAATCCTCCTTAGACATCTCAAAACTGAATACTCTCTGAACTGTTTATCGGATAATTTGATAATGATATTTAATATGCCTCTCTAATGGCCTTCGTATTAGTTATTTTTTTGTTTCAACAAAACATCAAGATCTTTTGACAATCCTGCTCTAGAATGAACTTGTACTGACTGCATTCCAAAATCAATCGCACCCTCTACATTCTCAATTCTATCATCAAAAAATAAACATTCATCTTTTTTTAAATAATATTTATCACATAATGCTTTATAAATTGCTTGATCTGGTTTTGCCTTTTTTATCATGTATGAGACCATCATTCCATCGATATCATCAAGGAAATCCGCATATCTAGTATGTTTTTTAAATAATGACTCTGGATAATTCGATAAAAGATAAATTCCGTATCCTTGTTCCTTTAATAAGTGAACTCTCTCCCACACATCCGGTCTAGCAACATGCATAAATTCACCATGACGAATAAACCATGATATTGCTTTTTTATCATTAGGATATTTCTTACAAAAAGAATCAATAATCTCTTGATCAGAATTTATTCCTAAGTCAAAAACATGCCAAAGTTTCTCAGGATCATCAAACAATTCTTTTCCTACGCGTAATGCATCTTCTTCACTTAAACCATAATCCATAAGCATATCTTTCCATCTATAATCTAGTAATACATCTCCCACATCAAAAACTACTGTTTTTACTTTTGATAATTCTACTTCATTTAAATCATAATTGCGTGACATAAAACAACTCGCACCTCTTACTTTCTTACCTTTTTTACTTAATATAACTACAAAGTATTATATCAAAAATTTTAGTTTTTTAAAAGGGATATTATTTTTCTTCTTAAAAAACAATATCCCTTTATCACAAATCTGGTTTTCGTTATTATGTTTTTTTATTTTTAATACGTAGAAATCTTATTATTTTTTATATGTAAACATCTTATTGCATTTAAAACTGCAAGCACCATAACACCTACATCTGCAAAAATTGCAAACCACATATTTGCTATACCTACTGCTCCTAAAATAAGACAAATCACTTTAATTCCTATTGCAAAATATATATTCTCTTTTACAATAGTAAGACATTTCTTCGAAATTCTTATTGCCGTCGCTATCTTTAAAGGATCATCATCCATTAATACTACATCAGCTGCTTCAATAGCTGCGTCTGAACCTAGAACTCCCATTGCAATTCCAATGTCTGCTCTTGATAAGACCGGCGCATCGTTTATTCCATCTCCTACAAATGCAACAACGTCTTTTTCATTTTCTTTATTTGCTAGTATTTTTTCTATTTCTTCTACTTTATTCTGTGGCAACAACTCACTATAAACTTCATCAACTTTCAGTTCATTTGCAACATTCTCTGCTACAGATTTTGAATCGCCAGTTAACATAACAGTCTGCTTTACACCATTTTTCTTTAATTCTGATATGGCGCATTTACTGTTTTCTTTTATCACATCAGAAATTACTATGTGTCCCTGATATACATTATCAAGCGCAACATGTATCGTTGTACCTTTTAACTTAGAACAATTATTCCATTTTGCACCAATTGAATCCATAAGTTTTGTATTTCCAACGCTAACTTTATGATCATTTACCATAGCTTCTATACCTTGTCCAGCTATTTCAGTTGCATCTGAAACAATGCAACTATCAGCCTCATTTGAATACGCTTTTCTTATTGAATTTGCAATTGGATGTGTTGAAAATCTTTCAACATGCGCTGCTATGTGCAATAATTCTTTTGTACTTAAAGTTTTTGGATGAACTGCAACAACTTCAAAAACTCCTTTTGTAAGGGTTCCGGTCTTATCGAAAACTATTGTTTTAGTATCTGCTAATAGTTCTAGATAATTGGATCCTTTAACCAAAACACCTTCATGACTTGCACTTCCTATTCCTGCAAAAAAGCTTAGTGGTATACTAATTACCAATGCGCATGGACATGAAATTACCAAAAATGTTAAAGCTCTATATATCCATATTTTAAAATCTGAGCTTTGTCCAATTACATTCAAAATAATTGGTGGGACAATAGCTAATGCCAATGCAGAATATACAACAATTGGAGTGTAGTATCTTGCAAATTTTGTTATAAATTTTTCTGATTTTGATTTTCTTGAACTAGCTTCTTCAATCAATTCAAATACTTTGGCTACAGTTGATTCCTCATATAGTTTTGTTGTTTTAATTGTGATTGCAGAATCTAAATTTATACATCCACTAATTACTTCATCATTTTTTCTAACTGTTCTTGGAACTGACTCACCAGTTAACGCAGCTGTGTCTAGACTTGTTTCTCCATCAATTACAATACCATCAATAGGAATCTTTTCTCCTTTTTTTATAAGAATTCTACTTCCTATCTCAACATCCTCAGGATCGTATTCTTCAACATTATCATTTTCATCTAAAACATTAGCGTATTCCGGGCAAATATCCATAAGATCTGATATATTTCTTCTGCTTTTTCCAACGGCATAACTCTGAAATAATTCTCCAACCTGGTAAAACCACATTACAGCAATGGCTTCTACATAATCACCATTATCTATCACTCCTATTACTATAGCCCCAATTGTTGCAATAACCATTAACAAACATTCATCAAATGGCTGTTTATTTTTTATTCCTTTAAAAGCTTTTATAATAATATCATAACCAATTATTAGATATGGTATCATGTATGCTCCAAAAACAATCGATTTATTAATATTCTTTATAGTTCCACTTTTCTCACAAATCAACAAAGCTGCTAAAATAACAGCTGAAACTACTATCCTATACAATACGTTTTTCTGCTTTTTTGTCATAGCCCATCTCCATTTTCTTATATATTATTACAAAAACATATATTGATTACTTTTTTATAAATATATTTCGCAATCACTTTCTACTTTTTTGCAATTTTTTAGAACTTCTTGCATAACTTTATCCTTGTCAGCATCATCTTCAAATTCAACTTTCATTTTTAGAGTCATGAAATTTACCACTGCATCCTTAACCCCATTTGTGTTGCGAGCAGCTTCTTCCATTTTGTTAGCACAGTTTGCACAATCTACATCGATTTTGTAAGTTTTTTTCATAATTCTCTACCTCTTTCTTATTTTTTTATATTTTTTTTAAACTTTTGCTAATTTCTCTAGTAACCTACTCTTTTATCTCTATTATTACCTCGGCATTTCTAGTGCTTACTAGTAATTATTAAAAGTTTTATATTCAGTTATAAAAAGTATTATCTTATTAAAGATTAAGCATTTGTTTAATCTTTAATATAAGATTATCGTATCTAGTTCTCGTTGTCAACAGAAAACTGAAAGATAAATATTTTTTTATATCTTTATAATTTTATTTTATAATTTTTTATTACAATATCCTAAACACAAGCTATACAAAAAAGAAAGCAGATCATTGTTAAATACAATAACCCACTTTCTTGTTTATAACATTTTATTCAATTATATGCTCAATAATACAACTTTATTTTTAAGATTTTTGCATTATTTTACTTATTAGATTTAATACTACGCAATTTCTGCTCCGCTTGGCATTTCTTTTTCAGGTTTCATTAGTGCCAAATTACCTTCTGCATCCTCTGCACAAAGTAGCATTCCTTCTGATAATACTCCTGCAAGTTTAGCTGGTTTTAAATTGCATAATACCATAACTTTTTTACCAACCATTTCTTCTGGAGTATAGTATTTTCTAATTCCTGAAACAATCTGTTTAATCTGGCTTCCTACTTTTACTTGTGAACAAAGTAATTTCTTTGATTTTGGTACAGCTTCGCAAGCAATAATTTCACCAACCTGGAATTGCATTTTTTCAAAATCATCAAATGTAATTTCTTCTTTTGGTTCAATATCAATTGCGTCATCATTTTCTTTAGCTTCATCTGCTCCATTTGCTGCAGCAAATTCAGCTTGCTGTTTTGCCTTGATTTCTTCAACTTGTTTTTCGATTTCTTTTTGATCTAATCTAGCGAATAACATAATTGGTTTTTCAACAACTTTATTTCCGCTTTCATATAAACCAAATTTATCTAAATCATCGAAATCTCTACATTCTGTGTTTAGTTGAGTGAAGATTTTTTCTGCTGTCTCTGGCAAGAAACTATTTAATAAACTTGCACCAATTGTAATAGATTCAACTAAGTTATATAAAACTTCTGATAATCTATCGTGTTTTGCTTCATCTTTTGCAAGAATCCATGGAGTTGTTTCATCAATGTATTTATTACAACGACGGAAAACATTAAACACTTCTGTGATTGCATCTGCAACTCTAAGTCTTGACATTTTCTCTTCAACTTTTGCTTTTGCATTTGTCACAACTTCTTTTAATGATTCATCTACTTCATCTGTTGCATCTGTTTTTCTTACGATACCATCGAAATATTTATTGCTCATAGATACTGTTCTATTTACTAAGTTACCTAAAATATTTGCCAAATCTGAATTGAATCTCTCTACTACTAAATCCCATGTAATGATTCCATCATTTTCAAATGGCATCTCGTGCAAAACAAAATAACGAGTAGCATCTACGCCAAACATTCTTACTAAATCATCTGCGTAAATAACATTACCTTTAGATTTTGACATTTTTTCTCCACCTTGTAGTAACCAAGGATGTCCGAAAACTTGTTTTGGTAATGGTAAGTCTAATGCCATTAAGAAAATTGGCCAATAAATTGTGTGGAATCTAACAATATCTTTTCCAATCAAGTGTAAATCTGCTGGCCAGTTTTTATTGAATAAATCGCTTGAACCATCTGGGTCGTATCCAATTTTAGTAATATAGTTAGTTAATGCATCCAACCAAACGTAAACTACATGTTTGGGATCAAAATCAACTGGGATACCCCAACTAAATGAAGTTCTTGATACACATAAATCCTGAAGACCTGGTAATAAGAAGTTATTCATCATTTCATTTTTTCTACTAACCGGTTGAATAAAATCAGGATTCTCGTTGATATATTTAATTAATCTATCTGCATATTTGCTCATTTTGAAGAAATATGCTTCTTCTTTAGCTGGTTTTACTTCTCTTCCACAGTCAGGACATTTTCCATCTACAAGTTGTGATTCTGTCCAAAATGATTCACATGGTGTACAGTATAATCCTTCATATGAAGATTTATAAATGTCGCCTTGATCATATAATTTCTTAAAGATTTTCTTAACACATTTCTCGTGATCTTCATCTGTTGTTCTAATAAAATTATCGTATGAAGAATTTACTAAATCCCATATTTTATGGATTTCTCCTGAAACTTCATCAACATATTCTTTTGGAGTAATACCTTTTGCATTAGCTTTTTCTTCAATTTTCTGGCCATGTTCATCTGTACCTGTTTGAAAATACACATCATAACCTTCCGCTCTTTTATATCTTGCAATAGCATCTGCTAATATTATTTCATATGTGTTACCAATATGTGGTTTTCCTGACGCATATGCAATAGCTGTAGTCATATAAAATTTACCTTTATTTGTTGCCATAATATCTCTCCTTTTTTGTAATAAAAAACGCCTTCTGCATCTAACAGAAGGCGGATTATCCACGTTACCACTTCATTTCACTTTTATTTCACAATAAAAGCCTCTATAAGTAATATTTTTCACTAAATAATATTACTCAATCGCGCTATAACAGGCGCACCTGTCGAAGCTTATCTATTTAAAATGTTTTCTTAAAAAATCTAAATAGTTCAGCCTCACCACTCCAAAACCATCTTCGTCTTATCGTACTGTCTCTTTTTCACCAAACAAGAGCTCTCTTTATCAGAATTAATAAAACTACTCTTTTCTTCAAGGCGTTTACATATCTTCTTTCTCTTTAGACTAACATTTTAATCAGAAAAAGTCAATACATCTTTAGAGTGGAAAATATTCACTTATTGGCTTGTCTATTAATTTAATAATTCTTAACTCATCCCTTGCGTCATATAATGCATTATGAACCTCTCTATACTTAAAATCACCTGTTAGCATTCTAATCATTGGCTCTACTCCGTAATTTCTTTTTAAACGTCCTGTCTTACAACATTCTAAATTTCCTGGGAGTTTAGGATTATGTTGTTTATATGCTGCAACTTTCATAATGTCATACCATTCAAAATTACGCAATTCATCTAAGTGTGATTTATCAAAAATTGCATTATATGCATAAATAGACTTTACAGATAAACTTTCTAGCCATTCTACCATCTCATCCATAATCTCTATTCTTTTTTTTATTTTGCAAGGATCACCATCCTCCACGCCTAAAACTGATGAATACATTCCACCAGTTTTATAGGCTGGATTAACTATATAATATTGTTCATCTACTATATTCAGTGTTAACGCATCGGCAACAACTATTCCTATAGACATTACCTGATCTTTCCAATTTGTTTCAGTATCTATTACTGCAAAATTCTCCATAATTATACCTACTATCCTATATTATTATTTATTGCTTATATATTGTTTACTTATTAGGTTGCTTTGCTTATAAATTGTACTGCATTTCTTCTACTATTTATTGTACTTTTAACAACAACTATAAGTCAAATAAATATTAATAAAGATTTTGGCAAATTATTGTGCTTCATAGTTTTTTTTATTTGAATCTGGAAGATAGTTGTTAGCAACTTCTGATATTGCTTTAAATATAATAAAGTATAATGCAGTATCTATACCTAACATTACTACATTGGAAAATAATCTAGGAACAATAATAGCAAAAAATCCCTTTCCGTATAACTGAGATAACCAAAATGTATTAAGTCCAATATTTACAATAACTTTAACTAATAAGTTTGCGAAAAAAATTCTTAATATTGTGATTTTTTTCTTGTAAACAACTGCACCAAATAATATACTTGCTACAATAGCATTTAATGTAAATCCAAAGTGGAATGGACCATTACCTGGGTTTAGGAAAAATTTAACAATATCCATAACTCCACCAAAAATAGCACCTACGATTGGTCCAAAAACAAAATCAACAACTCTGTTAGCTACGCTTCCAAAACCAATATTAAGTGTTGGAAGGACCTTGATATTTGCAAATTTGGATAACAAAATCGAAAATGCACCCATAATTCCTAAAAAAGCAATAGTTTTTACAATGTACTCTTCTTTAAATGGTTCCAACATCTTTTTAAAATAATTCATAAAAAAAATCCTCCTTTCAGCAGTTCCTAGACTACATAAAGGAAGACCTTTTATTATATTTCCATTATGTAGCAGCGGGATGCGAACCTTATACCGCGAATTTCTTCTTCGTCCAACTGACAACTCCCTGTTCAGAAGGCACTTGACGCATAAAGTTCTACTCTGCCAATAAACCTGTTTTGTTTTTATAAGTGCAACTTATCTTACAGCTGCAACTTATCATGTTTCGCACATTATTATAGCACAGTTTTAAATTAATGCAATACTTATTTTATTATTTTTATAGAAAAATTTCGTCACCGGTTGCAATATAGTTTAAACGGTTCATATATTTTTTCATAAAATCATATTGTTCCTGTCCTGTGCAATGACAAGTATAATAACTTGTATTATAGCTATTTAGTGTTTCGGCATAACCTTTTAAAGTACTATCTAATTCTTTTTTCATAAAATGAAAACCGCCAACTAAAATATCTGGCTTAAACCATTCTACAATATTGATTATTCCATTGTGTGAGCAACCACTTATCAAAATTTTTTTTGAATTTTCTTCTATCATAAGATAATGCTCATGTAAAAAATCATCACTTTCAAATTTTGTGACTAAACCATTTTTTGATATATCACCGGAATTATTTGCACAAGAATTCTTTGAATCATCGTTTAATTTATCATTAGAGTTTTCTAACAAATATATCTTTTTGTTTAATCCTGACGCTCCCATATCTATTAGTTTCTTTCTTCCGATAGAATCGTACAAAGTCATTCCTTCTGCCACTTCTGTTATTCCTTTGGTAAAAATAAATCTATTTGATTTTTTTAATTCAGGATTAAGACCGATGTATTTTTCAGTTCCATTATAGTATTCACCAAAAACATTTTCGTTTGCATAGATTGGAGCTTTGTTATTAATTTTTATAAACTCTGATATTCCGCCACCATGATCATAATGTCCATGTGATAAAATCATAAAATCTACCTGTGATAAATCTACACCTAATTCTTTTGCATTTTTTTTAAACAAATCACTTTGTCCCGAATCAAATAGAATTTTTTTACCCATTGTTTCGATATATAAACTTAAGCCATGTTCCGTTGTCATTCCCTTTTTTGTTGTATTTTCTACTAAAACTGTTATTTTCATATTTCAAAAATCATCTCCCAATCTATTCAGAGCTTATATTTAACTCATTAAAATATTTACTCTAATTAGCACTTTATTTACTATTTTTAAGCATTTTCTACTTAGATTATTTTCTTAAATCCTCTTCTGTATAATATGTTCCTGTCATGGACGCATTAATCTCTGCAATTTCTCTTTTTCCATTGATGTAATCTGCATAGATGTCCCATAAATCCATATCTGAATCATTTAAACCATCATCATCAGGAATCCACTTTTTTATAAGTGCAATTCTTTCCTCTTTTGTTGTTTCACTAATTAAAAGCTTACTCATTGTTATTCATCCTTTCAAAAAAATATATGCCTATCTAATTATGATTGTATAATTAAATAGGCATATTATCAATATTATTTTAAAATTATTGTTTTATTTATTCTGTACTAGTTTTGATTGAATTAGTATTATAATTTTTAATTACTCTTCATCTTTTTCTGGTAATTTATTAAAACTTACTCCACGGTTGATATCACCTTCAAGGTTCGTACCAAAATTATAGTCATTTCCTGGTAAAATAGCATTTAATAAAATTCCTAAAATAGCTGCAATTGCAAGAGATGTAAGTGTAATAGGTGTTGAACCAATTTTAAATGTTAAGCCATCTCCAAATCCCAATCCTGAAACCAAAATAACTGCTGCAATAATTAAGTTTCTTGATTTTGTTAAATCTACTTTGTTTTCTACTACGTTTCTAACTCCAATAGCTGAAATCATTCCATATAAAATAAAGCTGATTCCACCGATGATAGCTGTTGGCATTGTACCAATTACGTCTGCAGTTTTTGGAATAAAGCTTAAAACAACTGCATAAACTGCTGCTATTCTTACAACTTTTGGATCATATACTTTCGAAAGCTCTAATACACCTGTATTTTCTCCATATGTTGTATTAGCTGGACCACCAAACAATCCGGCTACCGCTGTTGCTAAACCATCACCAAGTAAAGTTCTGTGTAAACCTGGTTCTTCAATGAAGTTTTTATTTGTTGTTGCTGAAATAGCAGAAATATCACCAACATGCTCCATTACTGATGCAATTGCGATTGGGGCCATAACCAAAATAGAAGTTAAATCAAATTTAGCAATTAAAAATGGTGGCAAACCTACCCATGATGCTTTTGCGATTGGTGCAAAATTAATGATTGCACTTCCGTCAACGTTTTTCAATCCACATGCATTCATAATAACTGCAACAATGTATGAAATTACAACACCTAAAAGAATTGGAATAATTTTCCACATACCTTTTCCCCAGATATTAAAAATAATTACAACTGAAAGTGCGACTATAGCTAATATCCAATTTGAAGATGCATTTTTTATAGCTGATGGTGCGAGTGAAAGTCCGATACAAATGATAATAGGACCAGTTACAACTGGTGGAAGAAAATGCATTACTTTTTTTACTCCAATGCATTTAATGATTAGTGCAAATACAATATAGAATAATCCAGCAACAACAAGACCACCACATGCATATTGAAGTTTTTCTCCATATGGCATTGTGGCAAATTTGCCGGAATTTAGATTAGCTACTGCCGAAAAGCCGCCCAAGAAAGCAAAAGATGAACCAAGGAAAGCTGGCACTTTGAATTTACTACATAAATGAAAAATTAAAGTTCCTATTCCTGCAAAGAACAATGTTACTTGAACTGAAAGCCCTTCACCATGAAAATATCCATTAACTAAAATTGGAACTAATATCGTCGCTCCGAACATTGCAAACATATGTTGCAAGCCTAATAATAACATCTTGGGTTTACCAAGTGTTGTGGCGTCATAAATTGCGTGTTTTTTATCGCCCATTTTTTCCTCCATTTCTTGCTATTTTCACACAAAAAAGTGCTAAAATAGCGCTACATAAATTTACTCAACAGCAACTAGTTTAGCACAAAATATAATCATAAACCACAAAAAAAGAGTCTATTATTTATTAATCTTTCTAACACCCTTATAATTTTCACACAATACTTAATACATCCTTAATACTTCACAATTGTAAATACATATTGTGGATATTCTGTACTGTATATTAATTCATTTGCGATTGTTATAAATTAATCATCCATAACAATTGCAGCTACGATATAGAGTAATAAACCCGTACCGAAACAGCATATTGCAATTGCCCAAATCAAACGAACAATTACAGGATCAATGTCAAAATACTCCGCTATTCCTCCACATACACCAAATATTTTTCTATTCCTGCTTTTTCTTAATCTCTTCTCGTACATACTACTTCTCCTTTACCTTTAATGTTTTTAAATATTCTTTGGTTTCTTTAGGAATTCTCCTACTTTCTACAGCTTTTTGAATAGACTTATTGTGAACCCAAATATCTAATTTTTTTCCTTCGAGTATATATATCGTATTCTTATACTGTTTTGATAATGCCGTTGCAAAATACCATGCCTGCATCATTTTTATATAGTACTCATCCCTAGAAACTTTGCCAACCCAAATTAAATATTCCGGTCTAAAATCATCCTCTAAGAAATGTGTCATTAACATTTTTATAGCAAACCTTACAGTATATTCCTTTTTTGAATTCAACCATACTTTAACATGTTCCAATAGTTTTTCTTTATTTTTTTTGAACACTTTGGGTGTCATCTGGTCACACGTCGCCCAATTGTTAACGTATGGCAAAAAATCTTCAATTATATTGAAGCATTTTTCTTCATCTTTCATATCTGATATTATAAATGCGTGTAATTGATTTTCGTCATAATATTTATGAGGCAAACACTCTATAAAAGACATTTTTTTCTCATTTGAAATACTCTTTGCTAACTTCCTTAGAACTGGGGTTCTTACTCCTATTATCGTATCTGCCTGAACGTTTGGTATTAATTTACTCTGAAAATCTTTGTACTTGAGGTCTTGATTTTCAAATAGTTTTTCTTGAATCTCTAGTTCTATTTTCTTCTGATTCATTTTAACACCTGCCTTATTCTACAAACCACCATAAAAATATGCGTTAACACCAACTAAAGCTATTAGAAATACTACATTAAACAGCGTAAAGATTTTTATAAATTCTCCACCACCCTGGCGATATTCTTTTACATACGCTTTATACGAAATAAGACTTGCCATCGATGCAATTAAAGTTCCTAATCCTCCAACATTTACACCTATCAAAAGCTGTCTGTAATTTTTTGCAAAACCAGAAAGCATAAGAGTTGCCGGAACATTACTAATAAACTGGCTTGTAACAATTCCAACTGCGAATTCATGAGATTTTAGTACACTTTCAAGCAATGAACGAACTATTTCTAGTTTTCCCATATTTCCTGTAAAAATAAAAAATCCAACAAATGTTAAAAGTAAAATATAGTCTGCTTTAAATAATATTTTTCTTTCAAAAAAGCCGACACAAAAAAGAACTACTACCACAAAAACATACCAAGGTATCATTCTTAAAACTGATGAAATCGCTATTAAAAACAAAACCGAATACATGATTATTTTATATTTTGAAGAATTTTCTCCAATCTCAAAATCTGTGATTGAAGTATCTAACTCTTCTTTGTCATATGTAAAAACGAAAATTGCAATTATAATCAAAACCGTTGACACTACAGAGTATGGAAGAAGAATTTTAACAAAACTTACAAAATTCATCTTCGTTAAGCCGTACATATAAAGATTCTGCGGATTTCCTATTGGAGTAAGCATACTTCCAAGGTTTGCTGCTATCGTTTGTAACACTATAACTGGAATCATTATTTTTTCTTTATTGCAACTTTTTAAAATCATAATCGAAAATGGCACAAACGTTATAAGTGCAACATCATTGGTAATTAACATACTTCCAAGGAAACACATAAATACCAACACCATGACCAATTGCCATTGCTTACTGACTTTTTCAAGTAGGTATTGAGCTATTTTTTCAAAAATATTATGATATCTAAGGCCTTGAATTATAACCATTAATCCCCATAAAATGCCTAGCGAACGAAAATCGATATAGTCAACATATTTTACACTTGGATGCACAAAAAATGCAGATATTACTGCCAAAATCCAAGCAACTGCTAATACTATATCAATCTTTTTAAGTCTATTCTTTAAATTCATTTAACCTGTACCTCTAAATTATTTATTACCTCTTAATTATTTATTTTAGGGTTTATTTATTACGGATTTTTGAGTTACATAAGTAACTCCGACCTGTAGGGATATTCTCCTTGTCGGTCGGAGCTTTTTTAAAATGCAAAATCAAACTCATATTTTTTCCCGATTGAAACTGAGTTGTTTGTACTGGTTTGTACTACAAAAGTTGCTGAATCTCTAGTGTATTCTACTGTTCCACATAAGCTTCCATCGTCTGATACAAAAGAGAGTTTGTTATCTTTTTTCTGATATGTTCCTTCAAACTGTATATCATCAATTAATAAATTAATTCTATTTTCTTTTTCCATATCCTTATAGATAGCTAAATACTCTCGTATTTTTTTAGTACCCTTATCATTTACAAATGTTTTACATTCATCATATTCTGGCATTTCAAAACTTTGATCTAAAGACTTTGCATACTCATTTGCAAGATAATATGTCTTATTGCGCGTAAAAGCAGTTTTTTCTATAGTATAAACTAATGAATACATTGATCCACCCTCAACTTCTCGTGGATTTCCTAAAGTTGCTGTCTTATCTTTCATTGCATTCCACTTACGTAAATTAGTCAAAACTCTATTTTTAGTAGTAGCATTTAAACTTTTTTTCATTCTTCCCCAGAGGCTATTGAGCTCTGTATCCCATACACAAAATCGCCATTTAGCTGCAATATTCATGGGCTGTTGTGGCAAATCTAATTCTGCCGTCAAACTTTCATATTTACCAGAAAGTTGTTCTATATATTTTATTTCTTCCTGTATAGAATTTGAGTTTTTTGTTATGGTACCTACTTCTTTTTTTATCTGAGCAGTGTAGTCTTTTTCAGCTCTTTCTATTCCTTGCTCTTTAGTTAATTTATAATTGTCTGCGAACTCACTAAAAAACTCTTTTGACCACTCTTTTTTTTCGCTCGACTGCTTTGCCTTTGTTTCAGTTTTATTGTTAGATTGATTTACATCACTTTTTAATGTTTCCTGCTTATTATTTGTTTTTCCACCACATCCACCTAACAAAACAACACAGGTAATTCCTAAAGCAATCCAGCCTTTTTTCATAGTTGATTCCCCATTTCTCTATTTTTATTTATTCTTCTTTTATTTTTTTACTACTTCTTTGAGTATAATCTTTATTCATATTCTTTAAGTACATTCTACAAAATTTTTCCACTCTCTGCAATTATATCTTTATATTTTTTTACTCTCTGCCGCATATATAATTCCAATGACAATCACCACATACTTGATTTCTAAGCCCTTTATTCAAAATTTTCTCTTTTACTTTTTTTCTAAAATCACTATATGTCATAGTCTCACCTTCTTTAATTTTACAGAGTTGTAATACTGCCTTATCATATTTTGTAACTTTACCCTGGCTTTCGCAACAACCATTTCTATTACTTGGACAGTGACTACATACAATATCTGTTTTTGCCTTTACAGTTACAATTTGATTTGGATTGTTTTCTAATTCTCTAATAATGATTCCCATATGGTCTGTAAAATCTTCGCTATATCCTTTTCCTTCATAAAATTCAAAACACATTCCATGGTGCGGACGTAATGTTACTTTTTTGTTTTCATATTCAAAATTCATTTTTATGTTTTCTCCTACCTTTTTTTATTTTCACTACTCTTACTCTATTTTTTTATCTAAACATTTTTATTATACTACTTTTTATTTCTTTGTTCTATAAAAAAGAACCAGAAAAGCTGACCCTGCACTGCTTCCAAAAACTACTTCTTGGACTCCTTACATTTCAACTTTTCCGATTCTTATTAACACGTTATTTATTTGACCTAATTTTATAAGTTTTTACTATTATAAATATTTCTATTTAATATTTTTTCTTAGTGACATGTTTTACTCCTTAAAGAACTGCATTTCATCATTCAGCTTCTCGGCAATGGAATTAAGTTCAATCGCTGAATCTGCCAACGTAGATACTGTCACTGATAATTCTTCTAGTGATGCTCCTGTAGTTTCTGATGATGCTGCATTTTCTTCTGAAATAGCCGATAACGAAGTCATTGCATTCAATACTACTGTATTTGATGTAACACAGGTATCAGCCTCACCTTTAATCTCTGAAACGCTGTTTACAGTTTCTTCAATATCACCTATCATTCCATCCACAGCATCAAAAGTTTCACTTAAAGCCTTTTGTTGGTCAACATTTCCTTCCTTAACCTGCTCTGCCACTTCTACAGCCTGATTTGCTTCAACTAAAAGTTCATCCATTAAAACTCTAATTTCGGAAGCAAGACTCTTAGAATCATCTGCAAGCTTTCTAATCTCGTCAGCAACTACTGCAAACCCACGTCCTGCATCACCTGCACGTGCTGCCTCTATAGAAGCATTCAACGAAAGTAGATTTGTCTGGGCAGCTATTCCTGTTATTCCTTCTACTCGCTCGTTTATGTTTGCTACCGCCTGTTGCGTTGAAGAAATTCTCTTTGAAATTTCTTCTATCTTATCCGTCATCTCCGTACTCGTTTTCTGAAGTATTGCTAGTGAACTACTTGAAATTTCTGATGCATTTTTCATTTTTTCTGCAAGAGCTGACATATCATTTGTTGAATTTTGAACACTTTCAACCGCTTCCATTATATCTTTTGAACTCTCTGCTGACGATTGAATGTCATCAGCCTGTTGAGCTGCACCAGATGCAATCTGTTGTACAGCAAGTGCTACATTTTCAGTTGTAGTTGCAATCTGATTAGCCATATTTGAAAGTTTTTCCGAAGAATTTCCAACTGTACCAGATGAATTTTTAATATTGCTAACAATTGATGACAACTTGTCAATCAATGAATTTGTATTTCTTACAATATGTCCAAACTCATCCACACGCGTTGTATACTTCTTAATATGCCTAAACTTACCATTTGATAATTCTGATAATGTAACATTTACTTCTGATATTGGTTTAATGAATGTTACTGCCAGGAAGAATGCAAAAACTGATCCTATTATCAAAAGAACTGCTCCTATAACTATATTTAAAAAAGCTGATTCTCTTGCGCTCTTTTTTACAGTATCATACGAAGTTGCCATCGCAACTGTATAATTTGTTAAAGGCTCCTTAACATATGCAACTATAGTGTGCTTACCTACAGCATAACTCTCATAAACATCATTTTGTTTATTGGAAGTCATATATGGAGATTTGCTAAAATCAACCGGATCATCTTTTACGGAAATCTCATATTGAGAATGCGCAGCCAAAATACCTGTGTTATCTACAACAAAAGACTCTCCTCCGTCTTCTTTAAGAATCTTATGAATTTGGTTCAAGTCATAACTACGATGTAATACACCTATTACATTTTTGCTCCCTTTTTGAAAAACTGGAACCGCATAACAAAGAATTCTTGAATTAGTTGATTTACTTACGATTACGCCCGAACAAGTTGCCTCACCTTTTGATGCACCTATCCAATAGTCACGATCATGAATATCTGCAAATTTGCTATCATCAGAACGAAGTACCATCATACCTTTGATATTAGAAAGAACAATTTGGTTTTCGTCATCAAATTGTTTATTTGTTTCAATCAACTCTCTTTTAGCTTCTTCTTCTGAGCCTCCTGTCGTTAGAAAGTCAATAACACTATCAGATATTGCTAAAGTAGAAAGCGATGTTTTAGTTTTTTCAAAAAGATTATTTATACTTGCCTGAAGATACCACGCCGACCAGTCTAATGTATCTTTTGTCGTTGCTTCCGTATTTTTTGTGGTCGTATAGTACGTTAAAGAAATAGCCACAATCAATGGGATTGCTGCAACCGCAAACATAGCTAAAGTCAGCTTTGTTTTAATACTTGAAAAAAGAAAAGTTTTTTTCTTCATAATTTTCCTCCGAAAAAATAATATTCGACCAAAAATATATAATACTACTAATTATTTATCGACTTCGAAAAAAACAATTAAAGACTTTAACTATTAACTTTTTCAAAAATCCCTGTAACTAATATATAAACATTACTTTCATCTTTTGTTATTTTTTAATCCTACGACTCACCCAAGTCCAACATCAAGTGACAACATTAGAATAAATCCAACTGCAAAAGAAAGCGTTCCAATATTTGAATGTTTTCCTTCTGACATTTCGGGTATTAATTCTTCCACAACGACATAAATCATTGCACCTGCTGCAAAACTTAGTAAATATGGCATCGTTGGGATCAACAGACGCGAAGCACAAATAATAAAAATTGCTCCAATTGGTTCTACAATTCCTGATAATACTCCGTACAAAAACGTCCTATTTTTTGGAAGTCCTTCGCCTAATAAAGGCACCGACACAATTGCTCCTTCTGGAAAATTTTGAATTGCAATTCCTATTGATAAAGCCATTGCTCCTGCAAAAGTAATAGAAGAATTACCATACATCCAACCAGCCACTACTATTCCAACTGCCATTCCTTCAGGAATATTATGAAGTGTAACTGCCAATACCAGTTTTGTAGTTCTTTTTAATCCGCTTTTTACTCCCTCTTCACAATTATTAAAATGCATATGAGGTGTTAAAACATCAAGTAACAATAAAAAAAGCATTCCTATTGAAAAGCCAATCGAAACAGGTATAAATCTTAATTTTCCCATATCTTTTACTTGTTCTAATGCTGGTATAATTAAACTAAAAAAAGACGCTGCAACCATGACTCCTGATGCAAAACCCGTAAAAGATTTTTGAACTTTATCACCCATCTTTTTTTTGAATAAAAATACACTTGCTGCACCTAAGCTTGTTCCAATAAAAGGAATCAAAATAATTTCCCACATTTTCAGCATATCTTTTGTATGATGTGTTAACTATGGACACATCATACTTGCCTCCTTCCTTCTTTTTATATACTCTCTTATTTTTCTTTATTTATTCTTTCTATAAACTTTTATTCTCTATTCAGATAAAATCTGAGCTATTTCTTCAAAATCCTCTTTTGCCTCCTTAAAATATGGCAACATTGCATAGCAATGAAACATTCCTGCTCGTTCACGCACAGAATATTTGACATTATATTTTTTACAGGCATCAATAAAGCATTGCTTTGCACCGTATAAAACTTCATCTGTACTATATACGAAATGAATATTATCAACTCCGGATAAATCCCCTTTAGAGATATGAATCATATAATCAGGAACATCATTCCTTCCATGCCTTTCCAATTTCTCTACTTTCTCCATGAAAGAATAATCTACCATCATATCTTTTCTATTGTTCTTTTTCATTGCTGCTTTCTCTTCATCTTTCCATGGAACTTCACCCGGTGAAACCGCAACAATATGACGAGGCATAGGAAGTTTATTCTTTCTTGTGTTATTATATGTTGCTACTCCTATTGCTAATGCGCCTCCTGAGGAAAATCCACATGTACTTACATTTCCGCCTCCATATAAATCAATCATCTGTCTATAGCATTCATATACCATTTCAAAAGAATCCATTATAGAACTTTTTGTACACAATGGATACATCGGAAACCATATATCACATCCTGTTTTTTTCATAAGTTTCAAAATAACACTAACATCACCCTTATCTGGGCCTAATATCATCCCACCTCCAAAAAAATATAAAATTGCTCTTTGAGATAATTTTTCACTGCTTTGTACTATCAAACACTTATTTCCCATCACTTCATGTTCCTTGTAAAACGCTTTTTTATCCTTCGGCAAATAAAATCCTCTATTTTTATTCATCTTTTTAATCTCATTTAAAAACTCATCCTCTGGCAGTAAATACTTTTTCTTTATTCCTGATAATTTTATTCCGCAATTTATTATTTTGGCTCCTAAGCTCATTATCCCGCCTCCTTATGTCTCTTCCGTTAGTTAAAACTAACTTATTTCATTCCTATTATATCTCTACATACATTAAAGAGCAATAAAAAAAAATCCAAACCCTACATACTCTCTGCAAGGTTTGAATTTTTATATAAAATATTTGGTAACACGTCCTTAATGTGTTTTTATTTATATAATTTAAAATACATTTGAGATAGCTCTTTTTAAAGAATGTATACCTGCTGCTCCCCATCTGTGCAAACAAATAGTTATTGATGCAAGAATCAACGAAACAACTAACAATGCAATAGTTTTTACAGGATCTATACTTTGAGTGTAAATTCCATATACTGCTGCTACCACACCAATTGTACCTGCGATAGCAAAAATAATCTCTAACATAACACCAACTAATTCTATCAAAAATGCCAATATTGATAAAAGTAATTGGATTACCCAAACAACTGGGGTTAAAATCAATTTAATAAATTTCAAAATAATCACTAGTTCTCTCCTTTAAGTCAAATTCTCTGTATATTTTATCATTCGCTCTATTATATCAAATCCCCTGAAAAATGTTGAATTTCATGTTGAATAATTTGCGCCGTAAAATCTGTATATGTACCACGTTTTAATTTGAAATCGCTATCTAAATATTCGACTTCTATCTCTTTGTATCTTGTACACGGTCTTACGCCATCTAATGATAGACAACTTTCCTCTGTCTCATATTTTCCGGTTTTTCTTATAATTTTAGGATTTATCATTGGAAAAATAAAAGGACCAACCATAACAACAATTATTTGTTTTTTTACTCCAATCATATTTGCAGCCATTCCCACGCATCTATCCTGGTTAGCGCGCAAAGTATCTATCAAATCCATTACAACTTGTTTGTCTTTAATCGTTGCTGGCTCTGATTTTTGTCTCAAAAACATTTGATCTCTTACAATTTCTCTAACCATATCTTCTCCTTATAACTTCTAACCTCTTGATTATTTCCAAAAACTAATATCTTTATCATCAAGCCCAATATCTACACCTTTAAATTCTGGATTTTTGTTTTCTTTTAACTGTCGTTCATAATCTTTTAATGCCAAATTGACTACTTTAAATAATGCAACACAACATGGTAAGTTTATCAACGTCATAAAGCCCATTGTTATATCTGCTGCAGCCCAAGCTACATCCATTGAAACTATTGATCCAAAGAAAATTATAATAACACAAATAAGTCTAAAGATTTTGAAAAATCTTTCACTTGGTCTTTTTTTACCATTAAGGTATATTACTGCATTTTCAACATAATATAAATTTCCTAAAAGTGTTGTTATCGCAAATAGAATCATTGCTCCTGTTATAAAAATAGGACCGAATTTTCCAAAAACAGTACTAATTGCATTTTGTACATAAGGCATTCCTGCAACCTTTTCTGAAGCTTTTACTCCTGAACTCAAACACATCAAACCAGTTGCTGTGCATAGAAGCATTGTATCAATATATACTGAAACTGTTTGAACCAATCCCTGTTTTACAGGATGACTTACATTCGCCGATGCTGATGCATTTGGTGCAGAACCAACACCTGCTTCATTCGAATACAATCCTCTCTTTACACCATATATTAAACACGAACCAGCGACGCCACCTAGAATTGATTTAAAATCAAATGCATCTTCTAAGATAGTTATAAACATTGTAGGTACATTTTTTATGTTAAAAATTATTACAATTAAAGATACTAAAACATAACAAACACCCATAATAGGCACTAATATTTCTGTAAATTTAATGATTTTTTTACCGCCACCCATGGCACAAAATCCAACTAATAATGTAATAATCACTCCGACTACATATGGTGTAATATTTTTATTATAAAAACTATATGTTTCAAATGTTGATTGTAAATTATAAGAACACAATAAATTAAATCCGACCGCGTATGTAACTATTAAGCAAACACAAAATACTACTGATAACCAAGGAGCTTTTAATGCCTGTTCAATATAATAAGCTGGTCCACCATAACTATTACCATCTTCTTCTTTTTGTTTATAAATCTGCGCCAAAGTGCTTTCTACGAATGCAGAAGATGCACCTATAATACACATAACCCACATCCAGAAAATTGAACCCGCGCCTCCTAAACAAATTGCTGTTGATACGCCGACAATATTTCCTGTACCTACTCTCGATGCAGTCGAAACCATAAGTGCCTGAAATGATGAGACTTGTGACTTATCCTGTGGCTTTTCCATTACTAATTTAAAGGCATCTTTTAAATGTCTAATCTGAACAAATCTTGTTTTAATTGTAAAGTATAATCCTGCTATCGCCATAACAATAATCAAAATTGGATAATACATTACATCATCTAATTTCTGTAGTAATTCTAATATCATATATTCTCTCCGTTATAACATATATTTACCCATCCCTACTCATATATAATATTCACCTTCATAAGATTATTTGATTATTCTAGTTCTTATTTTATATTTAATTATATCCTCTTTATAGATTACATACAATTATACAATCTATATATTATATTAAACCTTATTTTTCCTGTTACGTCAAATAAATTTAATAAAACGCTTGACAGTTATTATTATTATTGTATAACTATTAATAAAACCATATAAAATCAAATCACAGACAACTGATTCTTCATATAGTCTCAGTTGTCTCTTGGAGAAAAAATGAAACTACTAAAAAAAATTAATTACACAACAATCTTGTTAATATTGTTATACAGTATCATGCCGATTATCACTATTTTAATGATACAACACATTTCTATCACTGATACTCTTTCAAAGATGGAAATTTATACTATTCATACAAAGGAACAAAATATAAAGTTCTTGGAATAATCGGATATGAAAAGAAAACAGTTTGTGATTCATATGTATCGGATTTATGTTTATTGTACTAGCAATATCCATTTTTAAACTTTTCAGATCACCATTAGATGAGGTAATTCGTTAATCATGAAATTAATTAGTGGCTTCAAAATTTTAAACAAACACAAAATGCAAGCATTTTTAAAGATTATTTTATCAGGATTGCTTTTTTCTTTGTTTGGATCAGTCTTAAACTCTAATAATAAACAAAAAAAATCCCGCAAAAGTTTTTATATAGTTATTCTGATGACTATTCAGATAAAAACAATAACTCTGAATGTATATATAAAAAAGGAAAAAATACCATCTATTCCGTTAAAAGTTTACAGGTTTCTGGTAAATTCTTTGAAATCTTTAATATTTCATTGGCGAATGGGCGTTCTTTCTCCAGTGATGATTACACTTATAATTATAAAAAAGCAACTGGCCTTTCCAACTATCCCATTAACGTAATTACTGAAAAATCAGACAGTGACAATATTTTAGAAACATACTCTTCTATGACAAATGAAGTTGCAAATCAATTTAAAATAATTCTTTTTACTCTGATACTTTTAGCTTTTATAATTAATGTTAGTGTATTTTTAAATATGCTTCGTGAAAACGATGCAAATTTCTGCATAGAAAGACTTTGTGGTGCACGGCAAATCGATATTGACCTTGAAGCCTTTATTCCAGTATTTTTGGTTCTTTTAAGTGCCGATTTACTTGGCTTTTTAATTCTAATAACATTTAACGAACTTACAATATCCTACTTGTATGTCCAGTTTTTGATTGGAATTATTTTAATATTCACTTGCACTATTGTTCATTTTTATATGAAAAAAATTCAGTTAGTCCACTATATTGGTGGAAAAGAATAATATTTTTTTAATAAGAGGTAAAAATAATGATTAAACTCAATAACATTTCAGTACACTACGGTACTGACGAAGCATAATTGCTGATACTGACATTATTCTAGCCGACGAACCAACAGGCTCACTTGACGAAGAAAATGGTAATAATATTATTAATCTTTTGAAAGAATTAAACGAATCTGGAAAAACAATCATTATGGTTACACATGACTTGGAATTAGCCAAACTTGGAAATCACAAAATCGAAATGAAAGATGGAAAGATAATAAACGAAAAACTCATAAAATAATAAAAAAATATGACCATAGAATCCGGGCGGAGCATTTTTCTCCGCTCTTTAAAAATTAATCTCTGATGTCATTATACTTTTCCGAAACATATCCAACGTGTTTTCCCATATATAATTCATCTATAATCTATATATAATACATGTCTTTTGTTATAAATCTTGATAAGAATTCTTTTGTCCTTTCTTCTTTTGGTCTCATAAAAATTTCTTTTGGTGTACCCTCTTCCACGACTTTTCCTCCGTCCATGAATATAACTTTATTCGAGACCTCTTCTGCAAAAGCCATCTCATGAGTTACTACAACCATCGTAATTCCCTTTTTTGCTACTTTTTTAATTACATCTAATGTCTCTCCAACCAATTCTGGATCTAACGCTGATGTTGGTTCATCAAATAATATTACTTCTGGATCTAATGCCACTGCTCTTGCTATTCCAACTCTTTGCTGCTGTCCACCTGATAATTGACTTGGATAATAATCCTTTTTATCTAATAAACCAACCCAGTCTAATACATTTTCTCCGATTCTTTTAGCTTCATCTCTAGGTATTTTCTTTACAACTACTAATCCTTCCATTACATTTTGAATAGCAGTTTTATGCGAAAACAATCCATAGTTTTGAAAAACAAACGCAGTTTTTCGTCTAACGTTTAGTATCTCTTTCTTTTTCGTTTTTTTTAAATCAACGCTAATATCTCCTATTGTAAGTTTACCATCATCAGCCTTCTCCAAGAAATTAATACATCTTAAAAAAGTTGTTTTTCCGGAACCACTAGGTCCAATAATTGTCACTACTTCACCTTTTTTTATTTTTAACGAAACATCTTTTAAAACTTCATGCTTACCAAATGATTTTTTTAGATTTGTTATTTCTATCATGCCAAACTCCTCCTATATCTTGTACCATAATGCTCACCTCTTTTTATTAAAAATTCGAGTGCAGCGGAAAATCCCCAATATACAACTGCCGCCGCAAGATAACCTTCTAAATAACTATATGATATTGCACATGGTGTGATTGCTCCTCCCATTACCTCTAAAATACCTATTGCAGAAACAAGATTAGATCCTTTTATCGTTCCAACCAAATTGTTTGTTAATCCTGGTAATGCTACAGGTATTAATTGTGGTATTATAATCCTTCTTAATGTTTGAAACTTATTTAAACCAATTGAGTAACCCGCTTCATATTGTAATTTATCTATAGATTTTAAAGCACCTCTTATTGTTTCTGAATAAATACAACTTGAACTCATTATTAATGCAAAATACCCTACATAAATTGGACTAATATCACTTATTGCCTTTGAAATATGAAAAAAGGAAGCAATTCTACTATAATAGTTCATATACAACAAATTATAAATAACTAGAGCAACCATGAGTGGCAAGCCGTTATATACTGTAACAAAAAAAGCAAAAAACTCAGATAGTAATGGTATGTTATAATTTCTAATAATTGCAATTACACTACCTATAATTAGACTAAAAACAAATGTAACAACAGTTAATTTAATTGTTACAGGTAGATAATTAATTGCCTCTTGTAACGACTTTAAAAAATTTTCCAAATCGAATGCCACTTAACCACCTTCTTTCTATTATAAATTTTCTATGTGCTTTTTCCTTTTATCAACTTTGATTTTACTCTCATAACGAATTTTCTCATTAATTAAATAAAAAACAAATCTTAAAATCAAACTAATTATTACAAATGTAAAGGCAACTACCAAATATGCTTCAAGTGTATGACCTGTTGCAGTGCCTATTGTCTTTGCTCTTCCCATAATATCGAGGACTCCGCCAACTGTAAACACCAATGATGTGTTTTGAAAAACCCCTATTATATCAACCCCATATGATGGTAAAATCATTCTTATACTTTGCGGTAACACAATGCGTAGAAAAGTTTGTGTTTTCGTCATTCCTATGGAATATCCTGCCTCTGTCTGAATAGAATCTACAGCAAGAATAGAACTTCTAAATATTTCTCCTAAAAATGCACCTTCATTTAATATAAACGCAATATCTACAAACACAACCGGTGACCAATCATTTATATTTATTTGAAACAAATTCCATATCAATAGTGGAATACCATAAAATGCTATCATCATTTGAACTAAAAGTGGAGTTCCTCTCATAAAAGATATATATATTCCTAATATTTGATGCAGTATCGGAATATTTTTTATCCTCAATACTGCAACAATAATACCCAAGATGGTTCCTAGAAAAATTGAAATTCCCACTATAGAAAAAGTTACACTTAATTGTGGAAGTATTTTTGGTATATCTTCTATAAATCGCTCAGAATCAAAATACTCATTCATACACCTTACTCACTTTCTGTATAATCGCCACCAAGATATTTGATTGATAATTCTTTTAATTTACCGTTCTCCTTTAATTTCTTTAATGCACTATCTATCTTCTTTTGCAATTTAGTTTCATCCTTCCTATATACATAATATGTTTTCGAATTATTAATAGGTTTTCCAACTACTTTAAGAAAATCTTTTCCTTTTCCATAATTCTTATTGTATTTTTCTACATCACGTTTTGTTAAAACAGTTGCCTTTGCTGCTCCACTCTTTAATGCAGCTACAACTTCTTCATCTGTGGAATTAGAGCTACTTACTATTTCTACTGCTTTGTCAGGATGTTTATCATTATAGTTTTTCACTATCGTCGTAGAAGCACTTGTTGTTCCACCTGTTCTAACTTTTTCTCCTGCTAAATCTTCTAATGACTTCACAGAATTATTACTTGTTAAAACAGATATGTATGTAATATAAGTTGTATATGGCTCTTTTCCAAATAGATATTTTTTTTCCCTCTCGTCTGTATATTCAAATTGATGAGCGGCCACATCAATCTTTCCAGATTCTAATGACAATAATAAACTATCAAATGACATTGTTTTATATTCAAATTCATAATCCGGAAGAAGCTTATCTACTTCTTTTAAAAGTTCATATTCGTATCCCACTGCTTTTCCATTATCATCTAAATAGCAGTATGGATTATATGAATTTCCTGACCCTACAATAATTTTTTTTACTTTACCTGAATCTGATGAACTCTTTGTATCTGCATTAACACCAACTTTTTGTCCGCAACCTCCCAATGCAAAAAGACTCATTGCTAAAATTGTTCCACATGAAAGTACCTTCCCCTTTATCTTCAAATTCTTTTTAATAAAATCTTTTTTTACTGTTTTCATAAAAAACCTCCTCTTCTCTCAAAACTATTTGACATATCTTTTTTATAATTCTTTACATTCTCCCTTTTTTACTTGCGATATGTTTTCTTGATTTTTTTCATTATAGAACTTTTTTTCTCACTTTACTAATATCTAATACCTATTATTTGTGATAACTTATATCTAAACCCACATAGAATTACAAAAAAAGAAGTTATCACACTTTTTGGGGTCACCTCAGTGTTATAACTTCTTTTTTAATACAATATATCTTTCTAAAAATAATCTTTATTACTACAACGTTTAATTATCAACTCTAATAACACCACAATAAACAGTAATGCAGTAACAATCGAAGGGACAAAAAATCCTATTAATCCATCTGCTGCATTTATTTTATAAAGTCTCAAAATTCTGCCTGGAAAAAATAATATTCCTAAAACTTTATTATCGCTAATAATCACAGTAATAACAGAAACGAATAGATATAAACCTAAATTCGTCATCACAATACTATCATCAAACCAGGTCGACACGAAAAATTCCACAGTCAAAAGAACAAGCATTACTAAATAATAAATTGCTCCTCCCTTTATTATTTGATATAAATTCCTTATAAAATAATTCATATCAAATACCATATTAACTGCAATGTGTAACAAAATCAATATCAACTCTTCAATTGCAATATTTTTAAATAATTTATAAATTCTTTTTCTTATATTGCAATCTCTTACCAATAATAATCTTCCATACTCTTCCATATGAAAAGAATAGAAATTAGAAAAAATCAAAAACATCATCAATCCAGGCATGACTAATGCGCAAATATCTAAAATTGGAAAACCCTCCCCCATTTTTACTCCGGGTATCCCATTTGCAAAAACAAAAACTTTATTTCTCCTAAAAAAATAATACATAGTCTGAACAATACAAGCTATTACGTAACAAAAAATGTTTTCTTTATTTTTTTTCATTAACACAAGGCCTCCTAAACAGTTTTAATTTTCAATTTCTACTTTCATGCCCTGTTTTTTTGCACATTTTTCGATATTTGAATTGTTTTTTGCAACTACAACGCCTTTACAATCTAAGAAAGTCCATTTACTTACCTGTTTCACATCACCTTTAAAAAGTATTTTCTTTAGATTATTACAACCTCCAAAGGTAGCCATTTCAGTTTTCTCAACTGAATCAGGTATTTCAATACTTTTCATCTCTTCATGACATGCAAAAACTGAATCATCTAATCCGATAACTTTATAACCATCTATTTTTGATGGCACAATAACATCTTTCTCATCAAAACAATTATAAGATTTCAATATAATGCTTTTTTTGTCTTTCAAAATCTTATATACATATTTGCCATCATTAGTTTTTTTAGTCGTTTTAATTTCTGATTCAGATACTTTAATATCATTTTCAAACTTATACGCATAATTTTTTTTCAAAAAAATGTTTGAAGCCTCAGCCAATAAACACATCACACAAAAAATTCCAACTATCGTCTTTATATTTATATGAAACCTCTTAGTTTTCATTGACAACCCCCTCAATTCTTCCGGCATCAACCTTTATAATTTCATCACATATACTTGAAAAATCTGACTTGTTATGAGTTGCCATAATTATACAAGCTCCACGTTCTTTTTCTTTTCTCAAAACATCATATACTCGAGTAACACTTTTCTCATCTAATGCATTAGTTGGCTCATCTAATAATATCAATTCTGGTTTTTCGAATATAGCTTGTGCAATATTTAATTTTTGACGCATTCCTAACGAATATTTTTTTACAGGTTTATTCGTATCTAACCCCACTTTTTCTAAAGCACTTTCTATATCCTCATCAGTTGCTATCCCCTTTATTTCTGATAAAGCTTTCAAGTTTTCCTTAGCTGTTAATTTAGGGAGTAACTCCATATTTTCTATTATAATCCCAACACTTGGTGGAAAAGAAATATCTTTATGCAAAACCTTTCCATCAATTTCAACTTCACCTTCTGTTGGAACTACTAACCCAGATAAAACTCTAATTATCATAGTTTTTCCTGATCCGTTTGTTCCATAAAGTCCATATATTTTACCGTTTTCAAACTCGTAATTTATATCTTCTAAAACCCTCTGATTTTTTATTACCTTTGTAACATTTTTTAATCTATACATCCTATCCATTACCTTCCTAATTTATTTTAATTAACCTTTTCATAAATCAACAAATCTTCCTTTCCCTTCTTCCAAGATAAGATTCGACTCATTATGAATACTTCCATCGCCAATCTAAATATTCCTAAGAAACACATGAGTAACGGCATGTTATCCACACATCTCTTTGTCATCATATTTACATCATTTTCTGGAAACCAAAAATTATCCAAAACATTTCTGCTCAAAACGTATTCTACAAAATATATAATTACAATAAGCACATTTGATTTGCTCTTTCCAAAATATGATCTTAAAAACTCATAAAAAAGATACGTACATAAATAAAACAAATTTGCAGCAACAAACTGCAAAAATAGTCCTTGTATCCAATTGTGCTTCATTAGTATCTTATAATCACCTTTTTGAATTGTGAGAAAAAAACTAACTAACTCATGTACAAAAACAAAACATGCTGTAGCTTTTGTTACATTTTTAATCTGACTTTTCCAATATTCATCACGATTAACATATCTTATCATGTAACATATACGGTTATAATTCATAACATACTCTATAAAAATCAAATATACAGCTGCTTGCCAAACTGCATAATCCACAATAGTATAATAGGCCCCAGACAATAGGTCTTCATTATAGCTAACCTTTGTCATTAAACCTTTACTATACATTTCTGCGAAACCTTTATTATCAACATATACCTTAATTACATTTAAAACCAAACAGAAAAGAAGTGCAAATAACACCCTTTTATTAAATACTTTTTTTGTCAAAACATACCTCCTTCACATACCAACCACTAATATATAATATATAAACCACGAAAACACCGATAATGGTTGGTGCAACAAAGCTAAGAGAATATTCTGTAAAAGGTTGAAATACATAAAGTAATGATTTTGATAAAAACGTTGGCGCAAACCAAAATAACATAGTAATTCCATAAACTATTTTTCTATCTACAAGCATAATTGCACTAATTGTTCCAACCATAGAAATTAGACCACAAATAGCAGCCGTGATAATAATATAAATGAAATTAACTAACAAACCATTCTTACAAGCCCAAAGCAAATTATCTGTTCTTAATGAAAGCATCATGTCATCATACATAGGCGTTTTGCCACCTGCAAATATAATATAAACTAAAGCCATATTTATAAGTAGCATTAGCATTATCAATAAAAATGAAAAAATAAAACTTTTATATAAATGTGATTTTATATATTTTTTCTTACCTTCTTTTGCAATCACAATATTTCTTATTCCTGTTTTTCTTTCTTCTATACAATCTTCTGCTGTTAATAACAAACTATATAATGGAAAAAACCATAAGACAATACTTTGAAAGACATGAGATAAACGAGTTGAACTACCAACCAAAAAACACATAAATTCTGGCCTTAACACATGATTTTCAGTTGAAATTAAATCAAATAAATTGTAGATAATCTCCAAACATGGGAAAAATAAAACTAAAAAACAAATGAAGTTTTTTACTGGATCATTCCATATTTTTTTTACTTGATACTTAAGTAACATAACTACTATCCCCCTAAAACTTTTTTACAGAGGTATTCCAAACTCATGTGAATTCAGAATACCTCTAACTTAATCTAGTTATATTTTAGCATTCTTTTTGTTTTTTAATAGGTATTTTGCGTATTCTGTTTATTTTTTTGCTTAATCTGCATTATATCCCCAGTAAGCTTTGACAGCATTTCTTACATTTTTTGAATTTGACCTACTTAATGATAAAATATCTCCATTATCCATAACAACCTCCTTATTGCTAACTCCTTTTATGAAAGCAACATTAACAATTGTTCCGCTATTAATTTTCAAAAAATGTATGTCATTTAAAGTTGACATCACTTTTTTAATAGTCGATCGTATATCAAATCTATTTCCATCTTTTATATAAATTTGAATTTTTCTATCTATTACCGTACAATAGACTATTTCTGGTTTTTTACACCTTACTATTTTAGTATCTGTTTTAAATAAAATAAAATTTTGTTTATTTTCTTTCAAAAAAATATACGCTTTTTTTATAAGTAAAATCAAATCAAGTTTTATTCTATCCTTTTTTAATTTTCCAAATGATTTAAATAGTACTGGATTAACAGAATCATCTTCAAATTTAGAAATAAAGACCACATACTCATCTGCCGATCTTTAACATTAATACTTTTACATACCTTGAAAAAAAACAAATCAAAACTACTAATACTAAATGTTTCTAGCAACTCCTCCCCATTTTTAAACAAAACAGTTTCAATTTTTTCATTTAACTGTTTTTCTAACTTGTGCAACTCCTTTTGCATTATGTTAGCGAATTCCATTTCATCATCACATATTGCAATTTTCATAATATTTACCTCTGTGTGCTCATTATTAAGTCAATTAATATTACCTTACAAAAAATTATAACATTTTTATAATTATCTTACAATTTTAAGAACATTTTTTAAACCTTAATGCTCGCTATCCATTGTAATTCTTTATCACACACTGATATAATTCTCTGTCCTTTCTTATATTCCTTATATTAAGTATGACAACTTTTTACCTATTAATATTCCCAAAACACAACATCCGACACTCAATGCCACATATATTCCTCCAGCTATATTTGTAACTAATGTTAAGACAGGAAATGTCATCCTTACCGGTATCAAGAGCTAATAGCATATCTTGCTATAGCTCCTAATGCACCACCAAGTGCCACAAAAATAAATTTCATATCTCTTCCTCTGTATTTGTGTAATCTACTGCCTGTAATACGCTCTTTCTGTCATATTTATGCCCATAACAAAAAAGACTCTCCTAAAAGATTTCTCTTTTAGAAAGTGTCCTTGATATGAAAAATATTTGAGCATTTATTAATTATGATGTTATAATGATAAATGAATTTTATATGGAGGAATAATAATTTATGTCTAAAAATGAACTTATTAAACGCTATTTATTATTTATTATTGGATTATTTTTTGCAGCTATTGGAGTTACCTTTACTAAACATGGTGAACTCGGTGTTTCACCTATCTCTTCTGTTGCTAATGTTTTGAGTTGTAAATACTCATTTTTGTCACTTGGAACATGGCTTGTCATTTGGAATTGTGTTTTGATTGCTTGTCAAATTTTAATTCTTAGAAAAAATTTCCAGAAAATACAATTATTACAGATTCCATTATCTTTTTTATTCGGAATTTTTACAGATATCGGAATGAAAATTGTTTCATATATTCCTGTTCCTAACTACGCCGTAAGGGTAGCATTATTACTTGTTGGAATTTTTATTCTTGGATTTGGAATTGCATTATCAGTAATAGCAAATGTAATTTTAAATTCTGGCGAAGCATTTGTAAAAGCTATTGCTGATACAATAAAAAAAGATTTTGGTGCAATAAAGACGATTTTTGATGTGTCATGTGTAATTATTGCCATCTTATTGTCTTTGTTTTTCTTCGATTATCAAATCGTTGGCACTCGCGAAGGTACTATAATTTCTGCTTTACTAACAGGTATGGCTGTAAAGCTTTTTACTAAGCATGTACAAGAGCCTATCACATCCTTTTTATGTAACTAAAAAAATGCTTTTGACATTCCCGGGAGGGTTTGTTTTGTAATAGACACATATGTTTTGCAGAAATGCGATTATATGTGTCTTTTTGATAGAAAAGATTTATTCTAACTAATATAAAAGGAATTTTTTAAAAAAACGAGAAAAGTGTCAATGTATTATATATAAAATAATGAAAAACATTAATCAGTAGTGAATTCTTCAGCTACTATTTTACCATCTTTCATCGTAATTCTGTGATTTCCAATTTTAGCTAGTTCCAGGTCGTGTGTGACCATGATAATTGTTTTGCCAGCTTTATTTAAATCTTTTAGAAGTTCGATGATATTGTTACCATTTTCTTCATCGAGTGCGCCAGTTGGTTCGTCAGCAAGAATTATATCTGTGTCAGAAATAATACTTCTACAGATTGCTACACGTTGCTGTTCTCCACCAGATAGTTCATAAGGAAAGTTGTATTCATAATCAAGAATACCGAGCTTATCCATAACTTCATATATATACGCTTTTTTGGGTATTTTTTTGTTACGTCTATATTTTAAAGGAATACAAATATTTGTAATAACGTCAAAGTTTTGTATTAGAGCAAAATGTTGTACGATAAAACTTATTTTCTCATTTCTGTATGAAGATATTTGTCGATCGTTATAATTTGCAATATTATTTCCTTCAAAATAGTAATTTCCTGTAGTAGGTTTTGTAATACCGCCAAGAACATTTAATAACGTGGTTTTTCCACTTCCACTTTTACCGATAATGGTTACGAATTCACCCTTTGTTATTTCAAAAGAAACATTATTTAGGGCGATAGTCTCGGCTTCATCGCAGCCATAGTGTACTGAAACATTATTGAATTTAATCATCTTTTTTACCTCTTAATCAAAACTTTATTCTTTTCCACCAATGTAATGGTGTAAATGTAATTTTTTCATATAAAAATGAACTATAGTACAAGTAGCTATTAGTATGAATCCTATTAAAATCTGGACATACAAATATGAAATTGTGAGTTCATTAAATGTGATTAGTATTAAAAATCCAAGTAAATTGCCGTTCAAAAGAACTACAAATACGGGAACGAAAGCTTCAAAATCAATATCTACTTGTCTTGCTCCACAAAGTCTTTCGATACAGAAATTTGCATCGTTTTCACGAAGCATATTTAAAAATACACTAACATTAATCGTAAATGCTAAAAGGGTTAATGCTGCAAGAATTATTTTAAACTGATTAGTAACTTCTTTTGTCATAGATGAATAAGTTTCTAAAATGTTTTCATCATCTTTATTGTCAGTAGCAACATAAATTTGATAGTTAGTTAATCCAGTTTCCTTTTTATGTTTTTCAAAAATGTTTGCTGTTTTCTTTGCCCCTATCTTAGAACTTATTATTCCATTAGTGTGATCTAGAGCTATTTCTTTAGCAAAATATGTTTTGGTAGCTGGTGTAATTGCTGGAATAATCATATATGTATTACAAGATGACATTTCGCAGGAAGAGGAATCATAAAAGAATGATTTATCTCGTAAAAAACCGATTACAATATAATGACGTTTGGTGCCCATGTATTCGGCGTCAAAAGTATTGCCAATTTTAAAATATTTTTTGTAATCATTTCCTAGAATAACTGGAATTGTATTCTTATCATTATCAATGAAGTCATCTTTAGAGAATCGATGTCCCTCTGCTATAGATATATTAAAAATTTCAAAGAATTTGTCTGTAATCTGTAAACTTTTAACGGAATATATAGTGTTTTTATCATGTTTAGTTATACAAGATGAGACAGTGGTTGCATCTGGATTTTCAGAATTATAAGAATACAAAAATTTTTTTGGGATTTTTTTGTTATAAATATTTAGCATTTGGGTACCTATTGTTGTAAATTTAAATTCCTTTTCTTGACAGAGTTTTTGTTTAAATTGACACATGTTTTCTAACCCTTTTTTACCACTTTTATCTGTATAATTGTCTAAATCAACAGCAGAAAGATTTTCTCCTGTTTTATATAGCTTTACAGTTCCGTATGTTTTATCAAATTCTTTTTTAGCCTTTTCTTGCCTTTGGTTGGAATTTAAAACTGATCCGAATAAAGAGAAAAGTAATCCAGATAAAATTATCATTAAAAAAACTTGAACTTTGTGTTTGTTTAGAATTTTAAAGCCACTAATTAATTTCATAATTAACGAATTACCTCCTCTAATGGTGATTTAAAAAGTTTAAAAATGGATATTGCCAGTACAACAAACATGAATCCTATGCATATGAAAAATCCTTTGAAAAAAGATATAAAATAAGAAGGATAAATAATATGGCAATATGTTCCACTAATTATAAATGATAATATGGTGATACAAATATAACGAAAAACAAGGTTGCAAAGAATATCTGTTTTTCTAGCACCGCATATTCGACAGATGCATACGGCATTTTTCTGTTGATTAATCCAGCGTATGGATGTTAAAAGAATACATAAAAAACACGCTACTACAAGCATTGAAAGCCAACGTATAGAGTAAAGTTTGGGCATAATTGACTCAGAAAAGCAAGTTCCACCAGAAAAATCTTCAGGATTTAATCCGTTAGATTTTAAACTAGATAAAAGTTCACTTTGCCTAGTTGCTATATCTTTAAAGCTAAAAGCAGTTTTGAAAAAATCAAATGTGAAAATGTCAGCATCTATTTTTTCTGATGTCATGTTTAGGTATATATATGAATCGCATATTGTTTTCTTTTCATATCCAATTATTCCAAGAACTTTATAATTGGTTCCTTTATATGAATAGTATAAATTTCCATTTTTTTTCTGTGTGTTTTTTTCAAGATTTTTTCCAATAACACAAACTTTGTTGTTAGGCGTAAAATCTGAAGGTTTGAAGAATCTTCCACGTTCCATAGGAAAGGTTGCATATATGTTGTTGAAGTAAATATAGCGTACTTTTTCATCTATATTTGTACTAGAACATATAACAGCGATGTTGGTAGATTGTTGTTTACAGGATTTTATTATGGAATTTACAGGGTTTTTAGTTTTGATTTTATAATTCGTCTGACTTATTCCAAAACTTCCATTTTCCATTTTTGAGAGTGTATCAGTTATAGAAATGTGTTGTATCGTTAAAATCGTTATAATTGGCATAATACAATACAGCAATATCAATAATATTGTCGTATATTTTGTTTTTTTGAGTGCTTTCATTTTTTCTCCATAAAGCAGTTGAAACTACCAAAATAGAATCAACCGCTAGTTTTTCATTATTTTATAAATTTGTTTATTTGTTAGTGTCCGTAATAGGCATAAGCTGTTTTAAAGTTCCAAGGTCCACCATCGCAAATTATTTTTACAGTATGACATTCAGCTCTTACATTGCCATTGCTCCAAATTCTTTTGCTATCGGGGTCATTTTTTCCTTTACCAATCATTGAACGTACATAGTGTTTTTTATAATAACCACGAGTTTGTGCATATGCATATTTTCGATAATATGATGCTCCGGTTTTTGCAGTACCTGCACCAACTATATCAGCCCATCCCTTAAAACTATCTTCTAAGCTTTTGGCAGAAACTCCAATAGAACCAAGAGATATTGTAACACAAAACAATAAAATAAGAGTAACACCTTTTTTCTTTAAAACTTGTAAATTCATATTTAAATCTCCTCGTATTATATAGTAGTAGTTTTTAGAGACCCTCTCCAAGGTCTTTATAACTATTAAGTCATAGTCTTTTCTATAGGTTCGACTATGATATTTAAGATGCTGTGGATTGGTTATTATTTCCTACCACTTGATGGTTTTAGAAAGGATCCAACCACAGTCTCTTTGTTCATTTGTTAATCAGTTAGATACCGCATGACGGTTTATTTAGAACGAGGTTACAATCGCAAAGAGCACCCTGTGGTTCTAAAACAGCATTAATACATTT
>NZ_FNPG01000020.1 GCF_900107245.1 Lachnobacterium bovis DSM 14045
CTTTTTATTTCAAAAATATGGTTTATTCTAATTGCGATAATATATATTATAGAAAAAATACTTGCTGTTTTAAAATTAGCAATATTAGCCCTTAATACAAGTTTAATTCTATTTTTTTCTCTGACAATTCTTGTAGAATCCATTAAATTTTCAATATCGCTAGAGATATTGAAAATGTAAAGGAATGCTAGTAAAAGAGTAAAAACTTCTCGCCTCCATATCATTACGTTTTCTTTAAACAAAGCTATATCAAAAAGGATTATAAAAATATAGAAAGAAAAAAATATTATTTTTTTATAGTTCTTTAGTAAATATTCAATCACTAATATATGTCCTCCCTCTTTGTTCCAATGTAGATGCCGATTGCTCCTGTAATAATGAAAAACCCTAAAAGTGTTAATGTAGGTATAACGTCCTTAAATTCATAGGTTGTACAATATAATCCTATTCTTGTCCAGGAATTATTAATATTTGTAATTCTTTTTAGTATTACACTTAAAATTTCAAATCCTGTCAAAACTATAAAAGGAGCAACTATAACATGAGTTTTTTTAAAAAACTTAAACATATGTGATAGTCCATACCCAAACCATGCAAAAACACCAGCTACCATACTTCTATAAAATATAGTAAGAGTTAAATATAGAATAGGGCGATATTTTATTAAATCTTCAAATATCCAATAATCTGATTGAGATAAAATATATTGTTCTGGTTGAGAGAAAAAATTAATGCCTTCAGCTGGAAAAAATAAAGTTATCAAAATCAGATTAACCAATAATGCAGTTGTAAAAACTATGCTAGACATAAATGCAACTGCTAGACCTTGTTTTATAATTTGCTTTTTTTTGCTTATTCGTGTATAAATACATGCAGTTATTTCATTGTTGCGTTCTTCAACGGCTATAGAGGAGCCTATATAGCAACTAATAACAGGAAGTAACAGAGAGAAAAATAGTTCTGCAGGAGAATTGGTAAAGCTATCTAATACAGATAGGGAAATGGGTGTTAGAATCTCGCTTAAGTAATATCCCCGGTACATATTAATGGTGTAGATAAAATCTCCACATCCTGCTGTTAACAGTACTAAAAAAGCAATCCATAATTCATTTCTATTTAAAAGTTTTTTTATCTCGAATTTCATAATCTACACCTTCTTTAAAATATCATTTATATTTTTTTTGTTACTATCGTAAAACTCAACAACGTTCGGATCCAACGTGAATGAATCATATTTTTTTAATTCTTTATATTTTAATGAAGAATTATCTGATTGCTTTTGTGTCATTAAAAAGCATTTACCATCTACAGTATCTTTTGTAACATGGTATTTGCTTATGCTTCCAGTGGTTAAAACATAGGTATTATCATATTTACCATACATGTCACCGGGATATTTCCTCAGAAAAACAATATAATCTTCGCCATTGTTAAAGAAGAGAGATCCTTCTGCACCGCTTAAGTGCTTGTTTGCAATAAAAATTGATTCGACAATTTTTATTTTGTCTTCAATAACTTTTCCTTTATATATTTCTTTAACTTTTCCTTCAACATAACTTGACTGATAGGTTTTATGATGTTTGGTATTTTTTCCAATATTAACACGTACAATCACGTCTGCATCTTTATAGAGAGTGTTAAAATTTTGTATTTGAGCGGGTGTTTTTGCTTCATTTTCAAAAAGTTCATCGAAACAAACGGTATAGTTGCCATAATCGTTAGATGGAATAAATAACAAATCATTTTTCCATGTTTTTTTTATTGCTATACCAAAAAAAAGACTAGTAACAACTATTATAAGAGTCACTAATCCATACAGTAATTTTATTTTTTTATGCACTTAGGTCATCTCCCTTTTTAGTATATTTAGTTTGTTCTTTTAAAATTTTTCCATTTTCCATTGTAATTGTTTCATCAAATAAATCTTTTAACCATTCTAAACTGTGGCTGACAACAATTACAGTAGTTCCGTTTGATTTTTCTTCTTTTAAGATTTGTTCTAAACGTTGATTTCCATCAGTGTCTAATGCATTTGTAGGTTCGTCTAATAATAATAAATCGGGTTTTTCCATTATTGCTTGGGCGATTCCAAGGCGTTGTCTCATTCCTAAAGAAAATTTACGGATTAAAGTTTGTTCTTTTCCTTTTAGACCTACTCGCTCTATTGCATCTTCTATTTCTTTGTCACCAATTTCATTTTTTATAGAAGCAAGTGTTTTTAGAGTTGCTTTAAGTGTATAGTTTTTCCAGAACATAGGATTTTCAATTAAAACTCCAACTTTAGGAGGAAAATCAATATCTTTATGAATAATTTTTCCATCTATTATAACGTTACCAGTTGTAGGAACAATTAATCCGGCAATCGCTCTTAATAGCATTGTTTTTCCGCAACCATTATGACCTTGTATTCCATATATTTTCCCTTTTTCGAATTCTATGTTAATTTTATCTAATACTATATTTCCCTTTATTTTTTTGGTTAGATTCTCTAACTTGATATATTCCATATTCAATTCCTTTCTTAAAAGTGTTCATCATAGTTTATTTAATAAATTATGATGAACACCTAAATATAAATAAGTTAAACGTTATTTATAATTAACAACTCCTGATGCCTTAACAGTGTTTGCTGGTGTTAACAATAATGAAAGTGCTAATGCACTAGCACCTCCAAATGCTATCAATTTTTTACTAATTTTGTTCATACCTAAATCCTCTCTTCCTTAAAAATATTATATTTATGAAAATTTACTATAGAAAAAATAGACTAGTAAATTTTCAAACTTATTACATTAAGAGTATAATATTTCAAATGCTATATTTCAAGTTTTTGTAATAAACGAGAATATTCTGTAATAAACGTGTTTATTACATCAAGAATTTTGTAATAGGTTATGAACATTTTTAGAAAATTTGGCACCAATTGGAAGTATTTTTCCAGATAAAAGAATTACATACCTAGATTTAATTTTTTTTACAAAATTGATGTTAATCATGTAGGATTTGTGTATACGTACAATATCTGTCTCACATAGATTATCTTCTAAGAGACCGATATTTTTAGAAATAAAAATTTCTTCATTAGTGCATATTATATTAGAGTATCTTCCAAAAGCCTTTATAAATTCTATATCGTTCACATTAATACTTTTTTTTTCACCATAATAATTGTAACAGAGGATGTTATTTTTTTTAGAAGCTATTATTTTTTTTAAAAATAATAGCGTTTTTTTAAAATATTTATCTGAAGTGAGGGGTTTTTTAAGAAATCCTCTTGTTTTAGAACAAAAACATTCGGGTAATAGTGAATCATTACCAGCAATAAAAACAACATAACTAATTTTTTTTGATTTTTCAATTAGGTGCAGAGTTTTATGGTTAAAAAAAGAAAAATCGATATCAAAAAATAATATGTCGATATTTTGCCCATTTTTTTTTAGAAACGTCATGATATCATCGATTTCTTTAGGTGTTATAATATCAAGATTATTTTTGGAAAAATTTAATTGTGCTTCTTTAGTCAATGTATTTATTGTTTTGTTATCTTTAGTATAAATCATAATTGTCATTGTGTTATTCTCTCTATTCATTGTATTGCATATTTAAAATAATTCTTGTATATTATGAAGGTTTACAAGATGTATAGTCTCTTATGCCTATGCTGCGATAATTATACTATTTCAATAATTGCACTTCAAGTTTTTGTAATAAACGAGAATATTCTGTAATAAACGTGTTTATTTAGGTCGTTTTGTGATGAAAAAGCTGTCCAAGTTTTGCAAATAGAGACTGAGGTATTGCAAAACCAAAAATAATTCCAAAAACTATTGCGGATGCAATTTCAAAAGTTTCAAGACCTTTTTGAGCAAAAAGAGTATGTTGCTTAGTAATTAAATAATATGCAGTGTAGTAAATTCCAGCTCCCGGCACAAGTGGAAATATTCCTGGTAAAATATAAATTGTAGCTGGATGCATTCTAATAACTGCAAATGATCTAGAAATAATAGCAAGTCCTGAAGTCGCAATTAAGGCAGCAACGATAATTGAATAATGAACATAATTATTTAGAATAAAATAAATAATCCATCCGAATCCACCTGTAATTCCACAAAATATAGCTTCTTTTCTTGGTGCACAAAAAATAACAGAAAAGGATAAAGTGGCAATAGATGCAATTAAAAATTGAATAAATAATTCTAAAATCATAATACTGGTACTCCTCCATTTATAGATTGATAAATGCTTATAACAATACCGACTCCGGCTGCAATGCATAATGCAGTCAAAAGGGCATCAATTAAATGAATTGTGCCAGATAAATAATCGCCGTTGTAATAATCACGTATTGATGTCGTAAATGTTATACCAGGCACTAAAGGCATAATCACACCAATAACAATTTTGTCGTATGAAATTTTAAGCCCAAACAAAAGAGGTAATAAGCTAAGAGTCATTGCAACTATACTAGCAAATACATTTTTTGTAAAACGAGAAAGTTTTTGATGGGCACAGTATAAAAGAAAAATTTCAAGAAAAATACCTGCAACGAAAGCCATAATAGAATCTAAAATTGTTCCTCCAAATAAATAAGTAAAACATGAACAACCAAGTCCACAGAAAAAGCAAAGAAGTCGTTTGTCTGGACTTGGGCTATTTAGACATTCGTCAAGTCGCTTCCAAGCAGTTTTTACATCGCAATGTTTACAGCAAATATCGCGAGTTAATTGATTCAGTGCAGAAATTTTTCTTAAATTAACATCACCAAGCGGGGTATGACGAATGATACTGCATGAATCGTCTAGACCTTCATTAGCGCTGGCAAAAATACCATTTGACAAAACATATATATCAAAGTTTTCTATATTATATGCTTTTAAAATTCGTACAAGAGAATCTTCAACACGATAAATTTCAGCTCCATTTCTAAGCATTGCATCGCCTATTTCAGCGGTTAAAGTTAGAATTTCTTTTGTAGTTGTCATAAATATAATCTCCCATAATTTTTTATAAGAATACATTAATCTTATTTTGAAGGTGAGTCAACAAAAATAGTGGTGAAAATAAGGTAAAAAGTGCTCTTATTTGTGCTATAATATGAAATTAGTTAATAAAGTAAAAAGCGATGTGTTTTCAAGCAAGAAGTTTGGTAACGTGTTGCCGAGTAATTCACGAAAATACATATAATTTCAAGTGACGATAGGAAGTGAGAAGATGGTTACATCAATTGTTAGACAGAGTGTTATAATAAAATGCAAACAAAAGATATCTGCGATGTTAGGAAACTATGAATTCTATTATAGTGTTGGTTTTTTGCATAAAAAATACAATCTTGATTGTAGCAGCGACATGAAGCCTGTTGAGTTAAAAGAAAAAATAGCAGATAAACTTGAAATACTTCAGGGCGATTCACCTGAAGAGGAGTATTTGATTACTATTTTAAAAAAATATAGACCAAAAGATGAATATAACGATCAAATGGTTGAACTATTTGAGATGGGATTAAATGAAGAAAAACCATGGATTGTAAAAATATAAAAAATTATGTATAAATTGACGATAGATTATGTAAGGAGATTGTGTCATGGAATTAGAAAACATTAAAAATCAAAGTAGAAAAGCAGTTTTAGAAATAATTGAAGAAGCCAAATTAAAAGAAGGAGATTTGTTTGTTGTTGGTTGCTCAACAAGTGAAGTTTGTGGACAGAAGATTGGTACTTTTTCTAATTATGATATAGCAACTTCAATTTATGAAGGCATTAAAGAGGCATTAGATACAAAAGGTGTTCTTCTTGCAGCGCAGTGTTGTGAGCATTTAAACAGAGCATTAATTGTTGAAAGAACAACTTGTGAGAAATTCAATTTAGAAGAAGTTAACGTGATTCCTCAGCCAAAAGCAGGAGGATCATTTGGTACAAATGCATACAAATTAATGAAAGATGCAGTAGCAGTAGAAAGCTTAAAACAGCAGGCAAGTGCAGGTATTGATATTGGTGGAACATTAATTGGAATGCACATTAAACCAGTTGTTGTGCCACTTCGTATTTCTTTTAATAAAATTGGAGAAGCCAGCTTTTTATGTGCTAGAAGAAGACCTAAATTCGTAGGTGGACAAAGAGCTATTTATGACGAAAATCTTATGTAATATTCGACGATAGTCTTATATAATATTTAAGTTTGTTATACTTGAAAAATATTATAAAAAGGTTTATAATATTTAGGCTGTCTCGGCCAGTAGTTTATAAATAAGGATAAAAGAGAGGACGCTTTTTAAATGAAAACAGTTGAAGAATATATCAGAAGTATTCCAGATTTCCCAGAACCAGGCATTGTTTTTAGAGATGTAACAAGTCTTTTACAGGATGCTGATGGTTTAAAGTTAGCAATTGACGAGATGATTAAGGCCTTAGAGAATGTTGATTTTGACATTGTTGCAGGTACGGAATCAAGAGGATTTATTTTTGGCGTACCAGTAGCATACGCTATGCATAAGCCATTTATTCCAGTTAGAAAAGCTGGAAAACTTCCTTGTGAAACAGTTTCTCAGTCATATGACCTTGAGTATGGTTCAGCAACAATTGAAATTCATAAGGATTCAATCAAACCAGGACAAAAAGTTGTATTAATCGATGACTTAATTGCAACAGGTGGTACTATCGAAGCTGCTGCTAAATTAGTAGAACAACTCGGTGGTGAAGTTGTTAAGATGTTGTTCTTATTAGAGCTTAAGGGCTTGAACGGCAGAGAAAAATTAAAAGATTACGATGTAGAATCAATCGTTTCTTACGAAGGCAAATAGAATATAGAGGGTTGACTATGAAAAGAGATACATATATAAATATGATAGATTTTTTCAATGCCAATTCATTTAGAGCAAAAACAATCCAGGTAGTCAATAAGTTGATTACTGGGATTGTTTTTGTTAGTTATCCATGTTTTTTGGCGTATCTATTGTGGAAAAATCATCAATTTTTTTTAAGAGGAATATTGGTTCCATTAATTTCATTTAGTGTTTTAACGGCAATACGAAGAATGATTAATGCACCTAGACCATATGAAGTTTTTGAAAAATCGTCAGTAATAAAAAAAGATACAAAAGGGAAATCATTTCCAAGTAGACATGTATTTTCAATATTCATGCTAGCAATTACATATTATGCATTATTAGATATTAAATGGATAGGAATATCAATTGGTATATTTGGAATAGTTTTAGCCGTAACAAGAGTTATTAGCGGGGTTCATTTTACTATAGATGTGGTTGTAGGTGCACTGTGTGGTATAGGTGCAGGAATTGTTGGCTATTTTATTATATAGAAAGATATATTGTTGTAGGAAACGGATATGTTTTTTAGAATTGATAAGAGTGTATTGTTTTTGTTATTTATGTTTCCAGTATTAAACAAGGGCAAAATGAAATTATCAAAAATAGAGTTAGGGTTCTTAAAAACGGGTTGATACGCTACATATAAATGCAGTGGAAAAGAAATTTCTCTTCTGTTTTATAAAAATAGTGCTATAATGAAAATAAATATTTAAGTTAGTATGTATAGAGTAAGGAGTTTTAAGGGAGGCGTTATGACTAGTTATTATGTTAAAAAAAGATGAAAAGCAAGCTAGTATTTTTGATAAAAACACAAGAGATTTTTTAACAAATATAAAAATAGAAGATATAATCTATTGCGAAAGTTGTGGGCATAAATTAATCTTACATACAATTCATAAAGATATTCATATGTATGCAAAATTAAATGATATAGAAGAGTATTTGGCAACGGATATGTTTTTTAGAATTCATAAGAGTTATTTAGTAAATAAAAGATTTATTCAAGGGATTGATAAAAACATAATTATTTTATCTAACGGAATAAGATTAAATATTTCGCGTAGTACAAGTAAGGAAATACATGAGAAATGTTTGCTAGCTGCGTTAAAAAAAAATATGAGTCATGATAGAACATTTACTGTAGCAGAAAATTGATACAACAAAATTTGTCTTTTTTCTGCTATTTTTGCTATACTTCTTTTTTTTAATTCAACTAGTGTTAAAATAGGATTATAAAATAACAAAGGGAGGAATAATATTTTGAAGAAAAAAACGTTTGCATTTGTAGGAGTTGTTTTTACGGTTCTACTTGTAATTGTTGGTGTTTGGTTGTTTAAAAAGCCTAGTAAAATTAAATTACCTAGTGATTCTGAAATAGAACTTATACAGTATAATGGTTTAATTGTACAGGGAAAACCAACAAAGGTTTCGGAATATGAACAGGTTTGGAAAAAATCTATTGAAAATGCTAAACCACTGAGCAGATTTCATAATATGAAAAATAAATCTAACGCTCCTTATTATGTTTTTTCAATTGTAGAAAAGAATGATAAAATCGTTACTTTTAAATTTTTTAAAAAGGGAAATACATCATATTTTGAGACAGAGTCTGGAGAATTATATACAGGTATAGAAAAGATTGATGAGTTAGTGGATATAGAAAAAAGCTCTAAGATTTATGAATTTCGTGCTAAAATTATTCTTTCAGATGAATTTTATGATGATTTATTAAAGTATGCTAAGAATGTTGAGTTTATTAAATATTGTAAAAAGAATAAATTTAGTGATCGCGAAATGTATCAAAGCAGTTGTATTTCATTATTAAATAATGATGTAAAAGGGGCTGATGCTGATAAAGAAGCAACTAAAACTGTACTTGATATTAATGCAGAGTATGAAAATGGAAAAAAAGATAACTTAACCGCTTCTAAGAGTGATTTTGAAAAGTATATTAATGACGAAATTAAAAATTTTAAGAAAAATTCAAAATATAAAAAAATCGATATTGCTTTTAAAAAAGCAGGATACTCTTTTGAAGAATATTTGCGTAATAGTAAAAGAGTATTTATGAATTATCAGTTAGAATACATAAAATATCAATATCAACAAGAATTTTTAAAAGGCAAATTAAAAGTTAAAGGTAGCTATGTTGAGAATATAAATGAGTATTCAAGTGCAAAACAAGCGGAGCTTATTGAAAAGGGAATTTCAAAAGAAAAAGAAAAGGTTGTAAAGAAAGATTGTAAAGAAGCATATAAAAATTTATAGTAATAGCTATGATATTAAAAATAACTGAAACCGAGAGTAGGTGATGAGCTTACTCTCGATTTTTTATTCTTATAAAAGAATTTGTTTTGATTACTTAAAAAAATATCAAATATGAAAAATTAGAGTATTGACACCAAAGTTAGTTAATGCTAATATTGAGACAAAATTGAATTTTATGTAAGAGAGTTTCATGTAAAGTGTTTAAGGTTAATGAAAAATAATTAAGAAGGGAATAATAAAATGATTTCATATGTATTTAAGTATTCAGGAAAGTATAAGAAAAAAACAATTATGGCAATGATTGTTATGACAGTGGGGGTGTTGTTATCAGTTCTTCCATATCTATTTGCATATCAATTAATTGAGCCACTCTTAAACCATCAAAAACTAGAAGTATCGTTTGCAATATCAAGAACGCTATTATTATTTGCATGTCTTTTTATGTATCGTGTTCTTTATTGTTATGGACTTCAGTTTTCGCATGAAGGAGCGTTTTATACATTAAAAAATATCAGGGAATACGTTCAGTCAAGAATAGAGAGAATGCCTCTTGGAAAAATTCAGGATATTGGAACAGGACAATTAAAAAAAATGTTTACAGATGATATAGACGGTCTGGAACTTCTTTTGGCACATGCACTTCCTGAAGGGTTTGCAAATGCTTTAGGCGTAATTGTTTTATGTGTCACAATGTTTGTTGTAGATGTAAGAATGGCATTATTGAGTTTGGCATCCTTAGTTGTTTCAATGATAGTTATGTTTGTGATGTTTGGTTCATGTGTAAAAAAGATGAATGAATATTATGCGTCTGCAGCTAGAATGAACAATACGATTATTGAGTATATTAATGGAATGGAAGTAATAAAAGTTTTTAATCGTAATGAAGAGTCTTTTAAAAAATATAGACAGGATATTGCTAGCTACAGAGATTATACTCTTGGATGGTACAAATTATGTTGGCCATTTTTAGCAATAACAACAAGTTTATTCTCATGTATGACAGTGCTTTCATTACCAGCAGGAGTGAAATTTATTAATGATGGAACACTTACAATTTCACAGTTTGCTCTTGTTATTTGTTTGACAATATCCATAGTAGGACCACTTTTAAAAGTTGGAAGTTTCGGTTCAACTTTACCACAGATTAGGTTTAAGGTTAAAACTTTAGAAGAATTAACAGAAGGTGAAAGCTTGAAGGTAGGTGAAAAGAACTTTCAAGGAACAAAGCATGATATCAATTTTGAAAATGTAAGATTTTCATATAAATCACAGGAAGTTATTCATGGAATTTCATTGGATATTAAAGATAACTCAATGACTGCGTTTGTGGGAGAATCAGGTAGCGGAAAATCAACTTTAGCAAAATTGTTAGTGCATTTTTATGATATTGATAGCGGATGTATTAAAGTCGGAGGACAGGATATCACTACGATTAGTCTTGAAGCTTTGAACAATCAGATTTCGTTTGTTTCACAAGAGCAGTTTTTGTTTAATACTACAATTTTTGAAAACATTTTAATTGGTAAACCAGAGGCTACGAGAGAAGAGGTTTTAGAAGCAGCTCAAAGAGCACAGTGTATGGAATTTTTGAATAAATTACCAGAAGGTATTGATTCAAAAGTTGGTGATAGCGGAAAAATGCTTTCTGGAGGCGAAAGACAGAGGATAGCACTTGCCAGAGCAATTTTAAAGAATTCACCAATTATTGTACTTGATGAGGCTACGGCGTTTATTGATCCTGAGAATGAAGAAAAGATGAATGAAGCCATATCTCATGTTATACAAGATAAGACTGTGATAATAATTGCACACAGACTTCCTTCCATCGTAAGTGCAGATCAAATTGTGGTTTTAAACAACGGAAATATTGTTGCTAAAGGAAGTCATAAGGAACTTTTAGAAAAATGTGATGAGTATAAAAAAATGTGGAGTGCACAAAAAGGGGCACAAGAGTGGAAAATTAAGGAGGATGCATAAGGTTATGTTGAAGATGATACACAGAATTGTAGAAGCTGCCGGAAAAAGAAAAATTCGTATACGTCTGGCATACATTTTTTGTTTTATCAGAGGGTTATTGATGAAGGCTCCTGTCATAGTTGCATTTGTTGTTATTAACAAAGTATTGGAAAATAAATTAAATTCAGATTTTGTTACAAATTCTGCAATTGCAACGGGAACAATTTTATTCGCTCAAATCCTGGCACAATATATTGGCGATAGGCTTCAATCAGCGACAGGATTTGAAATGTTTGCAGATATGAGAATTAAAATAGGAGAACATTTGAAGAATCTTCCTATGGGATACTATACAGAAGGAAATTTGGGAAAAATATCGTCTATTCTAACAACTGACATGTCTATGGTTGAAGAAATATGTATGTCTCAGATTGCTCAACTTATGACATATATTTTTTCAGAAACTATAATGATAGTATTTTTATTTTTTTTCGATTATCGTATTGGAATTTTTGGAGTAGTGACGGTATTTGCAATTGTTTTGGGAGGCAAAATTGTATCGAATAAAATACTTTTACATTCTAAAACAAGACAGGTACAGGCGGAAAATTTAACTTCGGCAGTAATTGACTACACGGAAGGAATGAATATTATAAAAACTTATAACATGTTGGGTAAATCTTCAAAAGAATTAACATATAATTTTGAGGAGAGTTGTAGGGAAAATATAAAATTTGAAGAGGCTGTTTTTCCATTTTCCGTTAGTTTAGGTTTTCTTTACGCTGTAGGAACAGCAGGAACTCTTGCTATATGTGTATATCTTGTAATGAGAGGTGTTATTAGTGTATCTTCTTTTGTTGGAATAATGCTTTTTATCTTTGATTTATATATGCCAGTATATGTTTTATACAACGAATCAACAAGACTTACAGTTATGAATGCCTGCATGGATAGAATTGAGGAAGTATTGAATGTACCAGAACTTGTTGATGAAGGAAAATTGAGAATTCCTAAAAAACATGAAGGAAAACAAGTTGAATTTAAAAACGTATCATTTGGATATGAGGATAAAGAAGTTCTTCATGATATTTCATTTGAAATGGAAGCTAATACGATGACTGCGATTGTTGGGCCATCAGGAAGTGGAAAAAGTACGATTGCCAGTCTTCTTGCAAGATTTTGGGATATAAAAAATGGAGAAATAAGGATAAAAGGAGTCAATATTAAAGATGTTTCCCTTCATGATTTGATGAATGAAATAAGTATGGTTTTTCAAAGGGTTTATCTTTTTCAGGATACAATTTATAACAATATTGTAATGGGAAGACCAAATGCGACGAGAGAGGAAGTTATACAAGCGGCAAAAAAAGCAAGATGTTATGATTTTATAATGGAACTTCCAGAAGGATTTGATACTGTTATTGGAGAAGGTGGAGCAAGTCTTTCAGGAGGAGAAAAGCAAAGAATATCAATAGCACGTTGTATTTTAAAAGATTCACCTATTGTTATTTTAGATGAGGCAACTGCATCAGTAGATGCTGATAATGAGAGACTAATACAAGATGCCATAAATGAGCTCGTAAAAGGAAAGACACTTCTTGTTATTGCACATAGACTTAAAACTATAAAGAATGCGGATGATATTTTAGTCATAGCTGACGGAATAATACGAGAAAGGGGAACACATCAGGAATTAATTAATAAAAACGGATTATATAAAGAGTTTATGGAAAAAGTTAACTCAGATATTTCCTGGACGAAGGGAGAGGTAGCATGAAAAAAGAATTAGAAATTCGGGACATTATTAATATTGGTGTGTATACGGTATTGCATTTTTTATGCGTTGCCTTGATGGCAATGTTGTTATTTGTACCACAGACTATTGTTTTTGTGGGGTTATTAGAAGGATTTTTAGGAGCAATACCAATTATGATTTTTTTACAAAAAGCAAAAAAACCGGGGATGCTTGCAATAATGGGAATACTTTTGGGAATACTGACAGTGATTACAGGCAGACCAGTTGTAGCAGCATTATTCGGTATAGCAGGAGGGATTATTACTGAATTGATTTGGAGAAAGGCAGGTTATAAAAATATAAATGCTGGAGTGATTTGCTGTGCTACGATGTCATTATGGGTTGGAGGAATGGAACTTCCTATGTTTTTTGGTTATAGAGACAATTATCTTGCAAGTCTTGAAAAAGGATATGGAACACAGTATGTAAAAATAATGAGATCACTTACTCCAGACTGGATGTTTATAGCGTTAATAGTTATGTGTCTTTTAGGAGGAGTGTTAGGAGGCATGTTTGCAAAGCGTTTATTACGTAAACATTTTGAAAAAATAGGAACTGCGTCATGATAAAAAAAATTGATCCTAGGACTAAATTATTTTTACTGATAGTCATTAATATAATAATGATGGGGGGAAAGATTTCTGGAACATTCACTTTTTTTAGGATTATTATGGCTATGATACCGTTTTTATTAATGGTTAACGAAAAATGGTACCGAAAAGCAGCGATGTATTTTGTGTTGTATGCGTACTCATTTTCTATGGAAAGATATATTTTAACCAATATACAGACGACTTTATTGATAATAATTCTTTTTACAACTGGAATGATTTCAAGATTTTTAGCTAGTGCTATGATGGCATATTATCTTATGAAAACAACTACGGTAAGTGAATTTGTTACAGCAATGGAAAAAATGCATATACCAATGGTTATAGTAATTCCGTTTGCTGTTATGTTTCGTTTTTTCCCGACTATAAAGGAAGAATGGCATGATATTAGATTCGCTATGAAAATGAGAGGTATATTGACATTAAAAAGGAATCCTTTTGACACGTTAGAATATGCATTAGTCCCTTTGTTTATGTCAATTTCAAAAATAGCCGAAGAATTGTCAGCTGCTTCGATGGCTAAATGTCTTACGGTAAAAGGAAAAAGAACACATATAGTAGAAATTGGTTTTTCATTCTTTGACTTTTTACTTTTTTCTATTGGAATATTTGAATTAGGAATTTTTTCATTTTTCGGAGGAATTGTAGCATGATTGAGTTTGAAAATGTTAGTTTTAAATACGCTAACAATAAGTCTGACAAGGCTAACTTATATGACATAAATCTAAAAATTAAAAGTGGTGAGTTTGTTGTTTTCACAGGAGAAAGTGGTTGTGGAAAGACTACGTTTACGAGAATTTTAAATGGGCTTGTACCTAATTTTTTTCAGGGAGAACTTACTGGTAATGTAAAAATCGACAATGTAAGTATTATTGGAAAAAAAGTAGAGGAGTTGGGAAGAATAATAGGCAGTGTTTTTCAGAATCCAAGAAGTCAGTTTTTTAACGTAGATACGGATAGCGAGCTTGCTTTTGCTGCTGAAAATATAAGCATGGATACTAAAGAAATAATATCTAGAATGAAAGACGTTACCAGTCAACTAAAGCTTGAAAAATTACGTAGCAGGAATATTTTTGAGTTAAGTGGAGGAGAAAAACAACAAATTGCTTGTGGTAGTGTTGCTGTAATGCATCCAGATATTGTAGTGTTAGATGAACCATCTTCAAACCTAGACAGATATGCTATTGAAAATTTAAGACAAGTGTTAGTAAAATGGAAAGCTGAGGGAAAAACAATAGTTATTTCTGAACACAGGCTTTATTATTTGAAGGATTTGTTAGATGAAATTTTTATATTAAAAAAAGGTAGAATAGATGAGCAATATACTCGAGATGAATTGATTTTCTTATCAGATAAAGAAATTTCTGAGAAAGGGCTAAGAACATTAGATGAATCTTGCGTAATTATTAAAGATAAGACTGATAAAGAAAAAAATATTAAGCAGGATATAAATAAACATAATAATGAAGATTCTACTGTAAATTGCATAGAAATTGAAGATTTAGAATATGAATACAAGAGAAAAGACAAGGCGTTATGCCTAAAAAAATTCGAAATTGTGTCTGATGGCATTGTTGCGATAATCGGAAAAAACGGAGTAGGGAAGAGTACATTTTTGAAGTGCTTATGTGGGGTTTATAAAGCAAAGCACGATAGAGTTTATAAAAATGGAAAACTTTGGCCAAGGAAACAACGTCTAAAAGATAGTTATCTTGTAATGCAGGATGTTAATCATCAGCTTTTTACAGAATCTGTCTTAGAGGAAGTAATGATAAGTATGGATGCTAAAATGTCAGATACAGAGAAAAAAGAAAAGGCTATAAAAATCCTTAAGAGATTTAAGTTAGAAGAATTTGCTAACGCGCATCCTATGTCGTTATCTGGAGGACAAAAACAAAGAGTTGCAATTGCATCATGTATAGCTGCGGAAAGGAAGTTTATTTTATTAGATGAACCTACAAGTGGTTTGGATAAAAATAATATGCATTTGTTGGCAAAAGAACTTAAATTTTTAAAGAATAAAGAAAAAACTATTTTTGTAGTAACTCATGATTATGAATTTATTAATGAGTGCTGCGATGAAGTTGTAAAAATATAGTATACATTTAAGTAGTAATGTTATATTTTTTCGGGGAAATATAATAAAGAAGTAACATTATAAATGTGATATAATAGAAAAGTAAAATCATAAATATTATAAATAAATTATGATTGGTCATTGACTTATATGGTCAATAATTATACTTAATTAATACAGAACAGGAGGAACATAATGGCAGTACATTCAATAGATGCAGAAGATGATCAATTTGCATATCGTTATGATACACAGCTATTAATTGATAGACGTGATAAAGATTTAGACGAAGATGAAATTGCGGATTACATAACAGAGCATTTTGAAGGAAACAGCTTAATTGCTGCAGGTGATGAAGATCTTATAAAGATTCATTTTCATACTAACGAACCTTGGAAAATCTTAGAGTATTGTAATACTGAAGGTGAAATCTATGATATCGTAGTTGAAGATATGATTAGACAATCTGACGGTCTTCAGGGATAATAATCATAGTTATATATGTTTTAACGTAAAATTTTTATTTTAAGAAAAGAAAGAGCTTCATTGTAATGAAGCTCTTTTTTGATATTATGTTCTGTTTGCCTTGCGATAACGTAATGGCGTTGTATTATATTTTTTCTTAAAACTTCTGTTAAAATATGAAAGGTTATCAAATCCAACTTCATTTGCAATATCTAATATAGAAGAATCAGATGTAACAAGAAGTCGACTTGCCATAGTCAGTCTATATTCATTTAAGTAATCAATAAAAGAAGTACCCATCGTATTTTTAAAATATCTCATAAAATGTGATTCAGAATAATCAAGAAGACTTGCAACATCATAAATGGAAATTCGATTCATATAGTTGTTTTCGATGAATTTTAAAATGATTTTCATTTTATCAAGTGCAAGAGTTGTTTTGTTTGAGCGAGGATTAGATAATATCTTGCAACGGTTATTTAAAACAAAAAACAGATTAAAAAGTTGACTCTTAATATAAAGTTGATAACCTTGTGGACGAGTCATTGAAATATTGTCGCAACAATCTAAACTTTGAACAACATCTTCATAATATGGATATACAGGTGTAAATACTGTAGGAACTGTTATTTGTCTGTTAAGTAGGGGAAGAATAAAATCAGTTGTACAACAGTCAGTTTGTTTAGGTATAAGCATTGATGGGTTAAAAATAATATTTTCATATTCCATAGAATAAGAATCATGTTGCTCAATCGAATGTAATTGTCCTGGTAAAATAAGAATTACAGATGGACTTTTAACATTATAAGATTTAAAATCCACAGTGACAGTTCCTTGGCCTTTTTTTATATAAATAACCTCCATTTCTTCGTGCCAGTGTAGTGGAACTTTTGAAAAGTCATATGGAATTGAACAAAGATACGTATTATATGGAAAAATTATATCACCATGTGATATTGTTTCGTGATAATTTTCATATTCTAATATATTCATGATAGAATTGTACCATTTTTTAAGAGAATAATGCAAGAATAATGTTAGATATTTGCATATAATTTAATTGTAAGTTAGGTGAGACGTTCAAAGGATTGTGTTTTTTCAGACAATATCTAAGAACGGTAAAATTAATAAAGGAATGCATGAAAGTGCACAGGATGCTAGGGGATAGTCAGCATGTTGTAACTTCCCTTTCCTCAAAATACAGTTTCAATATACAATGATAGTATGAAGACTGTTCCCTAGAGTAGTGTGCCAGGATATGGAGGATATTTACGAATGAAAATTAACGGCAAAGAAAAAGATTTTGCAACAATCATTAAAAAGAAATATGGAAAAGGTATTGCCAAATGCACAACAAAAGAGTTATATGATACTCTTTTAGAAACAGTAAAAGAACTTGCAAAAGAAAAAGAAAGCAACGAAGGAAAGAAAAAACTATATTATATTTCAGCAGAATTTTTAATTGGAAAGTTATTATCAAATAACTTAATCAACTTAGGAATTTATGAAGAAGTTAAAGAAACATTAAAAGAAAACGGAAAAGATTTAGCTGACTTGGAAGAGTACGAGGCAGAACCATCACTTGGTAATGGCGGACTTGGAAGACTTGCAGCATGTTTTATAGATTCAATTGCAACACTTGGTTTAAACGGAGACGGTGTTGGACTTAATTATCATTATGGATTATTTAAACAGGTTTTTGAAAAAAATTTACAGAAAGAAACACCTAATCCATGGATTACAGAAGATAGCTGGTTAAATAAAACAGAAAAGACATATGAAGTTAATTTTGGTGGATTTAAAGTAAAATCAAAATTATATGATATCGACGTTGTAGGTTATAATAACAGAACAACAAAATTACATTTATTTGATATCGATACAGTAGATGAATCAATCGTTGGAGAAACAATTGATTTTGATAAAGAGCAGATTGAGAAAAACTTAACACTTTTCTTGTATCCAGATGATTCAGATGATAAAGGTCGTTTATTAAGAGTTTATCAGCAGTATTTTATGGTAAGCAATGCAGCAGCATTAATTATTGATGAAGCAGTTGAGAAAGGTTCAAACTTGCATGATTTAGCTGATTATGCAACAATTCAGATTAACGATACACATCCATCAATGGTTATTCCTGAACTTGTTCGTCAGTTACAGGAAAAAGGTTTATTAATGGATGAAGCAATCGAAATTGTTTCTAAGGTTTGTGCATATACTAACCACACAATCCTTGCAGAAGCACTTGAAAAATGGCCAATCGCTTTCTTAGACAAAGCAGTACCACAATTAATGCCAATTATCAGAGAACTTGATAACCGAATTAAAGGAAAAGTAAAAGATGAAAGCACATACATTATTAAAGACGGGTTAGTACACATGGCTCATATGGATATTCATTATGGTTATAGTGTAAATGGTGTAGCTTACTTACATACTGAAATCCTTAAAAATACAGAATTAAATAATTTTTATAAATTATATCCAGAGAAATTCAACAACAAGACAAATGGTATTACATTTAGACGTTGGTTAATGGAATGTAATCCTGAGTTATCTGCATTAATTACAGAATTAATTGGAGACGGTTGGAAAAAAGATGCAAACGAATTAGAAAAATTAGGTAATTTCGTTAATGATGATGATGTATTAAATAAAGTTTTAGATGTTAAACATCAGAAGAAAGTTGAATTAAAGAATTACTTAAAAGCAACACAAAACATTGACATCAACGAAGATTCAGTCTTTGATATTCAAGTTAAGAGATTACATGAGTACAAGAGACAGCAGATGAATGCATTATATGTAATTAACAAGTACTTTGAAATTAAAGAAGGTAAATTACCTAAGAGACCTATTACAGTATTCTTTGGTGCCAAAGCGGCTCCAGCTTATGTAATTGCAAAAGATATTATACATTTAATCCTTTGCTTACAGCAGATTATTGAAAAAGATCCAAAAGTAAATAAATACCTAAAAGTTGTAATGGTAGAAAACTACAATGTTACATTAGCTGAAAAATTAATTCCAGCTTGTGATATTTCTGAACAGATTTCACTTGCATCTAAGGAAGCATCAGGAACAAGTAACATGAAATTTATGTTAAATGGTGCAATTACACTTGGTACAATGGATGGTGCAAACGTTGAAATCGCAGAGCTTGTAGGAGATGATAACATTTATACATTTGGTGAGTCATCAGAGACTGTTATTAAACGTTACGAAGATGCAAGCTATGTATCAAAAGATTATTATGATGAAGATGAAGATTTACAGAAAGCTGTAGATTTCATTGTAAGCAAAGAATTATTAAAAGTTGGTTGTAAAGAAAACTTAGAAAGATTATATAACGAATTATTAAATAAAGACTGGTTTATGACATTCCCAGATTTTAAAGACTTTGTAGAAACAAGAGATAAGGTTTATGAAGACTTTGAAGATAGAAAAGCATGGGCTAAGAAAATGTTAATCAACATTAGCAAGGCAGGCTTCTTCTCATCAGACAGAACAATTGCTCAGTACAATGATGAAATCTGGAAGTTAAAATAAATGTAGTAAAGTTAAAAATGTAATACAATTACAGACTAACATTATTGCCATTTTATGAGAAAATCAGAGTTATAGAAATATAGAATTATAAATAATATAAAATTATAAAACAAAGATTACAGAAATAGACGGCGTTTAAAAGCGTCGTCTATTTTAGTTGACAGGATAAAAAAAATATATATATAATGTCATTATGCTTTTGAAGACTAAAGGAGAGTTTTATTTATGAAAAAGTTTACAGATATTTTGATGACTATTGATGATTTCATGTGGGGAAACTGGATGACAGGTCTTGTTTTGACAGTGGGAGTACTTCTTTCAATTCGATTTTTATTCCGTTATCAACGAAAAATTATTTTTAATGCGAAAAACACCTTGGGAACAATGTTTTCTGCAGGTGAGGGTGATGGTACAATTTCAGGATTTAAAGCAGCTTGTACAGCACTCGCTAATACTATTGGAACAGGAAATATCAGTGGTGTCGCAACTGCTATTGTAAGTGGTGGCCCAGGTGCTTTGATATGGATGTGGATTTCAGCCTTTTTTGGAATGTCGACAAAGGCTTGTGAAATAATAATTGGTCAAAGGTACAGAGAACATTATGAAAAATCAATGGATGAATATGTGTGTGACCGTTCATTCGTATTGAAGAATGCTTTTGGCTGGAAAAAAGGAGCAACAGTTTTAGCAGTATTTTGTTTTATTTTTGGACCATGGACGTGTTGTGTGCAAACTGAAGCAGTTACAAGTTCGGTAAATCAGGCATTTGGAGTTCCTCCAATTATAATGGATGTAATTATTGGAGTAACATGTTTAGTTACCATATGGGGTGGTCTAAAAAGAATTTCAGAAGTAATGAGTAAAACAGTTCCAATTATGGCAACATTATATATTATCATGGGTTTAGGAGTAATTATTTTTAATTATCAGGAAATACCAAGAGTTATTATGTTGATTGTAAAGAGTGCGTTCTCTCCGGTATCAGCTGTGGGTGGATTTGCAGGTGCAACAGTAAGAGATGCCATACAATTTGGTGTTGCCAGAGGAATCTATTCTAATGATGCAGGTACAGGTTATGGAATGATAGCTCATGCCAGTGCAAAAACGGATCATCCTGTGCGTCAATCTTTATGGGGATGGGGAGAAGTGTTTTTGGACACATTTGTAGTTTGCTCGATTACTGCATTTACAATTATTATGACAGGTTCATATTTCAAAACAGACGTAACAAGTGGCGCATTAACTACTTTTGCGTTTACTTCAGCATATGGAAAAATTGGTGGTCAGCTGACAGCAATAGCAATCACAGTTTTTGCCTGGACAACAATTATAGGAATGTATTATACATGTGAAAAAAGTGTAAATTATGCATTCGGAGATTCGGATGTTAATCGTAAAATAAGGCCGTTTTACATAATCTATTACATGATTCCATGTGTGATTTTTTATAACATTAAAGCGGATGTTTTATGGGCATTTACAGATATTTTGTCAGCCTTCTATGTTTTGATTACAATTTTTATTATTTTTGCAAAAAGTAAAGAAATTTTTGGATTGTATGATGATTTTTGGAAAAGATATCTACCTGCAAAGGAGCGTGGAGAAGCCGTGGAGTATGTAACATTTGACTGCAAAAAAATCCAGGAGTAAAATAATTAGAAGATATCAGGATTATACAAAATTTAATTTTGAAAAAGTAAATTAATACAAATAAAAAAACAGGAGACCAGGTTTAAATGGGAAGAATAGATGATTTTTTAAAACAAGGTAAATTAATCGTAATGGATGGTGCTATGGGAACGGAGCTAGAAAAACGTGGATATAACGTAAGTGATGCTTTGTGGAGTGCTAAATTTTTAAAAGAAAATCCTGATGCAATCAAACAAATTCATAAAGATTACATGGAAGCAGGAGCAAATGTTGTTACTTGTTGTAGTTATCAGGCAACAATTCCAGGTTTTATGGATGCAGGTTATTCAGAAGCAGAAGCCGAGGTGCTTATTAGAAAATCAATGGAAATTGCACTTTTAGCAAGAGAAGAATGGTGGCAAGAATCAGGAAAAGAAAAGGGATGTGACTACCCAGTAATTGCAGGAGATATTGGACCTTATGGCGCATATCTTGCTGATGGTTCTGAATACTCAGGCGCATATGATCTTACTAAAGAGGAATATAAAGATTTCCATTCAAAAAGAATAAACATTTTAAAAGATGCTGGGGCTGAAATTTTTGCAGTTGAAACTTGTCCAAAATTGGATGAGGCGAAGGCGGTTGCAGAGTTGCTAGAAGAATTAGATAGCGATTTTTGGGTGAGTTTTACAGTTAAGACACCGGATAGAATTAGCGATGGAACACCTATAAAAGATGTTGTTGAATGCATGAATAAATATAGTCATATTAAGGCAATTGGGGTTAATTGTGTTGCACCAGAAATTGTTGAAGATATAATTTTAAATTTAAGAAACGAATCAGATATTCCAATTTGCGTTTATCCTAACAGTGGCGAAGTTTATGACGGAATAAATAAAGTTTGGAATGGTGCACCAGACGGTATTTCTTTTGCACAAAGAGCAAAAAAATGGCAAATCGCAGGTGCTCGATTTATAGGTGGATGTTGCAGAACATCACCGGATGATATAAAAGAAGTGGCAAAATTGAGAGATATTTCTACGAATCCAATAATTATAAAGGCAAAATAGAATTATTTTTCAATAGAAAAATACAATAAAAATGCAATAAAAATACAAGGAAAATCAAAGGAGAATACAAGTATGAGTTTGTTAGGAAAAATCAAAAATTTTTTTGGTAGTGATGAAGTAGAAAAAGAACAATTAAATCAAAAGTATAGTTTTACCGAAGAAACAAGAGTTGTAGATGGTCATGTGCTTCATAGAATCAAAGCACTTAAAACGATTGAACGAAAGGATGTACGTGTAAATAAACGAGAGTTAGGTGGTTTTGTTGAAAGTTATAAAAATTTAGGAAACAATGGTAATTCGTGGGTCTTCGATGATGCGTGTGTATATTGTGATGCAGAGGTATATGGTAATGCTGGAGTTTGGAATAACGCGAAAGTATTTGATGCAGCTCATATATGTGGAGATGCACAAATAAAAGATAATGCCCAGGTGTACGGAAACGCTTATGTAGAGTTTCATGCACAAGTAATGGATAATGCGCATGTATATGATAGGGCAATTGTGGAATCAGATGCCAAAATATCAGGAAATACAAGAGTGTATGGAAATGCAGAGATTTCTTTAGATGCATGTATTAGTGAAAATGCACAGGTATATGATGATGCGCGTGTATACGGTGGTGCACAGGTATATGGTGATGCGCAGATATATGAAAATGCGTTAATAGATGATAATGCTAAAGTATATGGAAATGCCAAAGTATATGGTAATGCATTTGTGGTAGATAATGCTAAAATCTATGAAAGTGCGGAAGTATATGGCGATTCTATAGTAGAAGATGACAGAGTAATTTGTGGTTATGAAAAAGTTAATGAGCCTCTAGAAGATGAAGAAGATGATGATAAAAAATATGAAATCACAGATGAAACAATTGTCGTTGATGGACGAGAGTTACATCGTATAAAAGCAATTAAAGATTTTGTACGAGAAGATAAAGATGGACAAGAGAGCCATGTTAATGTGGAAAATTATGGAGGTTATATTGAAAAAGAAGATAATCTATCTCACATGGATGGAGCATGGATTTATGATGATGCATGTGTCTATGGAAATGCTTGTGTAGATGATGATTCAGCAGTTTTTGATTGCGCCAAGGTACATGGGAACGCTTCTGTAGATGGAAATGCAAAAATTATGGATAATGCGGAAATACATGGGAACGCTACTGTAGATGGAAATGCAAAAATTATGGATAATGCGGAAATACATGGGAACGCTACTGTAGATGGAAATGCAAAAATTATGGATAATGCGGAAATATATGGTACCGCAAATGTAAGTGAAAATGCAAAAGTCTATGGAAATGCTAGGATATACGATGGGGCAGAGATTGAAAAAGATGCAGAAATATGTGAAAATGCAACAGTTTGTCATGATGCATCAGTTTTTGGTAAGGTGATAAAAGGTGATGAGTATGTGGTAGAATAAACAATAATCCAATACTCAAATATTTTAGCATTCCACATCACTCCATAAATTTAATATATGAGACTTCTTTCTTGATGTCTGCTATAATTAGGATGCTTAAGCAAATATATACTCAGTCTGAGGAGAGTTTATAATCAGTAAATAGCTTTAAAGAAAAGATAAGACAGAAAAGAGAGAAGTTATGAAGAAAAAAAATATAAATCGTTATCAGCTCGGTAAACGAGTTGTGTCATGTGCCTTAGCATTAGGACTTACAGCTGGAAGTGTAAGTTTTCAAGGAAACATTCTTGGACAAAACGTTAAAGCAGCACAAGTTACAAATGTAAAAGACGGATGGTATTATATTAAAAATGTAAATGCACAGAAATATTTGCAAGTTACAAATAATCAGTCAAGAAATGGTGCTAATGTTGAATTATCAAAAGGTACTGGAGTGCAAGGTCAGAAATGGTATGTTAAACATACAAATGATGGCTATGTTACACTAACAAGTGCAGTTGGTAATTTTATGCTAGATATTGCTGGAGGAGCTAACTACGATGGAGCAAACGCGCAGATTTATTCAGCATATAGTGGTAATCCACAAAAATTTAGTTTACAGCCAACATCTAAAAATGGTTCATTTGTAATTGCAACTAAATGTAGCAATAATTCAAAATGTTTAGATGACTATAATTTTTCAAAACAGGATGGTGCTAATGTGTGTCAGTGGAGTCGTTCGGGTAGAGAAAATCAACAATGGATTTTTGAAGAAGTAGATCAAAGTGGTTCAACACAGCCAAGCAATCCACAGCCAAGTAACCCACAGCCAAGTAACCCACAGCCAAGCAATCCACAGCCATCAAAACAGATTGAAGTAAATTGTCCTGCAAGTGCAATGGCAACAAGACAAGGTGTGGCATATGGAAGATATACACACGAAACATATTATTCAAAAACTTGTAGAATGCAAAGAGGATACACTGTTTTATTACCAGAAAACTATAATAAAAACAAAAAATATCCTGTACTTTATTTATTACATGGTGTATTTGGAGATGAGAATACATTTTCTTCAGACCCAAGTAGTAAAGTAAGAGAAATTTTCTACAATTTAGCTAGAGATGGAAAAGCAAGACAGTGGATTGTTGTTATGCCAAATATGTTTGCAGCAACAAATCCAGCTCAAAGACCTGCTTTAACACCTGAAGGTTTAAAACCATATGATAATTTCAAGAATGATCTTGTTAATGATTTGATGCCATGTATTGAAAGTAGATATTCAGTTTTAAAAGGTCGTGATAATACGGCAATTGCTGGATTCTCATTAGGTGGAAGAGAAACACTTTACACAAGTATTTCATATCCAAATCTATTTTCGTACGCAGCAGCATTTTCGCCAGCTCCAGGACTTGTTCCTGCAAGAGACTGGGCAACAAATCATCCTGGAAGTTTAAAACCAGAGCAGGTGGTATATCCTAAGGCAGGACAACCAAATGCTATGAAAACAGTTATGGTAATGTGTGGAACAGCAGATAGTGTCGTAGGTCAGTTCCCTAAGAGTTATCACGAACTCTTGGCAAAAAACGGCGTTTCTAATATTTGGTATGAGGTTCCAGGAGCTAACCACGATAACAATGCAGTTCACAGTGGACTTTATAATTTCCTTGTACAGGTAGGTTAATAAAAAAACAGCATAAAAATGTATATAACACATAAAAGTTATCAGCACACAGATACATAAAAAAAACAAACATAAAAAAACATAATACATAACAAGATAAAAGAGGCTATCCGTATAATATGATATTTTTAAAATCAAACAAATATCATCTGATAGTCTCTTTTTTATTATTTGCGATGAAATAAAATTGCTTAAAACAAGTCAATTGTGTATAATTAATAGTATTGAAAAAATAAGATAAATCAAAAAAGTTCAAGAAGAAGGACAAAATAATGAAGCAAATGAAAAATAAGATTTTAACATTAGTAATGACATCTGTAACAGTAATGTCTGTTTTAGGAGGATGTGGAAGAAATGAATCGAAACAGACTACATATAAGCAATATGGAGTAAATGCATTAGAGAATGGTCAGTACAAAGAAGCCATTAAATCATTAGATAGTGCACTTAAACAGTCAAATGGCAAGGTTGGCAAAAAGGAAATTGAAATATGTTTTTACAAAGGTGAAGCACAGTATTTAAGCGGTGATGCTAAGGGTGCAATTAAAACATACACATCATTAATTAACTATGATAATAATGCAAAAGCATATTATTTAAGAGGAAATGTATATCTAAGTCAGAGTCAGGAAAAAAAGGCGATAAATGATTATAAAAAAGCTTTAGAGGAAGATGAAAAAGATTACGAATTATACATTGGAATCTATAATTCACTTGCAAATGATGGTGAAGAAAAAGAAGCAAAAGAGTACCTAAATAAAGCACTTAATATTGATAAGAATAAGGCTTATGATAAGATGCAAAAAGGTAGAATTTATAATCTTTTAGGGAAAAAAGATAAAGCAATCGGCTTATTAAAAGAAGCGATTGACGATGGTGAAAAAGAAGCATATTTTTATTTAGGAGATATTTATGCTGATAGTTCTAAAAAATCAGATAAAGATGAAGCTAATAAAAATTTCAAAAAACATATGGAAGAATCTGATTTATCATCCGAGGAATATTATAGATTCGGTAAGAGTTTAATGAAAGAAGATAAATATGGATATTCTTTAAGTTATTTTTTGAATGGACTCAAATTAGAAGAAGTTCCAAATAAACAGGCACTTATGAAGAAGGCAATTTCTGCGTATGAGCACACTGGAGATTTTAAATCTGCCAAAGAACTCATGAAAAAATATGTAGAAAGCTATCCTTCAGATGAGGCAGCTAAATCAGAATATGTTTTCTTGAAAACTCGTTAGAAGAGGTTGATAAATTTTTTGTGCTTAAAGAAAAAGTGTAAGTTTTTAATAGTGTGATTAGAAAACATTTAGATTAAGATTGATATTAAGATTAAGAAAAGAAAAGGAAAAATGTATGGCAGAAGCATTTGAAATGGAAGAATTACAAGAAAAATTAATATTAGTTGGTGTGGGTGAGCAAAATGGTGATGACGTCAACGAGTCATTAGATGAGTTAGAAGAACTTGTTGAGACAACGGGTGCAGTTGTGTGCGGAAGGATTGTTCAAAATCTTGAAATCAGAAATAATGCTACTTATGTTGGAAGTGGTAAAATTCAAGAAATTGCAGAATTAATTGAACAAACAGGTGCAACTGGAATTGTTTGTGATGATGAATTATCTCCAGCTCAGCTTAAAAATTTAGATGATGCTTTAAATGTAAAAATAATGGATAGAACATTAGTAATTTTAGATATTTTTGCAGCAAGGGCGTCCACAAGTGAAGGTAAAATTCAGGTCGAGCTTGCACAATTGAAGTATAGAGCAAGTCGTTTAAGTGGATTGGGTGTTTCTATGTCTAGACTTGGTGGTGGAATCGGAACAAGAGGACCAGGTGAAAAGAAGTTAGAAATCGATAGACGTCTTATTCGTGATAGAATATCCCAACTTAATAAAGAGTTGAAGGTTATTCAAAAACATAGGGATGTTACAAGAGCACAAAGAAAGAGAAATAATATTCCTGTTATAGCTATTGTAGGTTATACGAATGCCGGCAAATCGACACTACTTAATCATTTGACAGATGCGACAGTTCTTGAAGAAGATAAATTGTTTGCAACATTAGATCCAACAACAAGACTACTTGAACTTGATGCGCATCAACAGGTATTGTTAACAGATACAGTTGGTTTTATCAGAAAATTGCCACACAATTTAATAGAAGCGTTTAAGAGTACACTAGAAGAAGCAAAGTATGCGGATTATATTTTTCACGTAGTAGATTCTTCAAATGTAAATTATGAGCATCAGATGGAAACAGTTTATCAAACATTAGATGAATTAGAAGTAAAAGATAAAACAATTATTACACTTTTTAATAAACAAGATAAAAGAACGGATAATGAACCGTTAAGAGATTTTAGGGCAGAAAAAACTTTACTTATTTCGGCAGTAAAAGATCAGGGCTTAGATGAAATAAAAGAAGTAATTGTAAATTTACTTAGAGATAATAAAATATATATTGAAAGAATAATTTCATATCAAGATGCGGGAATTATTCAGCTTGTAAGAAAACAGGGTGAACTTGTTTCAGAAGAGTATGTTCCAGAGGGAATAGCAATCAAGGCATATGTTCCAATGGAAGTGTATGGCAAATTGCCAGATTAAAATTAAAAATTTTTTTATGTTATCATCCGATAAATTATATGTATTTACATACGTTGTTATATGATTTTTTTGAAAAATCAGTTGAATATCTATAAACTATTATGTACATATTTTTTATATGGATGATAAGTGAAAGGGGACCAAAGAAGTTGGCTGGTAGAAAAAGACGAGAAATACGTTGGGATAAACTAGATAATACGGCTAATCTTTTTCCTGTTATTGCAGGAGAGTCGATGACTAACGTATATAGAATTAGCGTCAAATTAAAAGAAGAAATACAACCAGAACTTTTACAAGAAGCTCTAAATAAAGTCCTTCCTAGGATGGATGGATTTAATTTGCGTTTAAGAAGAGGTGTTTTTTGGTATTATTTTGAAGAAAATGGGAAAAAAGCTCCCAAAGTAGTAGAAGAAAACACTTTTCCATGCAGATTCATTCATCCAAGTTCAAATAGGGATTATTTATTTAGAGTGACTTATTATTCATGTAAAATAAATCTAGAAGTTTTTCATGTTTTGACAGACGGAATGGGCGGAATTAATTTTATCAGAGAATTGACATATCAATATTTGAGATTAGCACATAAAGACTTGCAAGAAAAATTAGGTGATGAATTTAGCTATAACACATCTTTGAATAGAGAAGATAGTTTTATCAAAAATTTTAAGAAAAAAACAAAACGTGGTTATAAGAGTCAAAAAGCATATCTTATAAAGGGAGATAAATTAAGTGATGGCGAATTTGGAGTAATGCATATTTTGATGCCTTTAGATGAAATAAAGACAGTTTCAAAAAAATATAATGCAACTATAAATGAATATTTGGTGGCATGTTTTGTGTGGAGCATTTATGTTGAGTGCCTCAAAAAGATGCCAAGTGAAAAAGCGATACGAGTAGCTGTTCCGGTAAATCTTAGACCTTTTTTTGATTCGATAACAACCAAGAATTTCTTTATTATGGTTTCTGCTGAATTTATAGCAAAAAATGAAGAATATACTTTTTCAGAAGTTTTAGAAATCATAAAAAAAAGTTTACATAAACAGATAACAAAAGAACATTTAGAAAATCTTTTTTCATACAGTGTTGCAGGACAGCTTAATAAATTTGCACGTCCAGTTCCTTTATTTTTAAAAAATGCATATATGAAGATGATTTACACTAAGTCGGCGTTGGCAAATACTACAACTGTCACAAACATTGGCAATTTGAAAGTAGATGAACCTTACGAAAAATACATAGATCAGTTTTATGCATTTATAGCAATGTCCGAAGGACAATATATAAAAGGAACTATCTGCTCATACAATGGAGTCTTGGTTTATACATTTAGCTCAATTTTAGCTGATACTTCAATACAAAAATGTTTTTGTAAACAGCTCGTAAGTGATGGAATAAGTGTATCAATTGAGACTAATGGAGTGTATTCGTCGTAGAATTAAGAAATTATCCAGAAAATACGAAAAACATAACATGCATAAGAATAAATATGCAGGAAAATATACAAAATGGAAAGTTTGGTGGAAAAATGGCACGATGTAAAAAGTGTAATGTGGAAATATTAGATGATACAGATAGATGCCCACTTTGCAATTTAATATTAGAAAAAAACGATACCCCGATAAGTAATCTATATCCTATTGATGCAATTGAAATTACACGAAGATTTCGTGTTTTTTCAAATATATTATTGTTTTTATCAATTGTATTGCAAACATTTTGCTTTTGGTTAGATTATAGCATAAATGGAAGAAAAATAATGTGGAGCATAATAGTTGGCATGGTCGTAGTCTATGTCAATGTGATTTTACGTCTGACTATTATGGGAAAATCAGGATATCTATTCAAGATAGTTGGTATATTTTTTATCGCTTTGGGAATGTGTGTATGTAGCGATTTTGTAATGGGATACAAAGGCTGGTCATTAGAATATGTGTTTCCAATAGTTATTTTAGTATTAGATTTAATAATAGTGATTTTAATGCTTGCTAATCGACGAAATTGGCAAAGCTATATAATGATCCAACTTTTCCAAGTAGTATTAGGAGTAGTTTTAGTAACTCTAGGTGTATTCGGTGAAATCAAATGGGTGGTTTTAATAAATGTTTCAACTGCTGTGTCAATTTTTCTGTTTTTAGGAACAGTAATAATAGGCGATAAGAGAGCAAAAACAGAATTGAAGAGAAGGTTTCACATATAAAATGCTTTATAAATTAAAATAATACTTAACACATAAAAATAATGAAGACAGCAAAAACTAAATGTAGTGTTTCTATAAATGAGGGAAAAAATATGAAACAAAAAATTGATTTCTTTAGAGATGAGATTAGAAATGGTTTCTATGTTCCAACTTCGATAAAGCAAGCGTGGGCAACGGAATTAGATGTTTTAAAAGAAATTGATAAAATCTGCAAAAGATACAATATAAAATACTTTGCTGATGCAGGTACGCTGTTGGGAGCGGTGCGACATGGCGGTTTTATACCATGGGATGATGATATAGATATAGTGATGTTTAGGGAGGATTTTGAGTTCTTTTTGGAAAAGGCAAAAGATGAACTTCCAGAAGAATACACAATTCACGATTATAAACAAAAAGAGAATTACCATAATTTTTCAGTGAAAATAGTCAATGGACAACGAATAAATTTTGAAAGTGATTCTCTAAAAAATCACTATAATTTCCCTTGGTTATCGTGCGTCGATGTTTTCCCTTTGGATTATTTATATGAAGATTCGGAAAAAGAAAAACAAAGAGACAATGAATTGCTTTTTATGCTTGTAACAATAGAAGAGATAGAATCAGTAGATGAAATAGAATCAACAGAAAAAAATAGTGAGAAATCAGATCAAAAATCGTATCAAAAACTAAGTTCCAAGAGTTTAAAATTGTTAGACAAACTTGAAAAAACCTATAACATAACAATTTCAAGAGAAGGTAGTAAAAGAACAATCGCCAATAGGGTTAGAGAATTGTTTGTTGAGCATTCCAAAAGAGTTACCAAAGAAGAAAGTAACCTAGTTGGAATATTGCATCCTTTTATAATTTCAGGTGAGGAAGGAATTCCAAAAAATTATTATGAAGATGTTCTTTTTTTACCATTTGAAGACATAAAAATTTCAGTTCCGGTAGGGTATGATGATATTTTAAATAGAAGATATAATGATTATAAGGTTTGTGTAAAAAGCAATGCGTTACATAATTATCCTTTTTTTGAAAAACAAAAAGAAGAAATGGAAAGATTAGCAGGAAAAGAAATTTTTGAGTTTAAAATAAATCCGGATAAGCTAATTAATAGACCGATAGTTGATGTTTGTGAATGTGAAAGAGAATTAACGTTGAACGAACATTTGAATAAGGATGCCTCATTAGTAGAAAATAATGATGGAAATAGAAGAATTAAACAAGCTAAGCGAGAAATTGTTTTTTTACCAATCGGAATCAAAGAGTGGAAAAGCATGCAACCATATTATGAAAATGCAAAAAAAGAGGACGATACGGTGGTTTATATTATTCCTTTGCCACTTATGAAGAAAGATTTTTTTGGAAACATTATATCGTCAGATGAAGAAATTTTTGAATCACTAAATTTTGATGCTTATTTAAGAGAAGAATCGATAGAAGTAGAAGATATTAAAAGCTTTATTGATTATAAGATTGAAAAAAGTTGTCCAGATGAAGTATATATTCAAAATCCTTATGATAATGAAAATCCTTTACTTACAGTACCGTCAAATTATTATGTCGAGTATATGAGAAAATATGCTTTTGAAATAAAATATCTACCAATTGGCACAGTGGATGAATTTGATTCAGAAAGCATTGCAGATAATTATAATTTAAAACACTATTTGTGTAAACCAGGTGCAGTTTATGCAGACAAAATAATAGTCCAGTCTGAAAATATGAAAAAAATCTATATAAAGAAATTAGTAGATACTTTCGGAGAAGAATATACTCAAATATGGAAGAATAAAATTCAAGTAACAAAATATATATAGTTTAAAAAAGAAGTTAGAAATATCAAACAACAATTATAATACCATAAATAAAATAATTTATTTTTTTTAGTTTATTTATATTGACAGGTGTCGTGGCACAATGTAAAATGTCTATAGCTAAATTTAATGAGTTAACAAAAATAAATAAGGGGACAAATAGGAGTATAGTTAAACGAATTAAATATAAATATTAAAGGTAAATTTTATAGAAAGAATGAGAGAATATTTATGTTTAAATTAACGGACACCCAAAGTGAATTGTACGAGTTAGAACAGTACAGTGGAAGCGGCGTAACATGGTTGACAGGAGATGTATTTTTGACTGGAAAAATCGACACTAAGATTGCGCTAGAGAGCATACAAGAGATTGTTATGCAGAATGAAATTTTTCATTTAAGAATTGTCACATCAAATGACAAGAACGAACCAGAATGGGAATATGTAGAGAATATTGATTTAGAAAAATGTACGGGAATTAGAGAGTTTGACGAGTCTATAGCGTGTATTGAAGCAAGAGATGAATCAAACTTTGAATCATATAATAAAGCATATCTCGAGTGGGTTAACAAAGAGATGGAAAATGTTCCACGAATGACAGAACAATTATTTAAGATTTGGATAGTTAGACGTGGTAATGAAATCGGAATGTTACTTATGATGAACCACATTATTTCAGATGGTTGGACAATGTCAAAGATTGCTGAGAAGTTTATTAAGTTATATAATGCCAAATTAAAAAATGATACGTATGACGTGACAACGAATTCTTATATTGAAATAATGAAAGAAGAACAAGAGTATCTTAAAACTAATAGATTTTTAAAAGATAAGCAATTCTGGGAAAATCAAATTGATAAGTGCAGTGAACTTACAGTACTTGCAAATCATAAGATGGATCAGATGAAATCTAGAAGAGTTCAATTAGATTTAAGCAAAGAACATTCAAAAAAAATCATAGAATTTTGTAAAAAAGAAAAAATATCTGAATATGTGTTATATCTTTCAGCTTTAGGAGAGGTATTCCACGAACAGACAAATTCAGATGATTTTTACATAGGAAGTACGCTGACAAATAGAACGGGAAGAAAGCGTAAAGATGCTTTAGGTTTATTAGCAAATACAGTACCTATTTATTTTTCATTTAAAGAAGAAAAACAAGATAAAAATGTAGATAACTATATTGGTAGTGTGAAAAATTTTGTGGGAGAAGTTTTTAGACACCAGAAGCATACATACAATCGTATTTTAAAAGAAAACAACATTGGAAAAATATTTGATGTTAGTTTGAATTATCAGGTAGCATCAATTCTTGATGATGTTTCATCGGATCTTACTTTTTACAACGTGCCATACCAGATAGAAAGTTTGGTAGTTCATATTTTTATGACAACTGATAAGCAGTATAAAATTATGTTTGATTATCAGGAAGAAGTTTTTGAAGATTGGGAAATCAAGGCGCTTCAGAAACATTTTATGACATTTATCGACAGAGTTGTTGATGATTGGGAGAATTTTAGAGAGAAAAATGCAAGAAAAGTAAACCTGATTACAAAAGCTGAAAAAGAATTAGTACTAGGAATATTTAATGATACAAAATGTGATATTAAAGGTTATACAATTAATGGAATGTTCGAAGAACAGGTAAAGAAATATCCTAAGAAAACAGCAATAATTTTTGGAAACGAAAAGATAACATATGAAGAATTAAATGCTAGAGCTAATTATGTCGCCAACAAATTAAATGAGAAAAAAATAGGGGTTGGAGATTTTGTTGCAATTAGTGCAAGTAAGAGCGTGGAAACGGTTGCAGCAATGCTTGGAACATTGAAATGTGGTGCAGCTTTTGTGCCAATTGATCCAGAATATCCACAGAAAAGAATTGATTACATTTTAAATGATTGTAAGCCAGAAATATTTATTGAAACTATAGGAGCTGAAACACTAGAAGTTGAAGCTACAGTGGCTGAAACATCGAAAATGAAAACTATGATAGATTTCTGCGCCAAATTACACCTTGGTGGCAAATTTAATGAAACTAACCAGTGTAACACGGAATTAGATTTCATAAGTCCTCATACAAAAGATGATGTTGCCTATATGATTTATACTTCTGGAACAACAGGAAGACCAAAGGGCGTTTTAGTTGAGCATAGCGGTGTTGAATCTCTTAGAATGTATTTCAATAAGTTCAGAGGAATCGGTGTAGATGATGTAGTTATGCAGTTTGCAAGTTTTTCATTTGATGCTGCTATTTCAGAGATTACTATGTCGATTTTGTCAGGTGCAACTATGTGCATTGTAACAGAACAAATTAGAAACGACATTGATTTACTGGAAAAATACTTAAGTGATAATCATGTGACAGCAGGAATTTTTCCACCTCAGTATTTGATGCAGTTAAAAAATGTTCCATTTAAGTTATTGATTACAGCAGGTTCAGAAACAAATAGAAAGATTATTGAAAAATTTGGTGCGGATAAAAATTGCATTTATAGTAATGATTATGGCCCAACAGAAGGAACAGTTTGTGCGACTGCGTGGAAATACGAAGGAGGCGAGATTCCAAGAAATATTCCAATTGGTAAACCGATTGCAAACAAACAGGTTTATGTTGTAAAAGAAAACAATCTATGTGGAATAGGTGTGCCAGGTGAATTATGTATTGCAGGTGAAGGACTTGCAAGAGGATATCATAATCAAGAAGAATTAACCAAAGAAAGATTTGTTGATAATCCTTTTGGAGAAGGTCGTTTATACAAAACAGGTGACAGAGCTCGTTGGAATGAAAAAGGTGAAATTGAATTTTTAGGACGAATTGATAACCAGGTAAAAATCAGAGGTTTTAGAATTGAAATTGCTGAGATTGAAGAGGTTATGCGTCAGATTGACAGTGTTAAAAGTGCAGCAGTTGTTGTAAAGAAAAATGAATCAACAACTGAAAAATATATTGATGCATATTATACAACTGATTCGGATGTTAGATATGAGGATGTAGTTTCTAATATGCATGAGAAACTTCCAAATTATATGATACCATCACACATTAATCAGGTTACTTCAATTCCATTAAATAGAAATGGAAAAGTAGATGTCAAGGAACTAGAAAAACATATTATAAAAAGAATTAAAAAAAATAGTGCTCCTGTAAATGCTAATGAAGAAATTGTTTTATCAGTTTTTAAAGAAGTAATTGGAAACGAAGAACTAGGAATGGAAGATAATTTCTTTGAAGAAGGCGGAGACTCAATTAAAGCAATCAGAATTGTTGCCAAGTTGAAAGAAAAAAATATTTTTATAACAGTTAAAAATATAATTCAATCAAGCACATTAAGAGAGATTTGTAAGAATATCGAAAGCGTTAAGGATGCAAATACAAAGTCTTTAGAAAAAGAAATAAAAATTGAAAAACGTGATAAGACTATAAAGTATTTACCACTGACTGATATTCAAAAAGAAATCTATATAGGTGCGAAATTAGATTCGCAAGGAATTGCTTATAACGTACCAATGATAGTAAAATTCAAAAAAGAATTAAATGAAGAAAGAGCAAATTCTGCTGTAAATGAATTATTAAGAACACATGCATCGCTAAGAACGGCATTTATAACTGTGGACGATGAATTAATGCAATGCTATAGAGATGTAGAAGAGTACGAGTTAAAAATTGACGAGTATGCAACAATAGAGGATGCTTTTAAAAAGTTCCTTAAACCATTTGATTTAGAAAATGATTTATTATTCAGAATGGAAATTGCAAAAGTAGATGACGCGGAATATTTGATGTTTGATTCGCATCATATTGTTGTTGATGGTATTTCCATGAATATTTTATTCGATGAGTTTATCAAACTATATAATCGTGAAAAACTTGAGAATACTACAATTGATTTTGATGATTATATTAAGTGGGAATCTGATGATGAATCAAAAACTGTCAAAGAAAAAGATTTGCAATATTGGGAAAAAGTTTTTGAAGATGGTGTGGAGAAAAATTTAATCCCAGCTGATTATGAAAGAAGTGGAGAAATCAGCAATGAAGGAAAAACTGTCTATAAAAGAATTGATGGAGAACTTTTTGAAAAAATAAATAGTTTTTGTAGTAAGAATAAAGTTACACCATTCGTTCTTTTAATGGGTGCTTATAGCGTATTAGTGTATAAGCTTACTTCAGCAAACGAATTAATCATAGGTGTTCCAACTTCTGGAAGATTTGTGGAAAGCACAAGTGATATGGTTGGTATGTTTGTATCAAGTTTACCATTCAAGGTAAATGTTGATTCGAAAGAAGATTTTGTAAGTCTTGTAAATGGTGTTGGTGATAATCTTTTTGAAATCTTACAGCATCAAAATTGTACATTAAATCAGATTGCAAGTCGTTTAGATTTAAAAGCTGAGAATGGACAAAATCCATTTTTTGCAACAATGTTTGGTGTAAATGATATTGAAAATGCTAAAAATCCTGATTTTGAACTCGTTGATTTTGAACAGAATCAGGCAAAATTTGATATAACATTTGATGCTAATAGAGTAGATGACAATTGGGAATTAGTTCTTAGATATAATAAAAAATTGTATAAGAATGAAAAGATGATTCAGTTTTTAGAAAGATATGTAAAAATCGTTGAACAGGTAATGGAAAATCCAAATATTAAGGTAAGCGATATTTCTATTCTTTTAGAAGCTGAAAAAAATAAATTGTTATTTGAGTATAATGACAACAAAATTGATTTTGAAAGAAAAGATTCAAATGTTGTTACACTTTTCCATGAACAGCTAGAAAAGAATCCAAATTCTGTTGCGGTTGCCTTTAAAGGAAACTATTTGACATATAGACAGTTGGATGATTATTCAAATATACTTGCAGATCAACTTGTTTCAAAAGGAATTGGCAGAGGAATAATTCTTCCTATTTTAACTGAACGTAGTATTGAAATGTTAGTAATGGAGTTGGCAATTATAAAGACAGGTGCAGCATTTTGTCCAATGGATCCAGCATGGCCTATAGAAAGAAAAAATCTTATCTGTAATAGATTAGATGCCAAATTTATTTTGACAGGACCTGGATGCTATAATGCTCTAATAAAAAATATGCAAGTTAAGTTAAGTGACATTAAAGAAACTATGCAAAAACACCTAGGTGAAAAAAATGATTCAACTTCAAGAAGAGTTTATGATGGGGCAGATATCAAAGGAACGGATACTTTTTATGTTATCTATACCTCAGGTTCAACTGGCGAACCAAAGGGTGTAGTTGTTCCATATAATGGAATCATAAATCGTTTAATGTGGATGAATCAGACACTTGGAATGAAGGCTTGCTCAAGTGTATTATTGACTACAAATTATGTGTATGACAGTTCAATCTGGCAATTTTACTGGCCTTTAATAAACGGAGGTAAATCAGTAATTCCAGGACCACAAGATATGTTAACAGCTGATTATCTTTTGGAAATTATTGAAAAGGAAAAGATAGGAATTGTTGACTTTGTACCTTCAGTTTTCAACACAATTGTTGAAGGTATGGAGAGCATGGAGGATAAAAGTCATGCATTAGATAGTTTAGTGTGGGTAATTCTTGGTGGTGAAGAAATCAAACCCAAAGCTGTAAATAGATTTTTGACTATTTTTCCACATATGAAATGCATAAACTTGTATGGTCCGACAGAAGCAAGTATTGGATGTATTTACAAAGCGCTTACAGGAAATAAAAATACAACAATTCCAATAGGAAAGCCAATCTCAAATGTTGATATATTGATTTTGGATAAAGATATGAATCCAGTTCCAGAGGGCATTTGCGGAGAAATTTATATTGGTGGAGTTTGTCTTGCGGATGGTTATAAAGGAGATAAAAAACGAACAGATTTGAGTTTTATTCCTAATCCATTTAAAGAGATAAAGAGTGATAGACTTTACAAGACAGGTGACCTTGCAAAGTGGGATGAAAATGGGGATATTTTCTATCTTGGACGAAGCGATTCTCAGGTGAAAATCAGAGGATTTAGAATTGAACTTCAAGAAATTGAAGCTAAGATTTTGCAATATCATAAAGTCAAAGAGTGTATAGTTTTAGCGGTTGAAAGAAGTAAAGATGATAAAGTTTTATGTGCATATATAGTTGGTGAAGCTAGCGAGGCAGAGATTAAAGACTTCCTTACAGCAGAACTTCCTGGATATATGGTTCCATCTTATTATATAAAAATTGATAAGATTCCAATCAGTGCATCAGGAAAAGCTAATAGAAAAATACTTCCAAAACCTGATTTTTCAGTAAAAAAAAATAAAGTGATTGCGCCACAAAACGAGATTGAAAGTAGAATTCTTAGTGCGTGGAAGAAAGTTTTAAAAGAAGAATCAATTAGTACAGATGATAATTATTTTGAAATTGGTGGAGATTCAATTAAGGCTCTACAGATAGTTTCAATTTTAAGACGTGACAATATAGAATTTACCATGCCAATGTTGTTTGCAAATCCTACTGTAATGCAACTTGCAAAGGTAGTTGATGTTAAGGATACTAAGCAAAATATTAAAGCAAATGCAAGTAATAATTTGAATAGTAGTCAAAATAGTGATTTTAATGGAAAGCTAAAGCTTTCGCCAATTCAAAAACGTTACTTTAAAAAATATGATGCAAATAAGCATTTTAATCAGGCTGTAATGCTTGAAAATAGAAAGCTTTGGGATAAAGAAATTCTTGAGACAGTGATACAGGCTGTTGCCAAAAAACATCCTATGTTAAGAGCGACATTTGAGTTAAAAGAAGACAATACAGTTGTGCAGACAATCTTGCCAAAAGAGGATTTTATAAGTGAAATCAATGTTGTGGATTTAGTAGGTACTAAGGATTTTAAAGCGCTAGATTTGAATAATGCTGTTAATGATGAGAATGTAATAGATCCAAAAATAATAGATGATCTTCAAAGAAGATTAAATCCATTTGAAAAAACATTCGAATGCAGTCTTATCGGAGTAGGAAAAGATGCAACAAAATACAGATATTTATTTGTAGCATTAAACCACTTAGTAATAGATGCTGTATCATTAAGAATTTTAATTAAAGAAATAATTAGCGTATATCAAATGATTGAGGAACGTGAAAACATCAGCAAAAAAAATGATGGAATGTCTGATGAGATTTCAAATCTTCTTGGAGTTGAGCATAAGAGTTATAAAGACTTTGTTATGTCATTAAATGATGCAAAAGATAAATATCATTTTACAAAATATAATGATTATTGGAATCAAGTAGATGCAAAAAAAGCAAAATTAGATTCTAAGAGTACATTAAAAAGCAAGATGACAGATTATTATTTTGAAAATCAAAAAAATGTATCATTTACATTAGACAGTGATATAACAGATTCTATTTTAACAAAAGCAAATAAAGCTTATGACACTAAAGCGGAAGACTTGATATTAACAGCGTTTGTTAAAGCTCTTAAAGAAACGAAAGTTGATGATTCGGCTGATATTGTTGTTGATATGGAAGCTATGGGACGTAATGTAACAGGAAATGAAGCAGATTTTGCAGAGACAGTTGGCTGGTTTACAGCTATTTATCCTGTAAGCATAAATAGTAATTTCCACAATCTAAATCAGCAGCTTGTAGAGGTTAAAGAACAACTAAGAGCAGTTCCGGATAAAGGAGTTGGTTACCAACTATTGTCGTATGATGTTGAATGTAAGAACACTAAAAACTGTGAAATATCAAATGAAACTTTATATCAGGATGCTAGATATTGCTTTAACTATCTTGGAGATTTGACTCTTACAGAGAATGACAAGGATATCAGACTTTGTGAAATATCAAATGCAAGTATGATTCATCCTAAAAATAAGGTTCCATATGCGATGAGTTTTACGGCATTTGTTAAAGATAATAGATTAACAGTTTCTGTCGATTACGATAAAAACACATATGAAGAGATAAAAATAGATGAGTTTAAGAATAAAGTTGAAGCAGTTTTAGAAGAACTTAGTGTTAAACTTGTCGAGCAAAAAAATAATATAAAAACACCATCTGATTTTTGTAGATTAAAAGGCAATAGATTTGGCATGAATCAGTTGCAAAAGATCTATGAAATAGCAGGAAAAGATATTGAAAAAATCTATCCATTGTCCCCAACTCAGGAAGGTATGCTTTTCCATTCTATTAAAGATAATGGAAAGGGCGCATATTTCGAGCAAAACTATTTGACGATAAAGGGTGACATAAGTTTTGAAAATCTAAAAGAGGCATATAAAAAAGTAATTGAAAATAATGATATTTTTAGAACTGTATTTTTATATGACAATTTAGAATCAACTTATCAGGTTGTAAAATCTGCACAAGCAATGGATTATATTTTTGAAAAAGAAGATATAAGTAAAGAGCCTAAAGAAAATCAAAATCATATAATTGCATCATATTGCAAAGAGGACAAGCAAAGAGGTTTTGATCTTCAAAGAGGACCTTTAATGAGAGTTAAGGCATTTAAAACAACTGAAAATGTATGGAAACTTGTGTGGAGTGATCACCATATATTAATGGATGGTATGTGTCTTGCAATGTTACTTGATAAGTTTACAGCTTATTACAATGCTTTATGTGAAGGCGCAGAAATAATTGATGATAAAGTTTTTCAGTATGAAGATTATATTGTATGGCTTGAAGATCAGGATATTTCTAAAGCTAAAGAGTATTGGAAAAATGAAGTAATTGATTTTGAAAAAACAAAAGAATTATATAAAGGCGGAGCTAAAGATGATACAACTCAAAATGAATATAAGCAACACTTAGAAAAGGATGTTGTAAATAAATTACAAAGAATTGCTTCTAAAAATGGTGTTACATTAAATGCTTTAATGCAGGCAGCATGGGCAATTACACTTATGAGATATAAAGATACCAAAGACGTAATTTATGGTTCAGTTGTATCAGGTCGTTCAGTACCTATTGCTGATGTTGACAAAATGATTGGTTTATTTATTAGTACATTACCAATTAGAATTAAAGCAGCTAAAGATGCAGTATTTGTTGATGTAGCAAAACAAATGATGGAAAAATGTGCAAATGCTGAGATTAATAGTTATTGCCCATTATCAGAGATTCAGAAGTTTACAGAGTACGGAAGTACATTATTTGATCATATTTTTGTATTCGAAAACTTTGATTTCTTAAATGCAAATAATTCGGATCCAAAATCTGCTAAGGCAGATCAAAATGCTAATAGAGAAGTTTCAGATTTGAATAAAGATTTGAGTAATAAAAATGGATTTGAAATTATAGAAACAGCAGCTAATGAGTCTACAAATTACGATTTAACAGTTGTTGTAGTACCAAGAGAAGAAATGCGAATTAGTTTCATGTATAAAAAATCTATTTTTACAGATGATTTCATGAAACAGCTTATGCGTCATTATATAAATGTAATTAATCAAGTTGTAGAGAATGAAGAGATTTCAATTGATGAAATTGAAGTGCTTGATAAGTCTGATTATGAAAAAATTAATTGCAAAGAGGCATTTGAAATTGGTTTCCCAGATGAGTCAATTGTGGAAATGTTTAATAAACAAGTGTCAAAATATCCTGAGCGAATTGCAATTCAATATGAAAATGAAAAATATACTTACAGAGAAGTAGATGAATTTTCTAATAAAATTGCAAATACCTTGCTTGAAAAAGGCATACAACAAGAAGATATTATTGGAATTTTAATGCCAAAAAGTGCAGTTGCAATTATGGTAGCCATTGGTATTTTAAAAGCAGGCGGAGCGTATATGCCTATAGATCCAAGTTATCCTAAAGAGCGAATTGATTATATGATTAGTGATAGTAATGCAAAATTCGTTTTGATAGATAAAGATAATTTTGGAGTAGAAGATACAATCGACATCCAAAAAGATTTATCAGATAATATCGGTGCAGTTAATGTTGAAGTAACAGCAGATAATCTTGCTTATATTATTTACACATCAGGAACAACAGGAAAATCAAAAGGAACAATGATCACTCATAGAAATGTTGTAAGATTATTTGTGAATGATAAATGTTTATATGATTTTAATGAAAAAGATGTTTGGGTTATGTTCCACTCATTTAGTTTTGATTTCTCTGTATGGGAGATGTATGGAGCCTTATTATTTGGTGGAAAACTAATAATCATTACAAAAGATTTTGCAAGAGATACTTATAAATTTGTAAGACTATTAGAAAGTGAAAAAGTTACTGTATTAAACCAGACACCATCAGCATTTAATGCGCTTTCACTTCAACTTGAGATGGAACCTTCGGTTGAACTTAAAGTCAGATATTTGATTTTTGGTGGAGAAAAATTACATCCAGCAGTACTTAAATATTTTCACGAAAGATTTAGTTCTTGTAAGATTGTCAATATGTATGGAATTACAGAAACTACGGTCCACGTTACATATAAAGAGATAACAGATTACGAGATTAAAGAAAACGTTAGTGATATTGGTGTTCCTATTCCAACACTTGGACTTACACTTGTAGATTCTAGACTAAGACCAGTACCTATGGGTATGCAAGGCGAAATTGTAGTCTGGGGTCATGGAGTTTGTAGAGGTTATTTAAACAGACCAAAGCTTACAGCTGAGAGATTTGTAGAGAGTAAGAATAATATTTTTAACCCTTACGATAAGGAGAAAAAAGAAGATTCATTAAGAATATATCGAAGCGGTGATGCAGGTAGATACATTGAAAATGGGCTTGAATATCTAGGGCGTATTGACCAGCAGGTTAAGATTAGAGGTCATAGAATTGAGCTTGGAGAAATCAAAAATTGTATTTTAAAACACAGTAAAATTGAAGATGGCGTAGTAATTGTACATTCAGATTTAGATGATAATAAGTCTATTGTAGCTTACTATCAGTTGAAAAATGGATTAAATCTTGAGGCGCATGAACTCAGAGAATTTGTAGAAGAACAACTTCCGGCCTATATGATGCCTGCTCATTTTATTGAAATAGATAAGATTCCATTAAACATTAATGGAAAAGTAGATAAGAAGAGTCTTCCAAAACCAGATATGGTTGCTCATAATAACACATTTGAAAAACCAGAAACTGATTTTGAAAAATATATTGCAGGTATTTGGGAAGAAGTACTTAATTTTGCACCAATAGGATTAAATGATAATTATTTTGAAGTAGGAGGAGATTCAATCAAAGTAATTAAAATTTTATCAAGAGTACATGCAGATGGATATCATTTTGAAGTTGGAGATTTATTTGCACATCCAACAATCAAAGAATTCAAAAACTACGTAAGTCGCAATGAAAATGTGTATTCGCAGGATGAGATTTTTGGAAAAGTAAAACTTACTGCTATACAAGAAAAGATTGCAATGGATGATAAGGCAAAGACGAACCAGTACAATCAAATGATTTTACTAAAATCAGAAAATAGATTAGATGTTGTGGCATTGCAGAAATCACTAAAAGAATTAGTAAGTCATCATGATGCTTTAAGAAGTGTTTATGTTGAGAGTGTGGATGCGAATAATGTAAGTGCAGGTAAAACGGATAATATTACATATGAAGAAGATATAAGAAGTTATGACAAGTACTTAGAAATCAGAAAAGTAAGTGATATTTCCAATATTGATTTTGTAAATGTAGTAGATATAACAACGCAAGAAACAATTTCAGATTCGTCAGGAGAAAAAGGAACAGACATTGTTAGAATCGAAGAAATCTGCGCTAAAGAGCAAGAAAAAATCAATTTAGGAAGTGACAAATTATACAGCGTGACTCTGATTAAGACAAAAGAGAATGATTATATTTTCTTTGTTATTCATCATATGGTCGTAGATGTTGTATCTTGGAACGTAATTTTAGAAGATTTTGTAAATCTTTATAAAGCATCAATTGAAGGTAAAGCTATTAAGCTTCAAGATAAAACAATGTCAACAAAAGAATATAGTGAGTTCCTATATTCGAATGAATTAAAAGAAGAAGTTAAGCAATGCTATGAAGTTATCTGGAAAGAAATTGCGTCTTCTAGAAATTCAGCACAAGAAAAACAAATCTGGAATACAACAGATTATGGAAGTTTTAAAGATACTAAGGAAATTGAATTTGATATTAATGGAAATATTTTTGATGAACTTAGAATGAAATCATTAGAAATCACTTCTGCAAACGTAGAAGAAACACTAGTTGCAGTTACAGCTAAAGCAGTTGCTAAAGTAAGCAACAAAAAGCAGATAGCTTTTGCAATGGAAAGCAGTGGACGTTTTGCAAAAGACAAAGATATTGAAGTATCAAGAACTGTTGGATGGTTTACTTCAATCTATCCTATGAATGTAAGTGTAAAAGCAAATCCTCTTGAACAAATATGTTTAGTAAAAGAGAGTAGAAGAAAAATAAAAGATATTGAATACACTTATAATTTAGTAGCTAAAGAAAACACAGATATTTTTGTTAGACCACAGATAAGCTTTAACTATCTAGGAAGAATAGATGAAGTAAAAGGTGAATTTGATATTGTAAATATTTCAAATAAATCAGCAATAGGAAATGAAATTAGTCGTGACTATGCAGTTGATATTAGTTGTAAGGTAGTTGGAAAAGAAAACGATATGCGTTTGCATTATACAATTGCCTATAGTGATGGTATTGTGGATGAATCATGGGCACAGGAAGTGAAGGCACAGATCGAAGAAACAATTAAAGCTTGCACTAATGCATTTGAAGAATCACTTTCACTAGGTCAGACTAGAATGATAACTCCATCAGATTTTGCAATTGATTTAAGTATGGATGAGTTAGAATACCTAAATGCCATTTATGGAAATAAAGCAATTGATTATGTGAAGATGACTCCAATGCAAAAAGGTATGTTGTATCATGTGGTTTCAAATCCAAACGATGATGCATATTACGAGAACTTTGGCATGAAAATAAGTGGTGATTTTTCACTGGAAAAAATAAGAACAGCATTTGTTTTAGTTGGAGAAAAATATCCTACACTAAGAACAGCATTTGTAAATGAAAATATTAGTGAGCCTGTACAAGTGATTTTAAATAAAGCTAATTTAGACATTGATATTGTTGATGCAAGAGAGAAGTCTGTAGCAGAAATAGAATCAATGAAATACGATTTTGACAAAAAAGCATTTGTTCCTGAAAAGGGAATCCTTTCAAGAGTAATGTTGATACAGCTAGAAAAAGATTCCTATGAAATTGCTTGGAAATTCCATCATTTGATTTTAGATGGATGGTCAATGTCACAGATTTTAGAAGAAATCTTTAAGACATATATCAAGCTTTTAGAGCAAGAAGAATTAGATAATATTGGCTTAAATGAATTAAGTACAGATGTTTATAGATACATTGGAAAACAAAATCGCTATTATGCTAAAGAATTCTGGAAGAATTATTTAGCAGGAAGAAACTTAAATACAAAGATTGCTTTTGAAAAATTAAGAATAGAAGAGTCAAGCAATAATAAAAATGAAACAAACGAAAATAGAGAGTTTGATTTCTATGTTGACAAAGAAACTACTAAAGAGCTAGTAAAGGTAGCAGGTAAGAATGTAACACTAGCATCAATTGTAATTTCAGCCTGGGGCTTATTGCTTCAGATGACAACAGTTGAAGAAGAAGCAGTATTTGGTAATGTTGTATCCGGAAGAAGTATGCAATTAGAAGGCGTAAATTCTGCTGTAGGTATGTTTATAAATACTATTCCTGTGTGTACTTCATTACAAGAAAATGAAACATTTGTTGATTCAGCTAAGAGATTACAGGGTGATTTGGTAAATGCAGAAAGATATTCATATTATCCATTATATGAAATTCAATCAGATATTAACAAAGGAAATCCTATCATTAGTCATACAGTTGCTTTTGAAAACTATCCGGTTAATGAAGTTTTAAAAGAAGGCTTATCAAGTGGAAACAACAATGGATTTAAAGTAGAAGACGTTGCCTTAAAAGAACATACAAATTATGGAATAGGTGCAGTCTTTACACCAGGCGAAAGATTAAAACTTAATTTAACATATAAAGCTAGCGTTCTAAGAGACGAAGATTGTAAAAAACTTGGAGATGCATTCTGCTATTTAATTAAGCAGATAGCATATAATCCAGAGATAAAAATTCAGGACATCAAGTTACTAGATGAAAAGAGCGAGCTTGAATTAGTGAAGGATTATCAGGTAAACCAGGATACGATTTCACTTATGGATCAGTTTAAAAATGTTGTAAACAAATATCCAGACAGTGTAGCTGTAAAAGATGAAGTTTATGCTTTTACATATAAAGAACTTGATGAGATTACAAATGCCCTTGCGTATAACTGCGTAAAAGAAGGCATCCAAACAAAAGATGTAGTAGCACTTATGTGTAAACCAAGTGTTTCTCAAGCTTTGGGAATTATTGGTATTATGAAATCAGGTGCAATTTATCTACCAGTAGATACTTCGTTGCCAACAGAAAGAATCAAATATATGTTAAAAGATTCTAACGCAAAACGTATTGTAACAGATGCATCGTTAGTTGATATGGTAAGTGAATTTGATTTGCCAATTACAATAATTGATTCTAAAGAAAGAAAAGATAGCCTAGGTAACGTACCTGATAGTGGTACTTTAATTTCTAGAACAGATTTGGCTGATGATAAGGAAGATAGATTAGATAAAGATGGATTGAATGAGGGCGCATATATTATTTATACTTCAGGAACTACAGGAAAACCAAAGGGTGTTTTAGTTTCTAAGAAAAATATAGCAGGTGCAATTGCATGGAGAAGCAAAGAGTATAAGTTAGATACAACGGATTCAATTTTACAGTTGTTCTCATATGCATTCGACGGATTCATGACAAGCTTTTTTACACCAATTGTTTCTGGCGCAAAAGTAGTATTCATCGAGAACGTGCTTGATGTTAATAAGATAGGTAAAATTATTGAAACTGAAAAAATCACACACTTTATTTCAGTGCCAATGTTATGCCAGACAATTTTTGAAAACATGACAACAGAACAATTAAAGAGCCTTAGAATCATTACAACAGCAGGTGATAGATTAGGTGAAAAAACATATCAAATCATCAAAGAAAAAAATGCAGATGTTGAGATAGTAAATGAGTATGGACCAACAGAATGTACAGTTGTATCTACTATTAAGAGAAATGTTACCTTAGAGGATATTGTAAATAGTAATATCGGTAAAGCCTTAGATATTGGGTACACATACATAGTTGATAAATATATGCATATGCTTCCTGCTGGATTAGAAGGTGAAATTGTAGTCGGAGGTGCAGGTGTATCGAAGGGATATTTAAATGCACCAGAACTTACAAATAAATCATTTGTAGAAGATAAGTGGAGAAATAATGGACTCATTTATCGTACAGGTGATAAAGGAAAATTACTAGAAAATGGCGACATTAGTATTCTAGGAAGAATGGATAAACAGGTTAAGTTACGAGGTTATAGAATCGAGACTCAAGAGATTGAAACACAGATTGAGAATATGTCATTAGTTGATAATGCAGCAGTTACAGTAAAAGAAGATAAACTTGTAGCTTACTATGTTGGAACAGAAATCGAAGAAAATATCAGAGATTTCTTAAGTAAAAGACTTCCAAAATACATGGTACCAAATGTATTTATAAAACTAGATAAGTTACCACAGACTAGAATTGGAAAAATAGATTATAAACAATTGCCTGATTTAGTGCATGAGAATAAAGAAGTGGTAATGCCTCAGACAGCTGAAGAAAAAACAATATGGAATATTTGGCAGAATGTTCTTGGAACTTCAGAATTTGGCATAACTGATAATTTCTTTGATATAGGTGGTAATTCTATAAGATTAATGAGTGTTTACGGACAGTTAAATAAATTATATCCAGATGAATTTACAGTTGCATCATTGTTCTCATTAACAACTGTAAAAGATATTAGTGAAAAAATCAGTTCAGACAAAAGCTCAACTAATAATATAGAAGTCGAATTTGATTTAGATAGTCCGTCTGAAAAAGAAAGATTTGAAGTTAAATTTTCAGAAGATGGTTATTCAGATGATGAATTAACAGAAGAAGACATCTTAAGTGCACTAGATTCAGATGATATAGAACTTGATGATTTACTCAGTAAATTGTAATTAAGGAGTATTATGAAACAATTAGCAAAGTATTTACTAGAGTCAGCTAAAGCCGGAAAAATCGATAAAGCGGTAGCAGCTAAAGTAGTTATGGCTCTTAGTAAAAATGAAAAGAAAAATAGTACAAATGAGTATGCAATTGTTGGTATGAATGGTGAATTTGCTCTAGGTGAAAACCTAGAGCAGTACCATAGCATATTAAAAAATGGTGTAGATTGTGTACGAGATTTTCCAGAAGAAAGAAAAGAATACGCTAAGAAGTATTTAGATTTTGTAGGAGCAAATTCGGATATTGAATTTGTAAAAGGGGGGTTCCTAGAAAATATTGCAGATTTTGATTACGAGTTTTTCGGAATATCACCGGCAGAGGCAAAATTAATGGATCCAAACCAACGTAGATTTTTACAGACTGCGTGGAACTGTTTAGAAGATGCTGGATATGGTGCATCACAGTTAAATGGAAAAAATGTTGGAGTTTTTGTTGGATATGATAACTCGTCAATTAATGAATACAAAAAGTTAGTAACGGATGTTAATCCAGAGGCAGCAGCTCTTTCTGTTGCAGGAAATATAATTCCGGTTATTGCAAGTAGAATTTCTTATATTTGTGATTACCATGGCCCTTCATCAATTTTTGATACAGCCTGTTCATCGTCAGGTGTTGCTTTATATTTTGCGTGTCTTGCGATTGAAAGTGGGGAATGTGATTCAGCAATCGTAGGTAGTTCAAGAATCTGTATGGTTCCAGCAGCTTTTAATACAAAAGTTGGAGTAGAAGCAGGAGATTGGAAAGCAAAAGCATTCGATGATTCAGCAGATGGAACAGGAGTCGGAGAAGGTGTTGGTGCAATCTATATCAAGAAATTAAAAGATGCAATAAGAGATAAAGATGACATTTATTGTGTTATCAAATCAGTTGCAATAAATTGTGATGGAGATTCAAATGGAATAACAGCACCAAACCCAGATGCACAGGCAGTTCTTATTTCACATAATATCAAAAAAGCAAACATAGAAGCTGATTCAATTTCGTATTTTGAGGCGCACGGAACAGGCACTAAATTAGGAGATCCAATTGAGATAGAAGGAATTACAAAAGCAATTGGTTCTAAAACAAAAAAGCAACAGTTTTGTGCGATAGGTTCAAGTAAGACAAATATAGGACATTTAGATCATGCATCGACAATGGCATCCATAATAAAGTCTGCTTTATCTTTAAAAAATAAGGAATTGTATCCAAGTCTTCATTTTAAAATGCCAAATAGACTTATTGATTTTTCATCAACGCCAGTGTATTTAAATACAGAATATAAACATTGGGAGATTGAAGAAGGCAAAAAAAGAAGACTAGCTATAAATGCATTTGGATTAAGTGGAACAAATGTAAATATTATTCTAGAAGAATATAATGAAAAAAATAAAACTATTCCAAATGATATAATCACTAAAAAAGAAATAGAAGATAATCAATTTTTACCAATTACGATTTCAGCTAAAAGTGAGGAATCATTTAAAGCTAGAATTAGTAATATGATTTATTATCTTGAAGAAAGCAATAATTCTCTTGCAGATATTTGTTACACGTTATTTAAAAACGAAGGAAAATATAAATACAAGTTTATTACTTTTGCGTCAAACAAAGATGAAGCCATTAAATCGTTAGCTGAATATGAAGAACAATTATTTATTCAAGATGAAGATTATTCCGATGAGAGGCAATTAAAAAGATGCTTAGACAATTTAAAAAAAGCATCCAAAGAACATATAAAATATGTGCAAAACTTCTTTGACAACAAAGAACTAGAATATGATTTTCCTGAGGATTGCCATAGAGTACACATTCCGGTATATCCTTTTAAAAAGAATAAATGTCTTGTTGAGATACCTGATGTTTATATGCAAGAAGAATCAATTGCTACGAGTAGAACAAGTGCAAACAGCACATATGAAAATGCTACGAAAAAAAGTACAATAAATAAAATAAATAAATTTAAACATTGTCCGATTCGTGGTAAAATGGTAAATTGTGATGAAAATCTTGCGCAAACGATGGCAAATATTTGGTGCTATGTGCTAGGTACACAGGAAGTTGAATTGAATGATAACTTTTATACACTAGGTGGTGATTCTATTTTTGCAATGAAATTTGTTGCAGAAATTAAGGAAAACCTTGGTGTTAATATATCGGTTAAAGATGCATTTATAAATCAAACTTTCGAAGAAATTACTAGATTTGTAAATGAGGCTTACAAACAGTTAGAAGTATCAAAAGAAGGTAATGAGAATACAGATATATCGAGTGCAGATATAGATGAAACAGATAATAAGAGTTTTGTTTTAAAAAGTTATGGTGCTCCTAAACAATATGAGATGACAAATTCGCAGAAGGGAATTTTTGTTACTCAGATGGTTAATCCAAACTCAACAGCCTACAATATGTTCAATGCAATTAAAGTCGTTGGAAAATTCGATCAAGCTAAATTTTTACAATGTGTAAATGAAATAATTGCTAAGCAAGATTCGATAAGAACAAATTACGTATCAGTTGATGGTCATTTTATGGCAGTTGTTAAGGATACTAATGAAGTTTGTGTTAAGGCTAGTCATTATGAGGTACCGGATTTAGAAAAAGAAAACATAAAAAAATGTGCAAAATCGTTTATACGTCCATTCAATTTACAAAATGATTTGCTAATTAGAATCGGATTTGTAAATGTAAAATCATATGAAAACATTAATGAAAATGAGACTGTTATTTTGTTTGACATTCATCATATAGCTTGTGATGGAATGTCGACAGGAGTGCTTATTAAGCAGGTTTATGAGAAATACTTTAAAGTGCAGGAGTTGGATGTCGTCTCAGGTAATGAAACAACATCAGACAACAAATTCGAAATTACATACAGCGATTATGCATGCTCTGTTAATGATTACGAGTTAACCATGGAATATAAGGAAAAAGAAGATGAGTTGGTAGAGAAACTATCAGGTGCTGAAATGTTGAAAATACCTACAGATTTTCCTAGAAATAATGAAGAAGAATTTGTAAACTCAGGAAATAAAATTAGTTTCGATTTAAGCAAAGCAGAATCAGAACAAATTAAAACCTTTGTAAAGAATAAAAAGATAACAGCATTCCAATTCTTTATTGCAATGTTTGAAATACTTTTATCTAAGTATAGTGGACAAAAAGATATAGTAGTTGGAGTTCCGACTGCAGGAAGAAATGATGTTAGACTTGAATCGTTAGTAGGTTTATTTATAAATACACTTGCTATCAGAAATGAAGTCGATGACACCAAATCGTGTGAAGATTATTTGAAAGATGTAGCGGCTACAGTACTTGATACATATGATAAACAATGTGTAAGTTTTTCAAGGATAGTTGAACGTCTTGAACTAAAACAAGATGAAAATTTAGGTCATAATCCATTATTTGATGTGATGTTTTCAATGCAAAACTTTAATCATGAACTTTTATCTATAGGTGAAACGCATTTTTCAAATGCGGATGTTATAAATGAAGTTTCTAAATTAGATATTACAATGAATGTTAGTGAACATGATAATGTATTTAATGTAGAAATAGAATACTCTACAAGGTTGTTTATGGAAGAAACAATCCAAAGAATGTTAGATAATTATCATGGAATAGTTGTACAATGTTTGAATGAACCAGATAAAAAGATACAGGATTTAGAACTTTCACAAAAAGAATTAGAGCTTTTAGCAAAAGTTGAAAATAATACAGTTGCATTTGATAAAAAGAAAACGCTCAAAACTATTCTAGAGAATTCATCTGAGAAATTAGCTGATAAAACAGCTTTGGTTTATGAAAACAATAAAATCACATATAGAAGTTTAAATAACAAAGCAAATTATCTTGCAAAATTATTGATGGAACAGCATGGTATAAAGCCAAAAGATAGAGTCGCAATTTTATGCGAACGTTCAATAGAGATGGTTATTGCGATGCTTGCATGTGTTAAGGCGGGAGTGACTTATCTACCTCTTGATCCAGATTATCCAGAGGATAGACTTTGTTATATTTTAGAAGATAGTCAGACAAAATGTGTTATCAGATATAACACTAAAAAAGTTTGGGAAAATGATAAAAAACTAGATAATATCAAAGATATCGTTTTATCGGATATCGCTTTATTAGAAATCTCTAATTTTGACACTACATTTGAAGCAAATATTCCAATGTATATGATTTATACATCAGGTTCTACGGGATTGCCAAAGGGAGTAACAATTACACAGGCGAATGTTTGCAACTTTATATTAGGAATGAATGAATCTATTGGTTTTAATAAGGAAGAAAAAATTATTAGTGTAACAACAATAGGATTTGACATTTTTGTATTAGAAAGCTTTATGGCTCTCTCAAATGGAATGGAAATCGAGATTGCAAGTGTAGAATGTATAAACGATATGGATAAACTTTGCCAGAAAATAATAGAAGGTAATATTGATATAATTCAGACTACCCCTTCACGAATCAGGGTAATGATGATTTCTGATTATTTTGATACAGCAGCATGTTGTTTGAAGAAAGTTTTAGTTGGTGGCGAGCCATTCCCTAAAGACTTTTTAAGATTACTAGGTAAAACTTCGGCCAAAATATTTAATGTTTATGGACCAACTGAAACTACAGTATGGTCAACAGTTGGAGAACTTACAGATAGTAGTTACGTTCATGTTGGCAAACCAATCGCAAACACAAGATGTTTTGTTTTAAATGATAAAAAAGACAAAGTACCATATGGTTGTGTGGGTGAACTTGCAATTGGTGGCTATGGTGTATCGAATGGTTATTATAACAGAGAAAAATTAAATAAGGAAAAGTTTGTTGATTTAGTAGTCAATGAATTATCAAGTATAAATTCAACAGATGCGACAAATGAAAAAACATCACATGAGAAAGAAAGATTTTTCTTAACCGGAGATTTAGCATTTTGGAATAATGAAGGCAATCTAATAATCGTTGGAAGAAATGATCGAATGGTTAAATTAAATGGTTATAGAATTGAACTTGATGAAATCCAAAATGTAATTGGAAGAATAGAGTGTGTCAAAGAAGCTTCTGTTTTCGTCAAAGGAGAAGATTATTTGGTTGCATGTGTTAGTCCAAAAGGCTCTAATCCGATTGATGAAAAAGATTTATATCAACAGATAAAAAATCAATTACCAAGATATATGATTCCAAATAATATATTGGTGTTAAAAGAACTTCCTCATACGCCAAACGGTAAATTAGATAATAAAAAACTTAAAGTTATGGCAGAATCAGGAGAATTATTTGATTTAGCAAGTCAACTAAAATCTTCAAACACAGGAGATATGCTAGATGAATCAAATAAGATTTTATCAATCTGGCAGAAAGTTTTAAAATTACCTAATCTTACGATTGAAGATGATGTTTTTGAAAATGGCGCAAACTCACTTAAAGTAATAGAATTTATTGCTTACCTGAAAAAAACAGGTATAGATATAGTGATAAACGATGTGTTTTCAAATCCAACAGTTGAGGCATTAGATGCTTATATAAAAACTAAGAAAAATACTAACCTTCTTAAAGATGCAGATAAGATAGAAAGCCTAGTGTTAAGTGAGTTAGGTATAAAAGTTAAGATATTATGTAAGACTGTTGAAGATCAAAAATTTGTATTTTATGGAGTTGAATCGTTAGAGGATTTTGAGAAAAATCATAAAAAGGATTTATTAAAACTTCTGTCTAAAGAAGTTGCACCTTCGCACTATGTAACTCATTTTATAGAGTTAGAACAGATTTCGAAACTTAATAGTAAGACGTTAGAAATCGAAGATGTGTTAAAGAAAAGAAATCTGACCCATGATGCAACGGTGATTGATAAACTTTTGATGCAATGCAAGATTTTTGAAGAAGAAATACTTGCAATGGATTTTGAAAAAGAATATCGTATGGCTGCAATACAACATTATTTCCTAGATAGCGAAAGATATTCAGGCACAATGATTACTTTTTACAATCTACTTGATATTGACGTATTTAATGAAACAATTACAAGATTTGTAAATGAACAGGAATTGTTTAGAGCTAATGTTGTAAAACACGGAAACAAGTTATTCTGGAGAGTTCATGAGAACATTAAAAATGTAAAAATACCATTTGCAGACCTATCTGCGTTTTCAAGGGAAAGTCAGTTTGAAATTGTAAATGATATTTGTAAGAACATTTACTTTAAAGAATATGAACAAATTAGAAATATCTATGATTCGAGCATCAAAGAAGCTGTATTCGAAGGCCTTTTATATAGAATGCTGTTGATAAAGATTTCGGAAAGCGAGTTTTATTTGATTTTACCTGTAAACCATGCAATTTTTGATGCTATGAGTGGTGAAATCGTAAAAAGAAGAATCCTAGATATTTATAACGAAGTTGAAAAAATTGAATCGGCAGAAGATGAATCTGTAAATAATGAACAAAGTTTAAATGCAAAAAATAAAATATCAAGCATCAACTCAATTAATTCGTATCAAAAGTTCGTGGATCAAACAAGGTTAGGACCGGTAGATATAACAGAAAATGGGTTAGAAAAATTGTTTGAAGTTGATAGATATGATAAAGCAGTTTGTGAGTTAGAAAAATCAATTTCTAAATATAAAAAAGACAATATAACTTACATTCGTTTAGAAATGCAAGACGTAGGCAATCATAATCAAAACGATAATAATGCATGGAGTAGTGCATTTGAAGTTTTACGTATTGTGGCAAAGGATTTCCTACAAATCAATGATATGCCATTTATGATTTATTACTACGGAAGAAAGTATGCAAATGAAGAATACTTTGATACAGTTGGTGAGTTTATAGATATGATTCCTATGACAGCTTCTGTTAATGAAAGATCTTCTCAGATTCAAATCAAAACGCAAGAAGTAATTGAAAACAGCGAGCGTTATAATGTTAATTTTTCAACTTTGGCATTACATACTGGAAAATCGCCTTTGGAAAATTTAGAAGAGAAGATAGAAAAAATAAACAATAAAACATCGATTGTATTTAACTTCCAGGGTAAATTAGAAAAATCAGAAATGGGTGTGTTTGAAAAATTCTTGTACAATCGATTGATGCAAGAACTTAATGAAGAAGAAGCGCACAATATTCATGTGATGACAAGATATAGTAATGACAAAATTCAAATGGATATCAATTTACCATTCGAGGTTAACGATGACAGTATTCAAAAGCTTTTAGCAGAAAAATGTTTGGCTCTTACAAAATATGAGCAGAAGATTTTAAATAAAAGTTAGTGGTAGAGACATATAACATAAAACTTAAAAGACAACGGGTATAGTCATTAAGATAATGGCTATACCCTAAAATAGGAGTAAAATATGGAACAAAGTTATAACCAAATAAAAAACGTAAAAAGAAATATGTTTTTGTTGTTTGCAGGAAGGTTCATTAGTGATTTTGGCACAGCGTTATTTAGATTTTCCCTAAGTTTATATGTGTTAGATATTACAGGATCATCAACATTGTTTTCACTAATACTTACACTAACAATTCTTCCGGGAATTCTAGTAAGTATTTTCGCGGGTGCAATAGTTGATAAATACGACAAAAAAAAGATTATTGGAATCGCAGATTTATTAAGTGCAATATGTACAGGAATATTATTTGTTTTAATAGAGACAGTGACAAGTAGTTTGATTTTATTCGGCGTTGGAGTTGTAATGGTAAGTTTTATCCAGACTTTTTTAAACCTTGGTATAAACTCAGGAGTTGGAAATATGGTTCCGGAAGATAAAGTTGGAAAGATTAATTCATATTTCCAAGGAATGGGAGCATTACTTACTATTATCGGACCAATTTTAGGAGCAATTTGTTATGGAGTATTTGGAATAAAAATAGTACTTTTGATTGATTGCATTTCATATGCGATAGGTGCTGTAACAACATTGTTTATGGAATTTACAAAAAACAAAGAAGCTAAAGAGGAAATTACATTAAAAGAAAGTGTGAGTTATATTTTTACCTATGTAAAAAAATACAAAATGGTAAAAATTCTTATGATAATGCTTTTTGGTTTAACACTTGTGTATTATCCACTTACGAATCTTGCAATACAAAATATTATGAGAATTCGAGTTGGAGCAACAGAAAACCAGCTTTCTTATGTAGTAGCAGCACTTGGAATTGGCGTGATTGTTGGGGCAATAGTAGGTTCAACTAAAAAAATAGAAAACGAAATAAAGAAACTTTCAAATAAAATTTTTGCTTTAGCCATCTTGGTATTAGCGTGGGTGGCTCCTGCTATGATTTACTTAACTATGGATGTAAGTAAAAAAAGAACTCTAGTAATTACAGCAATTTTCATTGTAATAATGGCCGCGCTTGGAGCATTTTATACTCAGATTGTTATTCCTTCTTACTCTTACATGCAAATGTATGTAGATGAAAATGTAAGAGGAAGAGTATTTGGTCTTGCAACATCAGCACTAAATATAGCCGGTCCAGTAGGTTTAGTTTTATACGGAATACTATTTGATATGAAAATAGATATTGCAATAATTGTAATATCAGCGCTATTGCTTATAGGACTCGGCACTTATGTTGCACGAGCAACATTTAGATGTGATAGCATTCAAGAAAACATATAAAGTTTATAGAGGAGAAAAAATGAAACTATTTTGTTTACATCATGCTGGTGGTAATGGATACAGTTACTATCAGTGGAAAAGAATATTGAAAAATCAAGATATTATACCGATTGATTTGCCAGGACATGGAAGTAGAATAGAAGAAGATTTGCTTGTAGATTTTGAAGAAGCGGTGGATGATATTTTTAAGCAGATTGAATCTAAGATTAATAATTGTGAACCATATGCAATTTGGGGGCATAGTATGGGAGGATTATTTATCCTTTATATTTTAGATAAGATAAAAAAGAATAGTATCAAAATGCCAAGGCTTGTTATTTTATCAGGGGCATCAACTCCAAATGAGAAGCCAGACAGAAAACAGGTAAGTCAAATGGATGATGATGAGTTGATTGATATGATATATAACCAAGGCGGAACAGCAAAAAGTTTATTGCAGACACCTGAATTTAAGGAATGTTTTTTGCCGATTATCAGAGCCGATTATACTATCCTTGATAATAAAAAAGAGTTAGATTCAAAAGAATCACAATTTGACACCAGAGCATTTATTTTTAATGGAACTAAAGATATAAGTGCTTGTGAATGTGAAGAAGAATTAAAACAGTTTTTTACAGAAGAAGTTGAAGCTGTTCATTATGATGGTGGACACTTTTATTTTGAATCTCAACTTGAAAATGTGTGTCATAAAATTGAAGAAGTGATAGCTAAAACAAATAAAGTCATTTTTGAAGAAATAGAATCGGAGGAAGAAAATGCGATTAATTTTTAAGTATTTACTGCAAAATTTAAAAGCAAAAAAATTCAGAACAGTCATAATTATCGTTTTTTTGGTGCTTTGCAATTTTTTAATTATAGCAAATCTTGGCATAAATGATTATTATAACGTTGCTTATAAGAACAATGTTGAATATGAGAATGGTAAGGTGGATTGTGTTGTTAATCCAGGAACATTAGTGGATAAGAATTCAATAAAATTGCCCAAAGATAAAATAGATAATTCTTTTGATGTGCTTTTTGCAAGAGGAAAAATAGAAAAAGAATTCAATAACATTAAAGTGAATATCGTAGGCGCAGATTTATCGGCTTTAAAAAATGATAAGATGATTCATTCTGTAGAAAATTATGGAGTGGAAGAAAATGAAAATCATACGAATAATGATTCAGGAGAAAAAGATAAGTATATTATCATCTCTGAATTTGCAAAAGATCTCTTAGGTGCTAATGGTGGAGAAATTATACATACAGAATTTATTGGTGAAAAAAGAGATTTACAATTAACAAATATTGCTCAAAAAAGTGGAATTTTTGCAGGTGACAATGATAATAATATTACAATTCTTATGAGTTTGTCTCAGTTACAAAAATACTATAACGTAGGGGAGAAAGTCTCAAGCATTTATGTTAGTGTCAATAAAGATTACAAAATAGATACTGTTACACAGAAAATAAAAGACTTAAACAAAAAAGAATTTCCACAGCTAAAAGTAACAAAAACATATGATGAAAAAGCATTATCACAGAAAAAGAGTGCTAATACGCTCGCACTTATGGTTGCAATGCTTATCATGATTTTTATAAGTGTGTATTTGATTTCTTTTATTACAAAAGTAATTTTCATAGAAAGAATGCAGGTAATGGGAACTTTCCAAAGTATTGGAGCAACTTCGTTTAAGACGGCGCTTATATTTGTTGGAGAGAATGTATGTTACGGTTTAATCGGATGGATTGGTGGAAGTATTTTATCACTTGTATTTTGCCAAAAGATTTTTGAAAAATTAAATACATTCCAAAGTGATGTGAAAATCCATACAAAGATGTCGCTACTTTATTTTGCAGTTGCGTTGATTGCTAGTGTAGTAATTATGCTATTTTGTAGTATCGGTTCAGTAGCAAAAATGAAGAAAAAAACTGTCAAAGAACTTTTGATGTCTAGTAATAAAACAGCGAAAAATATCAGTTTAAATCATTTCGTAGTTGGAATTTTATTTGCTATTGCAGCCTTTGTTTGTTATAAACTAAACACAAATTACAATTTATTATTGGGCGTGGCTTGCTTTATTTTAACAGTCGTTAGTAGCATTATTTTGAGTGTTTATCTTGTGTGGGCAATAACTAAATTGTATGATGTGACATTAGGAAAAATCTTTAAACGATCATTCCATTTTGGTGTGGATAATCTAAGAAATGATAAGATGTTGAGTGGAAGTGTTACACTGATTAGTATTAATGTTTCAATGCTTCTTTGTATTGTAATGGTCATAATGAGTGTTAAGTTTTCTATGAAAACAATGATAGATAATAATGACTTTGATATATCATGCACAAGCCTATCCGACAATTTAGATGATTACAAGGATATTGAGACTTTAGACGGCGTAAAAGAAACATATCTTGATTACATATATCCATCTAAAGTTGAAATAAAAGGAAATAAAGCAGGGGCTACTTTTGTGGGAATCAGTAATGAAAAAGATTTTTATTCATTCCGTTCAAAGAGCATCAAGTATAACAGAGCTAATGCTAAAAAGCTAGTAGTAAACACAACTGAAAACGAGCAAGAAAATGTGTCTGAGAAAAGATATGTTATGATTGATTCATTTTTAGCGCAGAAAAACAATTTGAAAATTGGAGATAAAATAAAACTCATAAATTCAGAGAACAATAAAGTATTAAAAAAAGATTTTGAGATAATTGATTTTATTGATTCATCAGGATTTACAACAGCTAGAGATACAGTAATTGTAGACAATAAGTATTTAAAAGAAAATCTTAATGCAAAACCTTATCAATATTTAATTAAGATAAAATCGAATGCTGATGTTGATGAAGTTGTAAGAAATGTTTCAGATAAACTTATTGATACATCAACCGTTGTAAAAACTATTTCTGATGTTGTAGAAAGCAATATGTCTGGGGTAGATGCACTTGTTATGATTTTATACGTGATTATTGCTATTTCGGCATTGTTAGTAATATTTGGTGTAATCAATAATATTTCAATTAGCTTTTTAACAAGAAAAAGAGAACTTGCAGTTTTATATTCAACAGCAATGAGTAAAGAGCAGTTAAATATCATGTTTTATGGTGAAATTATAGCTATGTACTTCATTATAATGTTATATTCGATAGTGTCAGCAGTCATCTATAAATACATTATGCCAAAAATCTTATGGAGTGCAGGATTAGCATTTAAAATGAGTTTCCCAGTAAATGAAACAATTTTAATTGCAGGAATTTTATTTGTGATTTTGAATTTACTTGTAATAATTCCAATCGTTAATCTTAAGAGAATGAATACAGTAGAAGTTCTAAAATATGAATAGAATAAGTATTAGAGGAATAAGGTGATAGAAATGAATAGAATTTTAAATAATATAAATCAAAGCAAGGTAATAAATAACAAAAAAGAAGTTATCCTTGAAACTAAAGAATTAAAAAAAGATTTTGTAGGTGTGAATTCTTCAGATTTAAAGGTATCAATTTTAAAATCAATTGATTTTAAAGTTACAAGAGGTGAATTTGTTTCAATTATGGGCCCTTCAGGATGTGGAAAAAGTACATTATTGTATTTGTTAGGTGGTCTAGATAAACCTACTTCAGGAAAAGTAAATTTATTTGGAACAGATATTAACAATATTTCAGAAAGAAAAAGAAGTAAACTAAGATGCACAAAAATTGGTTTCGTTTTTCAGTTTTATAATCTTGTTCAGGGACTTTCGGTAGAGGAAAATATTGTACTTCCACTTGTTATGGCAGGAAAAAAAGTTGACAAAGATAAGGTTGAAGAAATCCTTGAGATAATTGGAATGAAGGGAAAAAATAAATATAAACCTAGTCAGTTATCAGGCGGTCAACAACAAAGAGTTGCAATTGCGAGAGCCTTAATTATTCAACCAGATTTAATTCTTGCAGATGAACCAATTGGAAATCTTGATTCGAAATCAGGTGATGCAGTGATGGAATTGTTTAGCAAAATAAATAAAAAATACAATACAACAATTGTTCAGGTTACTCACTCAGAAGAATCAGCAAAATATGGTTCACGAATTGTAAGAATGAAAGATGGAGTAATTGTATCTTCAGAAGAAGCATGTTAATTAATCGCTAATTATTTTTGGAGGAAGATATGAAAAAAAATTGTATAGCTCTTTTTACTGGGCAAGGTGCTCAGTATGTAAATATGCTTGACGAATTCGTTGAAAAAGATATGGATACCTTAAAGAGGGCAAGTGATGTTTTAGGATATGATATTTTAGAAATGTCTCGTGAAAAAGATAAGATATTTAAAACTGAGTATTCGCAACCTTTAAATTTCGTGTATGAATATTTGAAGTTTAAAGAATTCTCAAAATATAATGCTACGATAATGATAGGACATAGCATGGGTGAATTTGTTGCACTCACCTGTGCCGGTGTTTTGGATTTTGCAGCTGGTCTTAAACTTATTATGATGCGTGCAAAGTGTATGTCGAAAGTTAAAGCCGGATATAGAATGTTTTCTGTCATGGGTATTACAAACAAAGAAGTGGAAAAACTATGTAATTGTAATTACAGCAACATCCAAAGAGAAAGTGATAGCTACAATGACAACCGCATCCAAATAAGAAGCAACAGCTCCACAGAAATTCTAGTAAGTAACTACAATGGAAAAAAGCAGACCATTGTTACGGTTCAAAAAGATCAAATTGATAGTTTTAAAGAATTATTTAAAAAAGAGTACCCAAAGGTGCTTATCAAAGATTTGAAATTAGATTATCCTTTTCATACTATACATATGAAAAATTGTGCTGATGAATTTAAAAAAATCATAGATAAAACAGAATTTGTTAAGTCTGATATTAAAATCATTTTAAATGCAACAGGTAGAATGTTTGATTTAAATAGACCAACTTTATTGAAAAAATATTTGGTGGAGCAAATGTATCGACCAGTCAGATTTACTGATTGTTTGAAAGAAGGTTTTTTATCGGGAGAAAAAATCTGGATAGAGTTCGGGCCAAAACCTGTTTTGTCCAAAATGGCAATGAGAGAATATAAAGATGTAAAAGCTTTTAGTGTAAGTCAAATAGGGGCCAAAACAAATATAAAGGATGTTACGTTTACCCCAAAAATTCAAGAAAAAGATATAATAGCAAAATTAAAAGAGTATCTTTATATTTTATCAACTACAGAAACTAAAAATGTGGATGAGTTAGAATGTAAAGAAATCAGCAAAAAATATCGACTTCTTAGTAAAATGTATAGTTCGTATGCTAAACAGGATACAAATGAAAAGAATGAGGATGAAGATTATCAATATCAGTATAATTATGCGAAAAAAATATTTGAAGAAGCAATGCTTTTAAAATAAAAAGTGATTTAATAAGTTAATAGACGTAAGGTGTGCAATATCATTATAACCTTACGTCTATTTTTTTCGTATAGTGAAGAGAGCCTAGTGATGTGAGCGTGGTGATGAGCATCTAGCGATGCGTGCTTAGTTAAGAGCATCTAATGAAAGAAAATAATTATAAATATCCTCTTCTTTAAAACTCTGTGTATTTGATAAGAAATCAGTTCTATCGGAACTAACAGATTCACTGACATTATAGTAGATAGAAATGATGTATTTGTCTTTTTGGAAGGTATAAGAGTTGTTCTTTATATAATCACTTAAAGTATTAATTTCACTAAAATTTGTAAATAATCCTGTACCAAGTTGTTTAGTGTATGCTTCCTTTAACGTCCAGATTTTATAAAAATTATAATTATAAGAAACTGAACTTTTGTCCAAAGTTGAAATAAATTTTTTTTCAGAAGCAGAAAAAGCAATATCAATTATCTCAGGAAGCGCGTTAGTGCATGTTTCAACATCTATACCACAAGCTTTGTCAGAAATTGCACAACAAATAAATCCTTTTGTATGGCTTAGATTAAAATGAATGTTCGGATGAGATACAAGAAAGGGTTTCTTATTATCTAATCTGTCAAAAATTAAATCATCGTAATCAATATTGTATGTTTTCCAAAGGCAAAAACAAACGAAAAGATAGCTTAGTAAACAATTCTTTTTATCGCTATCATGTATAAAAGAATGTAATCTTATAAAACGATTTTTAGGTAAAAAGAGTTCGAATTGTCCATCAAATAAGGTATATGTGGTCGATATTGGTAATAAAAAAATTTTAAGCATTATATTAGTTCTCCAATTAATTAATATTTTTCTACAACTTTTAATTTTACCAAATATAGAAAGAAATTAGCAAGAAATTATGAAACGGTATTTAATTTTATTATTTTTTTAAAAACATAATAAAAATATTTCGTATAACTATTTTCTTTGTTTGACAAATAAACTCGGTACTTTTATATTTATAATAGGAAGGTTTATAATGAATTTTTAATCAGGAGGGACTATGGAGCAATATCATTACAAAGAAGAGATACAAAATGCATACGAAAGATTGTTGCATCCATTAGCAATTTATCAATATTTGGATGGAAGCATTATTCCCATAGTATTATCGGATGGCTTTTGTGAAATGTTCGGATATAAAAATCAGGAAGAGGCAAGTAAGAGTATTAGAGAAAATATATATAGTGGCATTCATCCAAAAGATGTACCAAATATAAAAAATGAGATTCATCGTTTTCTTGAGGAGCGCAATGGATATGAGACAATCTATCGTATTCGCCCATATAATGGAACCGAGTATAAAATGATCAGAGCTGTAGGAAAACCAGAGCAAATTGGAGAAGATATTTACTTAGCACATATTTGGTATACAGATGAAAGTATAGATGTAAATCAAAAAATAATAAATCTTAAAGATTCTATATCTTCATTATTGAAACATATGCCAGCTATGACATTTACAAAAGATATAAAAACACGAAAATATTTAGCATGTAATCAATCATTTGCAGAATATGCAAATAAAGAAAAGCCAGAAGATGTTGTCGGATTGACAGATTTTGAAATTTTTGACAAAGGTACAGCTGAACATTTTATTGAAGATGATAAAAGAGCAATAGAAATGGATAAGCCATATATTTTTTACGAAGATGTATTTGATGCGGAAGGAAATAGACGTCAGTTCCAAACAACAAAACTTAAATTTATAAATGCAAGTGGAAGAGCATGTTTATTGGGATTATGCCAGGATGTTACAGAGGCAATGTTAGTTAAAATAGAATATGATAAAAGATTAGAAAATGTAATCAATATTGCTAATGTTGACGCACTGACAGGAATTAGAAATAAGTATGCTTATCAGGTTTTAGAAGAAAAAATGAATATGCAGATAGAGGCAGGAACATTAGAAAAGTTTGCTATTACAGTGTTTGATGTTAATAACCTTAAAGTGATTAATGATACCTTAGGACATCAGGCAGGAGATGAGTACATCAAAGAAGCTTGTAAGTTGATTTGCGATACGTTTAAACATAGTCCTGTTTTTAGAATTGGCGGAGATGAGTTTGTTGCAGTTTCTGTAAGAGAAGATTATGAATGTCTTGATATGCTTTTGAAAGCTGTGGAAGAAAATAATAATAAAGCAAAAAATGATGCGGGAATGGTAGTCGCGTGTGGTACAGCTAGATACTGCAATGAAAAAAGTGTATCTGAGGTATTTATAAAGGCCGACAAAAATATGTATAAAAATAAACATCAATTAAAAAGACTAGGTGACAAGGAGTAACAGTAGTTATGAAAATAGAAGAAGACATAATACCTATTATGCATCGGAATTTTTGTTTTTAAATAATTCCGATGCATAGCAATCACTCATATTGGTGGATGCCGTAAAAATAATACTATTTTTACAGGCTCAATTATTTATTTTTATGATTTGTAAGATAGTATTCACCAATTTTTTTATCCATTCTTTTTATGTGATTTGAGAGCCAATTGAGTAAAAAAGATAGAAGGTCATTCAAGTAATCATCTTGGTTATCATCAATGTTGTCTAAATTTATTTCATTTAACCTTGAAACAAATAAAGCGTGAGCAACTTCTTGCTTATCGAGATTTGGATAGCCAATTTTTAACATAAAACGTTCCTCATCAGCAAAGTGAAATTCAGTGTATTCGCGTAATTCTTCGATTATTTCTATAATTGAATCATATTTATCAAAGAGGGTTTCATCATTAATCAGGTTATTGGCTTGACTCATTATTTCGAAAAGTCGTCTGTGTTCATTATCGATAAAATCTACACCAACAAGGTAATCATCAGTAAAAGTAAAAGGAGTTTTTGTTTTGCCAATCAAAGTATCACTACTAATAACATGACTAAATAACCACCGTGACATATAATCAAGTAAGTCAGATGCTGTTTTGGTTAGATTTTCATCCGATAATCCCGTTAGGTGTATGTTATTAATTTTTGCTTTAAAAGCTTCATGAGCTTTCTGTTGATGAGGTAATTCGGGATCATTGATTTGTTTCATATAGGCTTCTTCGTGTTCAAAGTGTGTACTTGCGTAATTTTTTAAATTTCTTAAAAGCTCTATACAAGCTATTTGCTTATCTATAGTTTTATCATTTAAATCGACATATGCATCATTGATTAATTTAAATAATTTTTTATGCTCATTATCTATTTCTTCAATGCCAGTTAAACAATCATCGGTGAATATTAGCATATGGTGAACCTCCTTTTGTATTTATGATTTGTTCGTGAACTACGTGGCAACAAGTTGGCGAGAATTACCATTTGAATTCTTAAATATAATACTAAAAAGTAATACTAAAATGCGATACTCAAATACATTAATAGTAAAAAAGGATTATCGCACTTTATATCGAAAAAAATTAGTGAATTATTTATTAAAACTATTTTTTTTGGATTTTTTATTGAAATATATATTATAATATTTTAGGAAAAGTATTTCTGGCGAATTGATTAATTAGTTGGAATATGTTAGAAATCTATAAATCATGAATATTCTAAATATAAAGCATATATGCTTGTGAATATGTGATAGGGTTTAAATTATGTAAAACAATAGAAAGACTAACTATTAAAAGTCAAGTTAAAAAATGATATTTTTTGATTAAAGTGCAGAAATGCATTTTAGATATATTTTGAACTCAGTTGGAGTTCTATGAACCTTGAAAACTGCATGACAAAAAGAGCATCTATGTAGGTGCTCAAAAAAGGAGTATTGAATTAGAAAAAGTTAAGATGCTTTAATGTATTGCTGATTTGTTTTTTCGAGATGATAAATGACTCGTACTAGCTTTTTTACAGCGTGAGATAGAGCGACATTATAATGTTTACCTTCGGCTCGCTTCTTGGCTAGATATTCAGCAAAAGTTGGATCCCAATGACAGACATATTTGGCCGCATTATATAGTGCGTATCGCAAATATCTGGAGCCACGTTTTTCCATATGGGCGTAAGCACCATCTAGTTGGCCTGATTGGTATGTAGATGGCGAGAAACCAGCATAAGCTAAGATTTTATCAGGAGAATCGAATCGGTTGAAATCACCGATTTCAGCAATAATCATAG
>NZ_FNPG01000052.1 GCF_900107245.1 Lachnobacterium bovis DSM 14045
TACAACAACGGAATGCTGATGAATGACTTGAATGGTATGTGGCCAAATCCAATTAAGTGGGTTAAGGATAAGACAAAAAAGGCTGCTAAGGCGGTTGGAGGTGTTGTTAAGAACGCTGGAAATTTTGTTAAGAGTCACAAAAGACAGATTATTGGTGGGGCAATACAGGGAGCAGCAATTTTTGGAGCAGCATTATTAGTTACGGCTACAGGTGGAACAGCAGCACCGTTAGTAGCTGTGGCAGCATCAGGATTTATTACTGGAGCAGGAATAGAGATGGGAAGTCAATATTCAAGTGGTAAGGATTTCAATAAAATGGACTATAAAGAAGTGGCTATACAAGGAGGAATTGGAGCGGCATTTTCGGTTTTGCCAGGAGCTGCTTCAGGGCTAAAGTGTTTAAGTAAAATTAATTCACACCATATAGAAGCTGCAGTAAGTGGCTTTATTGGAGCTGGAGCATCAGTTATTACTGATGTAAGAGAAGGCAAGAGTGGAGGTACTATTGCTAAAGATGCATTTAGTTCATTTGCAGCGAATGCAACTATTTCATATATTGGAAATCCAGTAAAAAAAATCGCAGAAAATCATACTAATGTGTCTGTTGAGGTGACAGAAGAAAATATTCAGACAATAGAAGAACAGATGCCTCTTCTTGATGCTAAAGAAGAGTATATAGCTAAATTAAAAAGAAAATTGAATAAGAAAGGATTAAGTAATAATAAAAAAGATAAGATAAGGGGTAAGATTCTAGATGCAAGGATAGAACTCCATAAATATAAACAACCAATACAAGAGATTAGCAAAGAAGTAGATGAAACACTAAATAAAAAGCTAAATAAATGGTTGGGATTTGAATCAACTCTAATTGATGGAATTGGATCAAGAGTTTCAGGTGATTTAACGAATATTTTTTCAATGGGATTAGATTCTGCTATTGGTTTTTATAATGCAGCACTGAAGGAATGTACTGAATAGAAAATTTTATTATTTCAGGAGGAAAATAAAATGAAAAGAGAAAGAAATAATGGTAATAAAATAGTTCATTTATATACTTCGGAATCTAATATAGAGGATACCTTGAAAGGTATGAAATTTATTTCCAAAGTTATGGGCTTTTATTTTCCAGCTGGATTTGGATTATATTCAGCGGTTGTATGGGATAAGGGCAATATCATTAATAGATTTGTAGATGGAGTAGCAATGTGTATTGTAATGGCTCTTCTTATGGGGTCTATTGTATTAGTAGGATATGGAATCGTTTGGATTGGAGTAAAGTTTCAAAGATTACTTATTCAAGTGGTTTTAGATGATATTGAAGAAAGTTATTTGAGTAAGGGAAGAAAAGAAATTCCATTAAAAGAATTGAAGTTTAAGGCATATAGAAGAAGTCCTTTAAGAAGATTTGATACTATAAAAGGGTTTAGAAATGGTAGTAAGTTATCATGTGTAAGAATATGTGAAGCACATATGCCTGATGAATTTTATGCATTGGTCTCAGATTTGACTTCAATGAATTTAATAGTTAATCCAGCTGAATTAAAAGAATTTAGTCCATATTATTATAAATTATTCTAAGGGAGTGAGATAAATGATAACACTTGTAGAAACGATTGTATGTATAGTTGCTATTATAGTTGCAATTTTTATTTTTTCTTGTTTGTTAAGAGTTGCAATGGCGCTTTATTACTCAGATAGTAAAATAAAAAGAATAATTTCAAGATTAATTTTTGTTTTAATAGCTTTTTGTTTGGTATATATTCATTTTTTTAGCGAAGAAATCAAATCCTAGTATTGCAGGAGCATCCGCGCTTGCAACTTTTATACTAGATATACTAGATAAATTTTTCAATAAAAAAATGAAGAAAAAATGATATTGAAGAATTAAATTCCGAAGAAAAAAAGACATATAGATAGATGTCTAAAATGGATAGAGATGAATAACAGAATATAGCAAATAAAAAATAAATGGAATCGCAAAGAATCACAAAGATTAAGGTTTTATATAGTTAAAAGCTATACTTTTAGATGAGTATGAAATTGAAAAGTCTTTGTGGTTCTTTTTTGCTTAAAGAGTTTGTATCAACACTGGCAAAAGAATCAACAGAGAAAAAAGCCAAAGGAATACCAGTCCTTTCAGAAGAGATCCACATTAGCCAGCTTCCAAAATATCCAGAATATGAAGAGATAGTTTCGCATACACAAAATACAACTACCAATATGAAAAGTTAGCATGAGACGTATATTATTTTTCAAAAGAGGGTAAATTATAACGTCAAGAAGATCAAAATGAGGTTGGAATCTCATTTAATTATGCTATAATGGATTGTGTTCGATGTAATTTAAGGTACAATAGAAATGCCATTTACCCTAAATAGATACGGCTATTGTTACAACAACGGAATGCTGATGAATGACTTGAATGGTATGTGGCCAAATCCAATTAA
>NZ_FNPG01000007.1 GCF_900107245.1 Lachnobacterium bovis DSM 14045
CCGGGATGGACGAACCACTGGTGTATCTGTTGTCGACCAACGGCATAGCAGAGTAGCCAAGTTCGGAAGGGATAAACGCTGAAGGCATCTAAGCGTGAAGCCCCCCTCAAGATGAGATATCCCCTCCAAAAGGAGATAAGACCCCTGAGAGACTAACAGGTAAATAGGGCAGAGGTGGAAGTACAGTAATGTATGTAGCTGACTGTTACTAATAGGACGAAGGCTTGACCAAAAAGGTTTTCAAAGAGAAAAGCTTGTATGAAGTTTTGAAGATATATGAAAAATAAAAAAAGATGTAGGGGTGTAGTTCATCGGTAGAATAAGAGTCTCCAAAACTCCAGAGGAGGGTTCGATTCCTTCCACCCCTGTTGTTAGAACGCTTTGGATAATCAGAGCGTTCTTTTTTGATATATTATAATAGTTAAAAAAATAGGAGAAGAATAGAAAAATTATGCAAGAAATATTTTTAGAAATAGATGATTTTTATAAGAATATATTTAAAAACAGAGAAAATTATATTTTATTAGATATACGTGATGAGGATCAGTTTAAGTATGGTCATATACCTAATGCAATAAATTATAGAGCAGATCTTTTGTATAAAGATATGGAAAATGAAGAAGCACAGCATAATAGTTTAGATTGTAATAAATTGAAGCTCGATAGAGAAAAAAAAATAATTATATATTCTAATAATAACAAAGATGCTATTGAAATTGCAAAATTTCTTTTTGAATTGAAATTTGATGTTAAAGTTATAAAAGATGGTTATGTTTCGTGGGTATTATTTGAAATGGAGCAGGAGTTGAATAATGCGGATAAAGGAGTAAAAGACTCTGTTGAATTATCAATTAGAAAAAAATTTCATAAGAATATTTTTTCAAAATTTGCTAAAGCTATAAAAACATATGAACTATTAAAACCAAATGATAAAGTTATGGTATGTATTTCTGGTGGAAAAGATTCAATGTTGATGGCAAAATTATTTCAAGAATTAAAAAAACATGATAGATTCTATTTTGAATTAGAATTTGTAGTAATGGATCCTGGATATAATAAAGCTAATAGGTTAATTATTGAGAAAAATGCTGAATTGCTAGGTATTCCTATAAAAATTTTTGATACACCTATTTTTGATGCTGTATTTGATATAGAAAAATCACCATGTTATTTATGCGCAAGAATGAGAAGAGGTTATTTATATAGCTATGCTCAAAAGTTGGGGTGTAATAAGATTGCCCTTGGTCATCATTATGATGATGTTATAGAAACTATTTTGATGGGAATGTTATATGGCGCCCAAATTCAAACAATGATGCCTAAATTACATAGTACAAATTTTGATGGATTAGAATTGATAAGACCATTATACTTAATTCGAGAGAAGGACATTATTAATTGGAGAGACTATAATAATCTATATTTTTTACAGTGTGCTTGTAAGTTTACAGAAGAAACCTCTGTATTATTAAATAGCAGAAAAAATGAATCTGCTTCAAAGAGAAAAGAGATAAAGAATTTGATTAAAGAAATAAAGAAGGTAAATCCTTATGTTGAAGGAAATATTTTCAAAAGTGTGGAAAACGTTAATTTGAGTACTATTGTTGCTTATAAAAAGGATGGAATAAAGCACAGTTTTTTGGAATCATATGATGAATAATGTTTATTGGATAACAGAAATATTTAAATTAAATATGTATTATATATACATTAAAAATTCATTATAGATATATAATTAGAGGATAGAAAATAGGAGGAATTATGACTTTACAACAATTGAATCAAGTGATTGTAATTGCAGATGCGGGCTCAATGAATGAAGCATCTAAAAGATTATTTGTTTCTCAGCCTAATTTGTCATCTGTAGTTAAAGAATTAGAAGAAGAAACTGGAATAACTATTTTTCTTAGATCAAATAGAGGAATTGTTATTACACCAGAAGGAGAAGAATTTATCGGATATGCTAAACAAGTTATCCAACAATATGATCTTTTAAGAGAAAGATACAATTCATCTTCTGTAAAAAAGAAATTTAGTGTATCTACTCAACATTATAGTTTTGCAGTTGAGGCATTTGTTGAAATGGTTAAAACATTTGGAATGGACGAGTATGAGTTCGCAATTCATGAGACAAAAACTAATATTGTAATTGAAAATGTAAAAAATATGAAGAGTGAAATAGGTGTTTTGTATTTAAGTGAATTTAATGAAAAAATAATGAGAAAAATTTTTAGTGAAAATAGTCTGATTTTTAAGGAACTATTTGTGTGCGATACATTTGTGTATTTGTGGAGAGGGCATCCGTTAGCTGATAAGAAAATTATTTCTATGAAAGATTTAGAGAATTATCCATGTTTGGCATTTGAACAAGGAACGAATAATTCGTTCTATTTTGCGGAAGAAATGAAGAGCACTTTTCAATATAAGCAGATTATTCGAGGTGACGACAGAGCTACTATGCTTAATCTAATGAGAGGATTATTGGGTTTTACGTTGTGTTCCGGAATAATAAGTGAAAATTTAAATGGAAATGATTATGTTGCTATTCCTTTAAAGGAAAGTGAAAAGATGCATATTGGATATATAATGCATAAAGGAGCAAAACTTAGTCCTTTAGGAGAAAGATATGTTCAGGAATTAAAACAATATCAGAACAAAGTTTTGTAAAATTATATGGTAATAAAAATTTTTTATAACTATTAATAAATATTGTTTATCGTTGTTATAAACTTAAGTTATATCAGAGTATCAAAACTGTATATTATGTTATCTTTAGAATTATTGATATAATATACTTGGAGTTGAGTTATGAAGTTTTGATATATTTTTAAGAGTAAACGGTATTAATATTTATCCTAAAGGGATATGTGGCCGACATATCCCTTTTTTGATAATACTGTTGTCATGAATAAGATTGTGTCAGAATTTATTAGAATAAAACGTAATAGGATAGAGTTAAATGTTTTATTTAAATAGATTCGAATGACATATAAATTAGCAAGGAGTACAAAATGAATAAAAATCAAGAAAGTTTAAGACTAGATGATGTATTAATTGAATTTGATGATGTATGTAAAATGTATCAAACTTCAAAAGGTCAAGTTAATGCATTAACAGATATTAATTTTAAAATTAAAAAAGGATCAATATGTGGAATAATAGGTTTATCAGGTGCTGGCAAATCAACATTTGTTCGTTGTATTAATCTATTAGAAAAACCAACTAGTGGTAAAGTCCTTTTAAATGGAGAGAACTTGTTAGACATTTCTGATAAGGAATTGCGAATTAAAAGACAAAAAATGGGAATGATTTTTCAACATTTTAATTTGCTTGAACAAAGGACAGCATTAGATAATATTTGTTTTCCATTAGAGTTAGCAGGTTTTTCTAGAAAACAAGCAAGAGCTAAAGCTATGAAATATCTTGAAATTGTGGATTTAGTAGACAGAAAAGATAATTTTCCTTCTCAACTTTCAGGAGGACAAAAACAACGTATAGCAATAGCTCGAGCATTAGCTACTGAGCCAGAAGTTTTATTGTGTGACGAGGCAACAAGTGCCCTTGATCCTACGACTACTAATTCGATTTTGGATTTATTAAAAGACATAAATGCAAAATTGGGTGTTACGGTTGTAATTATCACACATGAGATGGGGATAGTAGAAAAAATATGTGATTATGTAGCTGTTATCGATAAAGGTAGAATTGTAGAAGAGGGAAAGGTTAAAGACATATTTTTAGCTCCGAAATCGCAATATACTAAGAAATTGTTATATCCTGATTTGAGTAATTTTGCAGTAGAAAATAAGAAAAAAGTGATAAGACTTTCTTTTGATGGTCAATCATCATATGAACCGGTAATTGCAAATTTAGTTTTAAAATGCAATGCAAAAATTAATATTTTGGGAGCAAGCACGGAAAACATTAGTGGTAAAGCATTTGGACAAATGCTTATTGAAATGCCAAAAGATGAAAAGGTTCTAGCTAAAGTTAAAAATTACTTAGATGAAATTCATATAAACTATGAGGAGGATATATAAGGATGAGTATTAGTTTCGATATTTTAATGAAATTGTTGTTAGATGGTGTTGCAGAGACATTATATATGACAATAGTTGGTACTTTTGCAGCATATATTTTAGGAATACCTTTAGGAGTTTTATTATATGTAACATCAAAAGAAGGAATTAGACCAAATAAAGTAGTGTATGGTTTATTTGGCGCAGTAATCAATGTTATTAGATCAATCCCATTTTTGATTTTGTTAGTGGCATTGATTCCAGTTACTCGTTTAATTGTGGGAACATCAGTTGGAACTAACGCAACAATTGTACCTTTGGTAATAGGTGCAGCTCCATTTGTAGCAAGAATGATAGAATCTTCGTTACTAGAAGTTGATAATGGTGTTATAGAAGCTGCACAGTCTATGGGAGCATCTAATTTTCAAATTGTAAAAAAAGTGTTGTTACCAGAGGCCAAACCATCTCTTTTAACTGGTAGCACAATCGCAATCACAACTATTTTGGGGTATTCTGCACTTGCTGGTTTTGTAGGGGGTGGAGGTTTAGGTGCCACAGCCTTAAATTATGGTTATACTAGATATCAAACAGATGTCATGCTAATTACAGTTGCAGTGCTTGTGATTATTGTACAGGTTTTTCAAGAAGTAGGTATGTTTATTGTGAGAAAAACTGATAAAAGGAAGAAATAACTTATAGATTATTTCGAAGATTGATAAAAAGAATAATTAAAAGCTAAAGAAAAAGAGGTAGGATTATACTACTAAAATTTACAAGTAATTCTAGAAGAATATAAAGGAGAGATAAGTATGAAAAATTCATTGAAAAAGGATATTGTAAAGAATATTGCAAAAAAATTCACAAGAAAAATCATTACAGCAGGAGTTTTATTTACAATGACTGTTGGAGTTTTAGGAGGATGCGGTTCTAAATCAGATGATAAAACAATTAAGATAGGTGCTTCACCTTCTCCACACGCTGAAATTCTTGAACAGGTTAAGGGAGAATTAGAAAAAGAAGGTTATAAGCTTGAAATCGTAGAGTATAATGATTATGTGATTCCTAATAAGGCATTAAATGATGGTGAAATTGATGCAAATTATTTTCAACATACAGCATATTTAGAAAATTATAATAAAGAAAATAAAACTGATTTAAAAGAAGCTGCAAGAATTCATTTTGAACCATTAGGTATTTATTCGAAAAAAATAAAATCATTGAAAGATGTTAAAGACAACGCAGTTGTAATAGTACCAAATGATGCTACAAATGAAGCTAGAGCCTTATTACTTCTTCAAGAAGAAGGATTAATTAAACTTGATAAGAAAAAAGGTTTTAAATCAACAGTATTAGATATAGTTGAAAATCCTAAAAATCTAAAGATTAAAGAGTTAGCTGCTGAACAATTACCAAGAGCTTTAGATGATGCTGATATAGGTGTAATTAATGGTAATTATGCCATTGATGGAGGATTGAAAATAAAGGATGCTTTAAGTCTAGAAAAGAGCACTTCAGATGCAACTAAAGTTTATTCAAATGTTATCGCTGTGAGAAAAGGTGACAAGAATAGTGCAAAGATTAAAGCGCTTGTTAAGGCTTTGAAATCTGAAAAAGTAAAGAATTTCATTAAGAAAAAATATAAGGGATCTGTTGTTTCAGTAGATTAATTATATAATTTGATTATACGGATGGAAATGTTTGTAATATTCTATAAAAAAATGAATAAAAGTATTGATTAAATAATTCTAATAAAAAATCAATAAAAAATATAGCTCGTATGTTTAGATAGATGTTTTAACAGATGAATATATATTTGATTAGTATGTATTAATGTTGAAAATAATATCTAAAACATGCGGGTTTTTTGTTTGTAAATCAATTAAAAATAATATATTAATATAGAAAAACGAATAGATTATTTTTGTATTAACTTATTAATTCTAAATAAAATTTTTATAAAAAATACTTAATATACTCATAAATCCTTTGACAAAACAATAATATGATGGCATAATTTTTATGTTGCAATTTTTTATAGCGACAATATTTGATGTTAATATTCAGAAATTTTTAAGAAAGTTGGTAGTATTTTATGTATGAAAATAAGAAAAAAATTCGTTTTACTGATACTGACGAAGTAAAAGCTTTTGTTAAAGCAGCTGGAAAATGTGACTTTGATATTGATGTTATTTATAATAGAATCGTTATAGATGCAAAGTCAATTCTGGGTGTTTTAGCGCTTGGAGTAAATAAAGATCTTACAATTGGTTATCATGGAGAAGATGAAAACTTTGAAAATGTATTAAGTGAATTATCTATTGCATAGAATATTAACGTTACTGAGAATTAGATGTGAATAAAGTTTTTAAAAATTAGTACGAACATATTTAATGCAAATTAATTCTATATGAATAGACAATAATTATAAAAGTTGAAAAACAATAAATAATAAGATAAAAAACAAAAAACTAGAATAGAAAAAATATAATTATAAAATTAAAACTGTAACAACAATATAAAGTAACAACAATATAAAAATAAAACAATAAAGAAAAATGGGCGAAGATTATTATCTATAAGTATGTTTAATCTTATAACTAAAGAATAAGTTATGTACTTGTTTGGAAGATAATAATTTTAGCCCAATTTTCTTTTTTATTTAAAATTTTAATGTGAAAATATTTTTATTATGAAAACATAATGTTAAATTTTAGTTTTCGACTGTTGGTAATAAGTCTAAAAATGCCTTTGTTGAAGGTGATAAAGGAAGCGAAGTATTAACTGATGCAACCATTTGTCGTGTTGGCATTTTTTCTTTTGTATTTAAAATAAATAATTCGCTAGAATCTTTTACACAATAATCTGGAACAAATGCAATTCCCAGTCCGATTTTTGCCATATCTATTAACAAATCATTACTGCTTAATTCGATTTCAGGTAAAAGCTCTAGTTGATGTTGTAAAAATTGTTTATGTAAAAATTCACTTGTTGTACTTTTTCTTTCGAGCATCATAAGAGGGTAGTGTTTTAATTCTTCGAAAGATATTTCTTTTTGAGTTAAATTAAAGTAATCAGGATTAGCAACAAAAACGTCATTAAAATTTGCAACAGTTTTTTGCAAATATGATGGATTTAGGTGTGAATTTGGAAAATTAGTTACAATCAAATCCACTTTTCCCTGTGATAATAAATCCACACAATTTATAGAAGTTCCGTTAGTTACTTTGATAGGAACATTTGGAAATTTTTTGTGGAATTCTTTAAAAAATGGAACTAGAAAATATCGACAAATTGTATCACTAGCACCAATATGAAGTTGTCCTAATCCAAGGTTGCTTGCATCGAGTAATTGGCCTTCACCACGAGCAATTAAATTCATAGCTGGTTCAACATGTTTTAATAATACTTTTCCTGCTGGTGTTAATTGAACTTTCTTTGTGCTTCTTATAAAAAGTGGTTGTTCAAGTTTGCGTTCAAGAGTTTTGATAGACTGACTTACAGCTGACTGAGAAATAAATAATTTTTTACTTGCTTCAGAAAAGCTTAACGAAGAAGCAACATAATAAAAAACTTTGTATAATTCATAATTAATATCCATTGTATCCTCTTTTCTAATTTTTAATATAAGGCTTATATATATTATAAGGACTACTTATAAGTATGTCAATTAAAAATTTATATGATGAAAATAATTAAAATTAGTAAAACTTATAGGTAAAATTAAATATATTAATTATGCTAATTCTAAATTAGGTGTTATACTTTATGTAGCAAAAAGATTTATCGGAGGTAAGTTTATGAGCGATGTACGTCGTGTTTATGTAGAAAAAAAAGCTGATTTTGCGGTAAAGGCAAAAGAGCTAAAACATGAAATTAAACATTATTTAGGAATTAATTCAATCGAATCTGTTAGAGTATTAATAAGATATGATATTGAGAATATATCTGAAGAAACATATAAAAAAGCATTATACACAGTTTTTTCAGAAGCACCAGTAGATATGGTTTATGAGGAAAAAATTGATTTGGCAGGAGAAAGAGTTTTTTCTGTTGAATTTTTACCAGGACAATTTGATCAGAGAGCAGATTCAGCTGAACAATGTGTTAAATTGTTAAATGAAAACGAAGAACCTATTATACGTTCTGCAACAACTTACGTCATCGCAGGTAATATTTCAAACGATGAATTTGAGGCAATTAAGAAACATTGTATTAACCCAGTAGATTCTAGAGAAACATCTTTAGAAAAGCCTGAAACATTAAGACAAGATTTTAAAGAGCCAGAAGATGTATTAGTATTTGACGGCTTCGTTGATATGGATGAAGAAAAATTAAATGAATTATATAAGTCATTAAATCTTGCAATGACTTTTAAAGATTTCTTACATATTCAGAATTATTTTGCAAATGAAGAAAAAAGAAATCCATCAATGACAGAAATTAGAGTGTTAGATACATATTGGTCTGATCATTGTAGACATACAACATTTTCAACAGAGTTAAAAAATATTAAATTTGATGACGGCTTTTATAAAGAAAGAATTGAAGAAAGCTATAAAGATTATTTAGATTCTCATAAGGAATTATATAAAGGAAGAGATGACAAGTTCGTTTGCTTGATGGATATTGCGTTATTAGCAATGAAACGTCTAAAAAAAGAAGGAAAATTAGATGATCAAGAAGAGAGTGACGAAATCAATGCATGTTCAATTGTTGTTCCGGTTGAAGTAGATGGAAAAATTGAAGAATGGTTAGTAAACTTTAAAAATGAAACTCATAATCATCCAACAGAAATCGAACCATTTGGTGGCGCAGCAACATGTTTAGGAGGAGCTATTAGAGATCCATTATCTGGACGTACTTATGTATATCAGGCCATGCGTGTAACAGGAGCAGCAGATCCAACAAAACCTGTTTCAGAAACATTAGCTGGAAAATTACCACAGAAGAAAATAGTTAGAGAAGCGGCTCATGGATATAGTTCATATGGTAACCAGATTGGTTTGGCAACAGGCTATGTAAAAGAAGTTTATCATCCAGATTACGTTGCTAAAAGAATGGAAATTGGTGCAGTAATGGGAGCAGCACCTAGAAGAGCTGTTCAGAGATTGAATTCTGATCCAGGTGATATTATCGTTTTATTAGGTGGTCGAACAGGACGCGATGGTATCGGTGGAGCTACAGGTTCATCTAAAGCACATACTACAAAATCTACATCGGTTTGTGGAGCTGAAGTTCAAAAAGGTAATGCTCCAACAGAAAGAAAATTACAAAGATTATTCCGTCGTGAAGAAGTTAGCCATATTATTAAAAAATGTAATGACTTTGGAGCAGGTGGAGTTTCAGTTGCCATCGGAGAATTAGCAGACGGATTAAGAATTTGTTTGGATAAGGTTCCAAAGAAATATGCAGGTTTAGATGGAACAGAAATTGCTATTTCTGAATCACAAGAGAGAATGGCTGTTGTTGTTGCAAAAGAAGATGTGGATAAGTTCTTACAGTATGCAAAAGAAGAAAATTTAGAAGCAACAACTGTAGCTGTTGTTACAGAAGAAAAACGATTAATTCTTGAGTGGAGAGGAAAAGAAATCGTTAACATTTCTAGAGCATTTTTGGATACAAATGGCGCACATCAAGAAACAGATGTAGAAGTAGAAATGCCAGATGAAAACGAAAATTACTTAGAAAAAATTAATTCAAATAGTATTTGCAAAGCTCTTGAAGAAGGTGATATAAAGAAAGCCTGGATGGAAGAATTATCAGACATCAATGTATGTTCTCAAAAAGGGTTAGTAGAAATGTTTGATGGTTCTATTGGAGCAGGAAGCGTTTTGATGCCATATGGTGGAAGATATCAGTTAACAGAAACACAGAGTATGGTTGCTAAATTGCCTGTATTAAAAGGAAAATGTGATACTGTTACTATGATGTCTTATGGTTTTGATCCATATTTATCATCATGGAGTCCTTACCATGGAGCAATTTATGCTGTATTAGAATCATTGTCAAGAATTGTCGCAGTAGGTGGAGATTATAAGAAAGTAAGATTCACATTCCAAGAGTACTTTAGAAGAATGTCTAGCGATGCAAAAAGATGGAGTCAGCCACTTGCGGCATTACTTGGAGCATATGATGCACAAATTGGTTTTGGTTTACCATCAATAGGTGGAAAAGATTCAATGTCTGGAACATTCAATGATATTGATGTACCACCAACATTAGTTTCTTTTGCAGTAGACGTTGCACGTGAAAAAGATGTTGTGACACCTGAAATAAAAAAAGAAGACGATAAATTAGTATTATTTACTATTGAAAAAGATAAATACAGTTTACCAAATTATGAACAAGTTAAAAAATTATATGATTTTATTCGTTCATTAGTTGAAAAGAATTTAATTGAATCATCATATGCGCTAGATGGAAAAGGATTAGTAGCGGCTGTATCAAAAATGGGATTCGGTAATAAACTTGGTGTAACAATTTCAAATGATGTTACAGAAAAAGAATTATTTGCTCCTGGATTTGGTAATATAGTATGTGAAATTGATGATAAATACTTGGAAGAAGTTCTTAAGTTTGCAAAAGAAGCTAACTTAGAGCAATTTGTTAAAGTTGTTGGTCATGTAAATGAATTACAGGCATTTGTATATGGAAATATGATTTTACCAATTGAAGAAGCCTTAAATGGATGGAAAGCTCCACTTGAAAAAGTTTTTGCAACAAAAGCAACAGATGATACTTCAAAAGTTGAAGAAAAATTATATGATGCAAAAAATATTTATGTTTGTAAAAACAAAGTAGCAAGACCTAAAGTATTTATTCCAGTTTTCCCAGGTACTAACTGTGAATATGATAGTGCAAGAGCTTTCGAAAATGCAGGCGCAGATACAATTGTCAAGGTGTTCAAAAACTTAACAGCTGATGATATTAGAGAATCTGTTGACGAATTTGTAAAAGCAATTAATCAATCACAGATTATTATGTTCCCAGGTGGATTTTCAGCTGGTGATGAACCAGAAGGATCAGCAAAGTTCTTTGCAACAGCTTTTAGAAATGCTAAAATGACAGAAGCAGTAAATGATTTAATTACTAATAGAGATGGTTTAGCATTAGGTATTTGTAACGGATTCCAGGCGTTGATTAAACTTGGATTGGTTCCAAATGGTGAAATTTCACAACAAAAATCTGATGCGCCAACATTAACTTATAATACTATCAACCGTCATATAAGTAAAATGGTTTATACAAAGGTTGTATCAAATAAATCACCATGGCTTGCAGGTGCTAAATTAGGTGGGGTTTATACAAATCCGGCATCACATGGTGAAGGAAGATTTGTAGCATCTAAAGAGTGGTTAGAAAAGCTACAGGAGAATGGACAAATTGCAACACAATACGTAGATTGTGATGGAAATGCTTCTATGGACGAAGAGTGGAATGTTAATGGTTCTTACCTTGCTATTGAAGGTATTACAAGCCCAGATGGTAGAATCTTAGGTAAGATGGCTCATTCAGAAAGACGTGGAGAGAGTGTTGCAGTTAACATTTATGGTGAGCAAGACCTTAAGATTTTTGAATCAGGAGTTAAATATTTTAAATAGTATGTAAATTACTTTAAATAGTATGATGGTTTTGAAAAATATTATTTAGATTTATACAAATATTGTTTAAATTTAGTTATGAAAAATTGTTTTATTAGGCAACTCATTAAAATATAGAAGCTGATATGTAAAACGCAAATAAAAGCTTATTAATAAATTTACTTGACACGATAATGAGTTGTAATATAGAAAAGGGCTATACATCGATATAGGTGTATAGCCCCTATTTTATTGTTCAATCACTGTACAAGTGTTGATTTGCTGTAAAATAGTTGAATAATTGATAACAATTAATCAATATGATAATCATATCTTTTTAAAAATAGGTTTTCTTTCTTTAAATATCGTAAAAAAATCAAATCCTGAATCTTTTAAAATTTGAATTGCTTTATCAAAATCATATGCAACATGTTCACATTTATGAGCGTCAGAACCAAGAGTAATTATTTCTCCACCAAGTTCTTTATAACGCTTTATAATGTCTTCGCAAGGATTTGGATGTCCTAAACCATATTTAAATCCGCCTGTATTGAGTTCTATGCCTTTTCCCATATTGATTATTTTTTTGAGTATTTCATCAATTATATCTGAAAACTTCAAATATGAATAAAACTTATTAGTGTTTGGACCATATCGAACAACGTAGTCAATATGTCCATAAACATCAAAATTGTTGAATGAATTTAAATTTTCGAGTATCGATTCAAAATACTCGTAATATGCTTCATCTTCAGACTTATCTTTAAAAAAATCTGGATAATATGGATCAAAACCGTGTACAACATGGCTAGATCCTATTACAAAGTCAAAAGGGTATGAATTGATTAATGCATTGTTTTTATTAGCTATTTCAGGCTGTAAACCTACTTCAATACCAAATCCCAATTCTATTTGATCTTTATATTTATCCTTGAATGTACTAAATTTTTTTAGATAAGAATCTGCATCTAATAAAAATAGAGAGGGTTCATCTGGATAGTCATAATCAAGATGTTCGGTAAAATATATACCATTAAGATTTAAAGATATTGCCTTTTTAATAATTTGCTCCATTGGAGTATCACTATCACCCGAAAAAGAAGAGTGTAAATGAGCATCCCATAACATTTTTTGTCCTCCTGAAAATAAATTTTAGAATTTTTAAGTTAAAACTTTTGTTTTTGAAATAATTCAATTAATAGTATAGAAAATTCAAACAAAATAAGTGAACTACTTATAGCTATTTTAAATTATATATAAAGAAAAAGAAAGAATTATTTACTAAAAAATAACTGAAAAAGTAAAAAATAATTTATAAAAAAGTAATATTTTGCTTTTATCATAAAGGATAATTAATAAAAATAAAAAATATTTTTGTGAAAATTGCCTTAAAATGTATCCTGATAAAAACTTCTAGTGAAAAAATTAACAAAGACAAAAGAAAGCACTTGAAATTTTTTAAATTATTATGTAAAATATAAAAAGCGTGGGAACACTTTTTCCCAATAATTTTATTTATAATTCTAGGAGGAATTAAATCATGGCAGTAAGAGTAGCAATTAATGGATTTGGCCGTATTGGTCGTCTTGCATTCAGACAAATGTTCCAGGCAGAGGGATTCGAAATCGTTGCAATCAACGATTTAACAAGCCCAGAAATGCTTGCATATTTATTAAAATATGATTCTTCACAGGGACGTTATGCAAAAGCTGAAACAGTAACAAATTCTGATCATTCAATCACAGTTGATGGACAGGAAATCGAAATTTACAAAGAAGCAGATGCTCACAACCTTCCTTGGGGAGATCTTGATATCGACGTAGTTCTTGAGTGTACAGGTTTCTACACATCAAAAGCTAAAGCACAGGCTCACATCGATGCAGGTGCTAAGAAAGTAGTTATTTCAGCTCCAGCTGGTAACGATCTTCCAACAATCGTTTACAACACAAACCACGAGACATTAACAGCAGATGACAATATCATCTCAGCTGCTTCATGTACAACAAACTGCTTAGCTCCAATGGCTAAAGCATTAAACGATTTAGCACCAATTCAGTCTGGTATCATGGTAACTATCCATGCTTACACAGGTGATCAGATGATCCTTGACGGACCACAGAGAAAAGGTAACTTCCGTCGTAGCCGTGCAGGTGCTGAAAACATCGTACCTAACTCAACAGGTGCTGCTAAAGCAATCGGTCTTGTAGTTCCAGAATTAAACGGAAAATTAATCGGATCTGCTCAGCGTGTACCAGTTCCAACAGGTTCTACAACAATCTTAACAGCAGTTGTTAAAGGAAACGTAACAGTTGACGAAATCAACGCTAAAATGAAAGCTTCTACAAACGAATCATTCGGATACAATGAAGATCAAATCGTATCTAAAGATATCGTAGGTATGACATTCGGTTCATTATTCGATGCTACACAGACAATGTGTGTACCAACAGAAGATGGAAATACAGAAGTACAGGTTGTTTCATGGTATGATAATGAAAACTCATTCACATCTAACATGTGCAGAACAATCAAATACTTTGCTAAATTCTTAAACAAATAATTTAATATATAAGAATTATTAGTAAAAAAATAGACCTTAATGGGGGTCCAGCTCTATTGGGCTGGACCTTTTTTAATAGTAAAAAATATTGTTAATATTCGATGGAGGAATAGACATGGGATTAAATAAAAAATCTGTTGATGATATTAATGTAAGTGGACAAAGAGTCCTTTGCAGATGTGATTTTAACGTACCACTTAAAGATGGTAAAATTACAGACGAAAATAGACTTGTTGCAGCATTACCAACAATCAAAAAATTAATTGCTGATGGTGGAAAAGTAATTCTTTGCTCTCACCTTGGTAAACCAAAGGGAGAACCAAAACCAGAATTATCTTTAGCTCCTGTAGCTGTACGTTTATCTGAATTATTAGGACAGGAAGTAAAATTCGCTGCTGATGATGAAGTAGTAGGCGCTAATGCTAGAGCTGCTGTAGAAGCTATGAAAGATGGAGAAGTTGTACTTCTTCAGAATACTCGTTATAGAGCAGAAGAAACAAAAAACGGTGAAGCATTATCAAAAGACTTAGCTTCTCTTGCTGATGTATTTGTAAACGATGCTTTCGGTACAGCTCATAGAGCTCACTGCTCAAATGTAGGTGTAGCTGAATGCTTAAAAGCAGAAGGTAAACCAGCTGTAGTTGGATACTTAATGCAGAAAGAAATCGATTTCCTTGGAAAAGCTGTTGAAAATCCAGTACGTCCATTTGTAGCTATCCTTGGTGGAGCTAAAGTTGCTGATAAATTAAACGTAATCAACAACCTTCTTGAGAAATGTGATACTCTTATCATCGGTGGTGGTATGGCTTACACATTCCTTAAAGCACAGGGATTCGAAATCGGAACATCTCTTTGCGATGATTCTAAACTTGATTACTGTAAAGAAATGCTTGCTAAAGCTGAAAAACTTGGAAAGAAAATCTTACTTCCAGTTGATTCTGTAACAGTAAAATCATTCCCTAACCCAATTGATGCTGAAGTTGCAAGTGAAGTACATGCTAATGAAGATATGCCAAGCGATCAATTAGCTGGTGATATCGGACCAAAAACAGCTGAATTATATGCTAACGAAGTTAAAGCAGCTAAGACTGTTGTATGGAATGGACCAATGGGTGTATTTGAAAACCCAACACTTTCAAAAGGTACTTTAAAAGTTGCTGAAGTATTAGCAGATGCTGATGCTACAACAATCATCGGTGGTGGTGATTCAGCAGCAGCTGTTAACCAGATGGGATTCGGACCAAAGATGAGCCACATCTCTACAGGTGGTGGAGCTTCATTAGAGTTCTTAGAAGGTAAAGCACTTCCAGGTGTTGTTGCAGCTGACGAAAAATAATTTTTTTAGATTATTTTTATAAAAAATTTTATATATAGTATTCTTTAGCTAAGAATACAAAGACCTTTAGAAGGAGATATTAATTATGTCAAGAAGAAAAATCGTAGCCGGAAACTGGAAAATGAACATGACTCCAAGCCAGGCTGTTAAATTAGTAGAAGAATTAAAACCATTAGTAGCATCTGATGATGTTGATGTAGTATACTGCGTACCTGCAATTGACATTGTACCAGTAGTAGAAGCTGTTAAAGGAACTAACGTAGAAGTTGGTGCTGAAAACATGTACTTCGAAGAAAGTGGTGCTTATACAGGAGAAATCTCAGCTCAGATGTTAGTTGATGCTGGTGTTAAGTATGTTATCATTGGTCACTCTGAAAGAAGAGATTACTTCAAAGAAGATGATGTATTATTAAACAAAAAAGTTAAAAAAGCTTTAGAAGCTGGATTAACTCCAATTCTTTGCTGTGGTGAATCATTAGAGCAGAGAGAATCTGGTGTTACATTAGATTGGATCCGTTTACAGATTAAATCTGATTTAGAAGGTGTAACAGCTGATCAAGTTAAAAATATCGTAATCGCTTACGAACCAATTTGGGCTATCGGAACAGGTAAAACAGCTACTTCTGATCAAGCACAGGAAGTTTGTGGAGCTATTCGTGAGTGCATTAAAGAAATGTACGATGAAGCTACAGCTGAAGCAGTACGTATTCAGTACGGCGGATCTGTTAATGCAGGAAATGCAGCTGAAATCTTTGCAAAACCTGACATTGACGGTGGTCTTGTAGGTGGAGCTTCTTTAAAACCAGATTTTGGTAAAGTAGTTAACTACAAATAATTAAATAAATTAAAATGGCAACAATTGTGCTTTACGCATAAATGACCATGCGAGCGGGTTTCATTTTGTTTTTATTGACGATGAAATCCGCTTTTTTATGAGAATGAAAGAATTATGTAGTTATTTATTTAAAAATAAAACTATATATTTACATAAATAGTTTTCTGTATGTGAGGATTTTATAAAAAATTCATATTAAATTAATTATGTTTGTTAAAATATTCACTTGAAAACATTTTAAAATAATGTATTATATTAATAGTGTGATATTGTTTTTTTTCACAAACATAGTATAGATGTAAAGAGAGGAAAATATATATGAGTAAAAAACCAGTAGTTTTAATGGTACTTGATGGATATGGTTTAAGTGATAAGACAGAAGGAAATGCTATTGCAATGGCTAATACTCCTGTAATGGATAAATTAATGAAAGAGTGTCCATTCCAAAAAGGATATGCTTCAGGTTTAGCTGTAGGACTTCCAGATGGTCAGATGGGTAACTCAGAAGTTGGACATATGAATATCGGTGCTGGACGAGTAATTTACCAGGATCTTACAAGAATTTCAAAAGCAATTGAAGACAGATCATTCTTTGATAATAAGGTTATTGCAGAGGCAATGGAAAATTGTAAGAAAAATGATTCAGATTTACACCTTTGGGGATTACTTTCTGATGGTGGTGTTCATAGCCACATCGATCATTTATATGGCTTACTACAGATGGCTAAAGAATTTGGATTATCTAAAGTATATGTTCATGCATTTTTAGATGGTAGAGACACACCACCAGCATCTGGAAAGAGTTATGTAGAAACATTACAGAAAAAAATGGATGAAATCGGTGTAGGTAAAATCGCTTCATTAGCAGGACGTTATTATGCAATGGATCGTGATAATAACTGGGATCGTGTACAACTTGCTTATGATTCATTAGTTGCAGGTGAAGGTGTAGTCGCTGAGGATGCTGTTCAGGCTATGGCTGATTCTTATGCTAAAGATGTAACAGATGAATTTGTTGTACCAACGGTTATCGTTGAAAATGGTAAACCATTATCAGTTGTTAAACCAGAAGATTCAGTAATTTTCTTCAACTTTAGACCTGATAGAGCTAGAGAAATGACAAGAGCTTTCTGCGATGACAAATTTACAGGATTTGAAAGAAAAGGTGGATTCTTAGGAGTACACTTCGTTTGCTTCAAAGATTATGATGAGTCAATCGGTAATAAGTTTGTTGCTTTCCCTAAAGAAGAAATTGCTAATACATTTGGTGAATACCTTGCAAAGAATGGTAAAAAACAGTTAAGATTAGCTGAAACTGAGAAATATGCACACGTTACATTCTTCTTCAATGGTGGTGTAGAAGAACCAAATATTGAAGAAAAACGTATCTTAGTTAATTCACCTAAAGATGTTGCAACATATGATTTAAAACCAGAAATGAGTGCACCAGAAGTAGGAGTAGATTTAGTAGAAGCTGTTAAATCTGATGAATATGATGTAATCATTATCAACTTTGCTAACCCAGATATGGTTGGACATACAGGTGTAATTCCTGCTGCAGTTAAAGCTGTAGAAAAAATTGATGAATTAGTAGGAAAAACTGTAGAAGCTGTTAAAGAAGTTGGCGGTGTAATGTTTATTTGTGCTGATCACGGTAATGCTGAAAAGATGGTTGATTATGAAACAGGCAAACCACATACAGCTCATACAACAAATCCAGTTCCATTTATTCTTGTTGGCGGAGAAGATAATTGGGATCTTAAAGAAAACGGACGTCTTTGCGATATCGCTCCAACATTACTTGATATCATGGAAATGGAACAGCCAAAAGAAATGACAGGTGTTTCTTTATTAGTTCGTAAATAATAGTATCTAATTAATTTGATTAGTAAAAATAATGAATTTTAAGTTAGATAATATATAAAATGCCTAGTCTTTTTTGAAACATTAGGTAATTTAATGAGCACTATCGTAGCATTTTGCTAGTGTATAGTGCTCTATTTTTGTGAATATTGCTAAAAATAAAAATCACAGATAAGGAAAGGAAAAAAAATTTATAAGATAGTCTTATAAAAGAGGTAAAATTGACAAAATTTCTTATATAATAGTAAGTTTTTTCTACATTGGATAATGCTTTAAAAATGCTGTACTTTCATTGACTTTATAAAAGTGAGTGTATTATAATTTAGGCGTGCTGATGATTGCACATAAAAAGAAAATAAAAAAATATAAATCAAAAAAATGTAAGAATAATGTTATTGGTTTTAATAATATGATATATATTACACAAACTTTTAGCATGAGATGGAGGACGAAAATGAGCATTCAGGAATTTAAACCATTTAAAGAAGGAAAAGTTAGAGAGGTATATGATAATGGAGATAGTTTAATTATTGTAGCTACTGACAGAATTTCCGCATTTGATAATATTTTAAAAAATAAAATCACAGACAAAGGGGCTATCTTAACACAGATGTCTAAATTTTGGTTTGATTATACAAAGGATGTAGTTCAGAATCACATGCTTTCAGTTGATGTTAAAGATATGCCAGAATATTTCCAACAGGAAAGATTTGATGGTAATAGTATGATGTGTAAAAAACTTGAAATGTTACCAATTGAATGTATCGTAAGAGGATATATTACAGGTTCAGGTTGGGCAAGTTATCAGGAAAATCAAACAGTTTGTGGTATAAAATTACCAGAAGGTTTAATCGAATCTGATAAATTAGCTGAGCCAATCTATACACCTAGTACAAAAGCTGAATTAGGTGATCATGATGAAAATATTTCATTTGAAAAGAGCATTGAAGTATTAGAAAAAATTTATCCAGGAAAAGGCGAATATTACGCAACACAACTTAAAGAAAAAACTATTGCTCTTTACAAAAAATGTGCAGAATATGCACTAAGTAAAGGAATCATTATCGCAGATACAAAATTTGAATTTGGTTTAAATGAAAATGGTGAAGTAGTATTAGGAGATGAGATGCTAACTCCAGATAGCTCAAGATTCTGGCCATTAGAAGGCTATAAACCAGGACAGTCACAGCCATCATTTGATAAACAGTTTGTAAGAGATTGGTTAAAACAGAACAAAGATAATGATAATTTATTACCAGAAGAAGTTGTTAATAAGACAATTGAAAAATATAAAGAAGCATTTGAATTATTAACAGGTGAAAAATTTTCTAGATAGTTTAATTAATTTAAGGATTGATGGAGAAATCAATGAATAATAATATTATGAATTTTAATGAAACAGATACACCTTGGGATGATTTACACGAAGAATGTGGTGTATTTGGTATGTATGATTTTGAAGGAAATGATGTTGCGTCATCTATATATTATGGTTTATTTGCATTACAGCACAGAGGACAAGAAAGTGCCGGCATTGCGGTAAGTGATACTAAAAAAGGCAGAGCTAAAGTGACTTCTCATAAAGGAATGGGATTAGTTAATGAGGTTTTTAACAGTGAAATACTTGAATCATTAAAAGGTGATTTAGGAGTAGGACATGTTAGATATTCAACAGCTGGTTCATCAACTATAGAGAATGCGCAACCTTTAGTTTTAAATTATGTTAAAGGAACATTAGCTTTAGCGCATAATGGTAACTTGATTAATGCGAATGAGTTAAGAGAAGGTTTAGCACAAACAGGTGCAATTTTCCAAACAACAATAGATTCGGAAGTTATTGCTTATCATATTGCTCGAGAGAGATTAAAAACAAAAACTGTTCAAGAAGCAGTTAGAGAAGCATGTAAAAAGTTAAAAGGTGCCTACTCTTTGGTAGTTGCAAGTCCTAGAAAATTAATAGGTGCAAGAGACCCATTTGGTTTTAAACCATTATGTATTGGAAAGCGTGATAACGCATATATTATTACATCTGAAACATGTGCTTTAGATACGATTGGAGCAACATTTGTTAGAGATGTTTTACCAGGTGAGGTAGTTACAATTACAGCTGAAGGTATCCAATCAGATAAAACTATGTGTTTACCAACAAGTTGTGAAGCACGTTGTATTTTTGAGTACATTTATTTTGCGAGATGCGATAGTAAAATAGATGGTATAAGCGTATATGAGAGTAGATTAAAAGCAGGTAAGTTTTTGGCAAAAGATTCACCAGTTAAGGCAGACATTGTAACGGGTGTACCTGAATCAGGAAATGCTGCTGCATTAGGTTATTCTATGGAGTCAGGAATACCTTATGAACCTGCTTTTGTAAAAAATACATACGTTGGGAGAACTTTTATCAAACCTAAGCAAAGTAGTAGAGAGTCATCAGTTCAAGTTAAATTGAATGTTTTACGAGAAGCAGTATCCGGGAAAAGAGTAATCATGATTGATGATTCTATTGTTAGAGGTACAACATCAGATAGAATTGTTAAAATGCTCAGAATGGCTGGCGCAACAGAAGTTCATGTTAGAATTAGTTCGCCTCCATTTTTATGGCCATGCTATTTTGGAACAGATATTCCAGCTAGGGAACAGCTTATAGCATATAATCGTTCAATTGAAGATATTAGAAAGATTATCGGAGCTGATTCACTAGGATATTTAGAGTTGGATAGATTGCCACAGCTTGCATTAGGATTAAACATTTGTCAGGGATGTTTTACAGGTAAATATCCTTTAGAACCTCCAAAAGATGATATTCGAGGAGAGTATTTTGACAAAGAAGATGATATAGAAAAAAAGAATGCTAATAAATAATGAATATGAAATTAGCAAACAATATAAAATTAGCAAATTAATATATGATTGTTAAATAGTAAGTTTTTTATTAAGGAGAAAAATATGAGTACAGATAGATATTCAAGCCCATTATCAGAGAGATATGCCAGCAAAGAAATGCAGTATATTTTTTCACAGGATATGAAATTTACAACTTGGAGAAAATTATGGATTGCTTTAGCTGAAACTGAAATGGAATTAGGTTTAAGTGAGAATGGTAAGCCTGTAATTACACAGGAACAAATTGATGAATTAAAAGCGCACGTTGATGATATTAATTATGACGTTGCAGTTGAAAGAGAAAAATTAGTTCGTCATGACGTTATGAGCCACGTATATGCTTATGGACAGCAGTGTCCAAAAGCAGCAGGTATTATTCATCTAGGAGCAACAAGCTGTTTTGTTGGTGATAATACAGATATTATTATTATGTCTGAAGCTTTAAAATTAGTTCATAAGAAACTTATTAGTGTTATTAAAGAATTAGCTGATTTCGCTAAGAAAAATAAAGATTTACCAACACTTGCGTTTACACATTTTCAGCCTGCACAGCCAACAACAGTTGGAAAAAGAGCTACTTTATGGATGAATGAATTTGTAATGGATTTAGAAGATTTAGAGTATGTTTTAGATTCATTAAAACTACTTGGATCTAAAGGAACAACTGGAACACAGGCTAGTTTCTTAGAGTTATTTAATGGAGACAACGAAACAATTGATAAGATTGATCCTATGATTGCAAAAAAAATGGGATTCAAAGAATGTTATCCAGTATCAGGACAGACTTATTCAAGAAAAGTTGATACTCGTGTAGCAAACGTTTTAGCAGGTATTGCTGCAAGTGCTCATAAAATGTCAAATGATATTAGATTATTACAGCACTTAAAAGAAGTTGAAGAACCATTCGAAAAGAATCAAATCGGTTCATCTGCAATGGCATATAAGAGAAATCCAATGAGAAGTGAGAGAATTGCGTCATTGTCAAGATACGTTATGGTTGATGCGTTAAATCCAGCAATTACTTCAGCTACACAGTGGTTTGAAAGAACATTAGATGATTCAGCTAACAAGAGATTATCTATTCCAGAAGGCTTCTTAGCAATTGATGGAATTTTAGACTTATGCTTAAATGTAGTAGATGGTCTTGTTGTATATCCAAAAGTTATTGAAAAACACTTTATGGCAGAAATTCCATTTATGGCTACAGAAAATATTATGATGGATGCTGTAAAACAGGGTGGAAATAGACAAGAATTACATGAAAAAATAAGACAATTATCTATGGAAGCTGGTAGACATGTTAAAGAAGAAGGAAAAGATAACGATCTAATTGACCTAATCGCTGCAGATTCTTCATTTGGATTAACAAAATCAGAAATCATGAAAAAATTAAGACCAGAATTATATGTTGGTCGTGCACCACGTCAGGTTGAAGTTTATTTAAGAGATGTAATCAAACCAATCATTGATGCACATAAAGATGAAGTTGGAGTTAAAGCAGAGATAAACGTTTAATTTAAATATTTAAAATATTATATATAGAATAATATTATTTTTGCACTTCAATGCTTTGCAAATAAAAAAAGGATGCTTTTCTACGAAGATGTACCGATCCCAAAAAGTTAGACCAAAAAATTTAACGATTGGAGGTCGGTACATAGAAGGCATCCTTATTTTTTTATTTATTTTTTGATGCAAATAAAATGCAACTTTGTAATTTATCTTATAATATATTTCAATTGTAATGTATTCTATTTATATTATGATTTAAATAACTTCCAACATTGTTACATGTTTTATAAAACATTTAAATTGTAGTTCCGTTTATTTTTTTAATCATTCTGTCAGGATGATTTGCGTATGCAACAGCGGTATGTTTTGAAATTATTCCATCAACATACAATTTATAGATGCTTGAGTCCATAGTTACCATATTTTGAGATGAAGCTGTGTAAATTATTCCTTCAAGCTGGTGATTTTTTTCTTCTCGAATAAGTGTGCGAATTGCAGGGTTTACAAACATAATCTCAAAAGCTGGTATGATTTTACCATCTATTGAAGGTATTAGTTTCTGGGAAACAACAGCTTTTAAAACACTTGAAAGTTGTATTGCAATTTGATGTTGTTGTGTTGCAGGAAAGGCATCTGTAATTCTATCAATTGTGTGAGATGCACCAATTGTATGTAATGTTGAAAAAATTAAATGACCAGTTTCGGCAGCAGTTACGGCAACATTCATGGTTTCATAATCTCGCATTTCACCAAGTAAAATGACATCAGGACTTTGTCGAAGAGATGCTCTAAGTGCGGTTAAATAGCTTTGAGAATCAGTGTTTATTTCCCTTTGAGTGACAATACTTTTTTCATGGCGATGAAGATACTCTATAGGATCTTCTAGTGTAATTATATGTTTTTCCTGTTCTTTATTTATTTTATCAATTATACATGCTAGGGTTGTGGATTTTCCGCTACCGGCAAGACCTGTAACAAGAACTAGGCCATTTTTTAGGTTGGCGAGATTCATCACTGTTTCAGGAATACCAATATCTGAAGGATTAGGCAAATCAAAAGTTATTACCCTGATTACTGCGGAGAGAGAGCCACGTTGTTTAAAAGTACAAACTCTAAAACGAGAAACTCCTGGAATGGCAAACGAAAAATCATCGTCACCATGTTCAAGTAAATGAGTAATATCATTATCTGTAGTTAATTCATAGATTTGTGATACTAATTCCTTCGTTTGATCAGGTATTAATTTTTTATCATCTAAAAGAATCATGTTTTCATTTATGCGGTATGTTAAAGGACGTCCTGTTATTATAAAAATATCAGAAGCTCCTTGTTTGGTCGCATTTTTTAAAACATCGATAACATTCATAATTGTGTTGCCCCTTTCCCTTATTAATCACCAGTATACACATTAAGAGTATCGTCAATTGGTTCATTGATTTCTACTTTCTCGTTCCATCCTTTAATTTGAAAGAAAACATCATTTGAGTTAAATGGGTATTTTATATAAATAATTGTTTCAAGTTTTCGGGATTTAGAAATTTTTGTTGAAAATTCAAAATAAAAACTTGTTCCAGCTGAACTTTGAATAGTTAGTTTATTTTTTAAATTTGTATAAAACTGTCCAGAAAACTTTTGCAATTCATTAAAAGCATTTGTATAATATTCCGACTCTGAGTTACAGTTAGAATAGCATTTGAATAAAACATCATCTATTTTTTCTAATTCTTCATTTGCTAAACAACGAGCCTTGTAATAGTCGGAATTTTTTTTCGTAATCTTATACGATAATTGATAGTCATATTTTGATGTAATATAAGTTAGAATTGTAAACGATAGCACACACATAATTGTAAGAATGGTTACAATTGAACTTATTCCGTAGTTTGAAAATTTTCTTGTGCTTTTTGGTTTGCGTATTGTAAAATTATTCATATTTTTCTCCCTAAGCTAGAGCTTTAGTTGTAATCAATTACGTGTTTTTGTAAATATCGATTTGATTTAAGTGAATAAATTCTTGTTTTATTTTTCCTGTTATAGCAAGATATAAGTATTTTAGAATAGTGTTTACGATTATTTGTTATTTTTACTAAACAGTAATATTTGCTTTTCTTTTCAGGTGCATTTTGGAAATTATTATCAAAATAAATAATTAAGTGATCATGTAAATCCGTTGAGTATGGAAAAGCTACCAATAAAGACTCAAAATCATTATTCCCATGTTCAAAAATATTTGCAATTCTACTGCAAATAATTGTTGAATCATGAAGCTCTTTAGAGGATTCAGTAAGTTTTGTAGATTTAATGAAAAATTGCATACATAATCCCAAAATAGTTAAAAACAATAAAAGATTAATCATTAATTCAATTAAAAATAAACTAGATTGGTGATTTGTTATTTTTTTCATAATAATCTCCTTTGATGAAACTATTTATATATAAACTATTTTTGCTGAATGTAGAAAAAAATCTAATACCTCATGATGGTTAGTTGATGCGGTATATTCAATGGTAAGAAGTTTTGCATAAGGTAAAGAGATCTTGAAATCCTTCGCAATTGCAATTTTTTGTCCAGCGTCAAGAGAAAAAATAGAATTTTCAGTAATAACTAATTCTCGTAAATAACCGTTATATACGTAAATGTAAGTTATGTATGAAGGTGATGTATCTCTTGAACATAAGGCAAGGGCAGTGGTTGTAGTGCCAGAAGAATCATACAATTGTGAAATTTTAATTCCATTTTCATAATCATATTCATCTATTTTTTGGGTTAAATAAGCAGAACAAGAGCGTATATTAAAAAGTTCATTTATTTTTTTTGAATTATTATAATATATTTTTGCCCCTGATATAATTACAAATGAATTTGCTAATGAAAAAAATAAAAATAAAATAATCAAAAAAAATGAAGCAACTCTTGTTTTTCTTCTGTCAAATAAAAAAATTTTAAACATCTTCTCACACTCCTTATTTTTGTAGAACGATTATGTGAGGTCTGAGATTATCAGCAATAAATGTATAATCTATATAAAACTTATTTGCATTATACGAAAAGCCATATTCTTTTATAATATAATCTAGACTAGGTGGGTAAAAGCCTTCGATACAATAACAAGTTGTAATGTTTTTTTCTAGGGCTTCTTCTAAAAAGACTTGCTCCTGAGCAAGACTACGATTGTTTAAATTGTCCGAAAAATAGGAAAAATCTAAAAACAGTGCGCTAAATAGAACAAAAATACTAAGAGGTAGAATTAAATTTTTCCAATTAAATTTATCATAATTAAACATATTTGCCTCCTTGTGGCAATTTATAACCATAATGAAATGATGTTTTTTACTATATACCATTAGGAATACACGCAACCTATAAACTTGACATAATTCCAAGAAGCGGAGTAATAAATGTAAATAAAATCAATGCTATTAGTATTGTCATAATAATTACAAGTGAAGGTTCTATAACTCCAATAAAACGGTTTACTTTTTCTAGAGCTTCATTTTCGTATTCGACGGATATATCATTCATAATATCTTCTATTGATCCTGTTGTAAAACCAATATTAAGCCATGTTGAATACATATTTGAAAAAATATTGGAAAGAACAAGAGCTTTAGCAAATGTTTCTCCATTTTCAATATGATGCTTACAAGCAGAGATATTATTAGTCATTAATGGATCATTTATTACTTTTTGGGCAAGTTCAATTCCATGATCAATATCTAGTCCGCTATAAAAAGTTAAATACATACAATTGGCAAAGCGGCTTCGCGATATTAATGCAGTTATTTTACTACCCAGGAAAAAAGTTTTCCCAAGATCTGTTTTAAAAAAGAATATAATTAATCCTAAAAAAAACACAAGAAGGATAATTATTGCATATAAATAATGATTTAAGAAAACACTTATTTTAAGTAAAGCATTAGCTAGTCCTGTTACGTTAGTGCCAAGTTCATCATATATTTTTGTAAAAATCGGTAAAATTTTTACAATTAAAACCATAATCACACCAAGCATTAGAAATATCATTACGATTGGATAAAACAATGCATCTCGTATTGCCTGGCGAATATTAGATTCGCGTTCATAATATGTAGACAAGGAAAAGAGAGTGTCTTCTAGTTTTCCTGTTTCCTCACTAATTTCGAGCATTGATAACATATATTCAGGGAAAAGATTGGTCTCTTTTAATGCATCTGTAAGAGGAGTGCCTTCTTCCATAGTTGTGTATAAATTATGCCAGAATTCTTTTGTACGTTTATCCTTTGTCTCTTCCACTAAAATAGAAATGCCAACATGTGCAGGTAGGCCAGCACGAATAATCATTCCCATTTGCTTACAAAATGTAGAAATTTCAATTTGAGAAAGAGTTTTTTGTTTGTTGTGAAATCTATTCTTTTGGTGTTGATTTTCAGCAAATGTCATTATATCCCTCCTAGTACATAAAACTAATTTTGTATTTATCCTTAGTAGGAACAAATTTTATTGGGTTTTTACTTGTTGATGCAAAAGTTGGATCCATCATGGTCCATGTATCTCCAGTAAATTGAATTATTCCGTTAATCCAACCAATATCCTTAATATATACACTTATCCAGGCATGATATTCTGTGCCAGCATAGCCTATTTCAAGACGAGTAGGAATTCTTTGACTACGTAGCATTGAAGCAATAACTGATGCATAGTCAAAACAAATACCTGTTTTTGTTTGCATAGTTGTATCTATGTTAGGAAGATAACCTGCTTTTAAATTTCGTGCTTTATCATAGTCATATTTAAAATTTGTAATTACATAATTATAAGCTTTTTCAACAACATTAAGATCATTTTTTGCATTGCTAGCAAGTTGTTGCCCAACTGAAATACATATTGAAGAACTGTTAAAGTCAACAAATTGATTAGGATACAAAAAAGGTAGCAAATCATTGTTGAGAGTTACGGATATATTTTTTGAAAGAGCAAGAGAATATTTTGTTCCACCAATATTCTCATAAATACTGATTTTATAGTTGCCGTTACCAGCACTTAGAGGATAACAAGTAACATGTTTGGGTAAATCATAATTGTATGTTATTGAATCAGGACCAATAATTTGTATTTTTACCTTTGGATTATTGCCAAAATAATTTGCAAGTACATATCCTTCATTTCGATTACTAAAATCTATGCTACAAACATTTGAAGTCGCTTTCTCACTACCTTCAGCAGGGATACGAACCTGAGGAGTGCTATCACGCAAAGGTGTATTATCAGGTTTTACCTGTGAAGTATTAGTATTGTTATTAGTTTCATAGCCTCTATTTGTGGTAGAAGGCGAACTATTATTTGAATCCGATGGTGGATTGTAGTAGTGAGGTTCGGATTTATCATCATTACATCCTGAAGAGATCGCTACTAAACACAAAATAATAATTATATTAAAAAACTTATTTATTTTTTTTTTCATTGCATTCTCCTAGAAAATAAAAAATTGTCGCCTTGTATAATCTATATCGACATCAGTTGAAAAATATGAAATGGTATGATATACTGTAATGAGTTTTAAGTAGCAAAATAGGAGGGACACTCGATGAAGACTAATATAGAGATTGCTCTAGCAGTTGCATTAATTGCATTAAGTCTTATTATGACAATTGTTGTTCTTATGCAAGAGGGAAAATCAGCTGGTCTTGGTACTATTGCAGGTGCAGCAGATACATTCTGGCAGAAGAATAAAGCTCGTTCTGCTGAAGGCCGTCTAGTATTATTTACAAAAATTGGCGTCGCTTTGATGTTAATCATCTCAGTGGTTTTAGATTTAGGTATTTGGTAGAAGATGGGGATTGTAATTTAAGACAAGTCTATATTTTAGGACAAAGCGCTTTGTCTTAACGAAGAAGAACTTCAGCATGTAGGTGAGGTTCTTTTTTAGTGTCAAAAATCCAGTTTTTATTATAAAAGTATAAAGATATAGCTATTTTGAAAGATTGTATGTTATGATAAAGATATAGCCCACTTAAATAACTTACAGATGAAGTACGAATTTAGAGGTGAAATAGTGAGTAAAAAAAAGAAAATAGATTTATATGAAATTAGAAAAAAATTAGTTTATGATTTTATGTGTGAAGATGTTTATGTTCCAATGAAAATCAAGGAATTGATGATAATATTAGGAGTTTCAAAGGAAGATAGACCACAATTAGATAAGATTTTAGAGGAATTAATAGATGAAGGAAAAATTGTAATTTCCAAAAGAGGTAAATATTCCAAAGCAGTAGAAAATCGCCTAGAGGGTACATTTGTCGGAAATCCAAGAGGCTTTGGTTTTGTTGAGTTAGATGATGACACAATGGATGATATTTTTATCCCAAGCAATTGCATTAATGGTGCAATCCACAACGATAGGGTTGAAGTTGTCGTAACTCAAACCCCAAAAGGCAAAAGAAAAGAAGGAAAAATAGAAAAAATTATTCAACGTGGCAATAAACAGATAGTTTGTACATATGAGCAGAGTCAAAATTTTGGTTTTGCCGTACCAGATAGTGTAAAATTTAATTCTGATATTTTTATTCCAAAAGGAAAATCAAAGAATGCAAAATCCGGAGATAAAATAGTAGTAGAAATTACTAAATATGCGCAAGGTAACAAACATTCTGAAGGAAAAGTAGTAGAAGTCCTTGGTGGAAAAGACGATGTTGGTACAGACATTTTGTCAATTATTAGAACTAATGATTTGCCAGAAGAGTTTCCAGTTCGCGTAACAAATCAAGCGGAAAGAGTTGGGAAAGAAGTATCTAGTGCTGATATGGCTGGAAGAATGGATATTAGAGATTGGATGATGGTTACAATCGATGGCGAAGATGCTAAGGATTTAGATGACGCGGTTTCGTTGACTAAAGAAGGAGATAACTACAAATTAGGGGTTCATATTGCGGATGTTACAAACTATGTTCAAGAGGGTAGTGCATTAGATAGAGAAGCTATCAAAAGAGGAACATCTGTATATCTAGTTGATAGAGTAATTCCTATGCTACCAAGAGCACTTTCTAACGGAATTTGCTCATTGAATCAAGGCGAAAATCGATTGGCGTTAAGTTGCATTATGACTATTGATGAAAAAGGTAAAGTAATTGATTATAAAATAGCAGAAACTGTTATAAAAGTAGACAGACGAATGAGCTATACTCAGGTTAAAAAAATCTTAGAAGACAAAGATGAAGAGTTAATAGAAGAATATAAAGATTTTGTGCCAATGTTTGAAGAAATGGCTAAATTAGCTGGAATATTAAGAAAAAGAAGAATGAAAAGAGGCTCAATTGATTTTGATTTTCCAGAAACAAAGGTTATTCTTGATGAGTTAGGTAAACCAGTTGAAATTAAGCCATATGATAGAAATGTTGCAACTAAGCTAATAGAAGATTTTATGTTAATAGCTAATGAAACTGTAGCAACTGCATATTTTTGGCAGGAAACACCATTCTTATATAGAACGCATGAGACACCGGATCCTGAGAAAATAGATAAGTTAGCGACTTTTATCAATAATTTTGGCTATACGATTCATTTGAAAAAGGATCAAATTCATCCAAAAGAAATACAAAAATTATTGAATAATATTCAAGGATCTGACGAGGAAGCACTTATTAGCAGATTGACATTACGTTCGATGCAGCAGGCTAGATATACTACAGAATGTACAGGACATTTTGGATTAGCGACTACATATTATTGTCACTTTACTTCGCCAATTCGAAGATATCCGGATTTGCAGATTCATAGAATAATAAAAGAAAGTTTGCGTGGAAAGCTAAATGACACCAGAAAAAAACATTATCAAGATATTCTTCCTCAAATTGCCAAATCGTCTAGCGATTTAGAAAGAAGAGCAGCTGAATCTGAGAGAGAAACAGTTAAACTTAAAAAGGTTGAGTATATGAAAGATAAGATTAATCAAGAATTTGATGGCGTTATTTCAGGTGTTACTCAATGGGGAATATTTGTTGAACTAGCAAATACTGTTGAAGGATTAGTTAGAATTGCTGATTTAGTTGATGATTTTTACATTTATGATGAAGATAAATATGAATTCTATGGAGAATCAACAGGAAAAACATACAAATTAGGTCAAAAAGTAAAAATCAAAGTAAAAAAAGCAGATGTAAGTATGCGTGCTCTTGATTTTGAAATGGTTGAATAATTGTTTGAAAAGAAAATCAAAGATTGAATCAAAAGTTTATCCAAAATAAAATTAAATAATTAAAAAAATTATAAAATGAAATAAAAAAAGGCTGTTAAATGAGGTGACCCCTCAAAATTCAGCCTTTTTGTTTTTCATAAATTATTAAAACATAATGTTAGAACGCTTCTTTAGGATTTTTCCACCATTAACGATACTTATAATTCCGCATACTAAACCACATACCAAAACGATCACGCCAATTGCAATACTTGCTGCGCCAGAGCGTCCTAAAGATTTATAAAGTTTTTCTTCCATATAAGTGTCCTCCTAACTGTATAAATACATTATAGCATAAGTGAAATCTCTTGCAATGCAAATATTAATAAAATATAATAATAGTTATAGAAAAAGGCAATAAAATGCCGAAAAATACAAATAAAGAATACATATTAGGAGGTTTGGAAATGTTAAGTTTAAATGATTATAAAGTTACCGATACAATCAAGCACCTTGGTGTTTATGACGAAGAACTTGAAATATTTGAAAGTCAGTATAAGGTCAAAGAGGGAATATCGTATAATTCGTATGCAATAATGGATGATAAAATTGCAATTATGGATACAGTAGATAAAAGAGCAACTTATCCTTGGCTTATGAATTTAGACAAAACATTAGATGGTAAAGAGCCAGATTTTTTGGTTATTTTGCACGTAGAACCTGATCATTCAGCAAATATAAGAAATATTGCATATAAATATCCTAATATGAAATTAGTTGGAAATGCAAAAACTTTTCAGATGATTTCACAATTTCATGATATAGATTTGACAGATAGAACGATTGTTGTAAAAGAGGGTGATACTCTTGAGCTAGGCGAACACGTTCTACATTTTGTTATGGCGCCAATGGTACATTGGCCGGAAGTAATGGTTGCATATGAAAGTACAGAAAAGGTCTTGTTTTCAGCTGATGCATTTGGACGCTTTGGTTATCCTGATGAAAAAGTGACATGGGATGATGAGGCAAGAAGATATTTTATTAATATTGTTGGCAAATATGGCGTTCAAGTTCAGACTTTGTTAAAGAAAGCAGCTGCGTTAGACATAAAAACAATTTGTCCGCTTCACGGTCCTGTTTTAAAAGAAAACCTAGAACATTATATTTCAAAATATAATACATGGAGTAGTTATGAACCAGAAGAAACAGGAGTTTTAGTGGCTGTAGCATCAATTCATGGTTCAACTTATAATGTGGCATATGAAATGAAATTAATGTTAGAAAAGAGTGGAGTCAAAAACGTAGAGCTTTTTGATGTGACAAGAGAAGATATAGCTCAAGGAGTTGCATTAGCTTTTAAATATGATAGAATTATTCTTGCAGCATCTTCGTATGATGGAGGAGTTTTTATGCCAATGGAAGATTATTTACATCATTTAGTTGCTAAGAATTTCCAAAATAGAAAGATTGGATTGGTTCAAAATGGAACCTGGGCTCCATCAGCAGCTAAGAAAATGCAATCAATTCTTGAAAAACAAAAAAATATCACATATTACGATACAATTGTTACAATCAAGAGTACGTTAGATGATAGCAGTAAAAAAGCTGTTGAAGAATTAGTGAAGGAAGTGTCATGTTAAAAGTATATTATGCAAGGTGTATAGAAAAAGATTCTTTTTCAGAGAAATTAGAACAAGATAAGCTTCATAGTGATAGAATAAAAAAAATACAGAAGTTATCAAATATAGATGAGAAGTGCCGTAGTTTATCTGCGGGACTTCTTGTTAGTTATGCGCTAGAAAAAGAAAATATTTCTATAAAAGATATAAAAATAGAATACAAAGAGAATGGAAAACCATATTTAAAAGATTGTAATCTTTATTATAATATAAGCCATACAAAAAACTACGTGGCAGTTGTGGTTTCAGATAGAGAAGTTGGAATAGACGTTGAAACAATCAGAGAAAGGTGGATTAAGCGCTATCAACAGCTTGAGAATCTAGCAAATAAAATTTTATCAGATAAAGAGAAAATTATATTTGATTTGAAAGATACAATAGATGATAAAGCAGCATATTTTACCGAAATCTGGACTAAAAAAGAAAGCTATGTAAAGACGACAGGTAAGGGAATTACATCTGAGTTATCTAAAATTGATACAAGTGAAATGGATTGTTTTTTTACAGATAGAATCGATTACAGAACTTTTTTAAGTATATGTTGTTTTGAAAATGTAAATATTTTAGAAAAAATTAATAAAAAAGAACTAAAATTATAGGAGGCATATAAAGATGCATGATGAACTAACCGAAAGTGACATTAGAAAGATGAAAGAAGAAATAGAATACAGAAAGCTTGTGGTGCGAAAGTCAGCACTAGAGGATGTTAAAGAAGCTCGTGCGCAAGGAGATTTAAGTGAGAACTTTGAGTATAAGGCGGCTAAAAAATTCAAAAATGAAAACGAAAGCCGAATTCGTTATCTTGAAAAAATGATAAAGACAGCTGTTGTGATTTCGGACGAGTCGAAAGAAGATGAAGTTGGAATGAATAACACGGTTGATGTTTATTTTGAAGATGATGATGTCACAGAAACATATAAGATTGTTACAACTGTCAGAGGCAATTCATTAAAGAATTTAATAAGTAAAGAGTCACCTTTAGGAGCAGCTATTTATGGCCATAAAGTTGGAGATAGATGCCAGGTTAAAGTTAATGATAGTTTTTCATATTATGTAATAGTAAAAAAAATTGATAATTCTTCAAGTGATGAAGAAGATTCAATAAGAAAATTCTAGTACGAGCATAAATTTCTTTTTCATTTTTCTTGAAAGGAATCATTTATATACAAGGATGTGAGATAAAATGCCAAGAAAAATGAATTTAGATGAACCTAATTGGGCTTCAAAAAAACAAAAAGATATTTACTCAAAAAAAGTTGAGATGAGACCTTTTTTACCAGAAGAAGTTTCTTTAAGAAACTTATCAAATAAAAAGGTTGTAAAGAATGTCAATACTAGTGGTGTTAATAAAAATGATGCCGATATGGAAAGATTTATTGACATTATAGTAAAGAAAATGTAATAAAACTAATAAAACCTTAGAAGTAAGCAAATTATATGATTAAAAAGTGATTTTGTTTATTTTAAGGTTTTTTTTATTAAAAAAATTCTTACATGTGACTTGCGTGTGACTACCAATAAATATAATAGTTTTATCTAAGGAGTATAATAAAATGGTTTGGAGGGGCTTATATGAAAAAAAAGTATGTAAAGTTGGCTGGAGCAGTTGGCTTACTTGCTGTTGCTGCAATTGGTGGTTCATTAGCGGCTAGTTATTCAACAACAGAAAATATAGGCGCAGCTGTTGTAGATATTACAGAGGGATCAGTTAATGTAGAGATTGAAGGTACGGGACTTTCTACTTTGAGAGAATCTAATGGAGAAATAGTAATTGGTTCTGATAAGGAATGCAAACTGGATTTGAAAAATACAAGTCGAGGTGAAAATGCGTATAGCATGTATTCAAAGGTTGTGATTTCTTCTACATGGAATAATGATACATTAGATGAAAAAGAATTAGAAGATGATTATGTTGGATTTAAGATAGATGGAAAATTAATAAAAAAAGTTGATTCATATGATGAACAATACAAAGTTGGAGATTGGATTGTTGCAAAAAACGATGGAATTGAAATGGTTTTATACTATACAAAGAAAATTGAACCTGGCGAAAAATCATCTGATTTTTTAGATGCAATATCATATGATTCGAGAATAAACAATGATTACATTGACGGCAAACTTCAATTCAAGATTGCAGCTTATTCAGTGCAAGCACAGAATGTTGAAAAAGGTATGCCAGCTGAATGGGGAGTATTTCCTACTTTAGATGGCAAAGGTAATATTGAAAAAATAGCAGAAGAATAAAAAGGAGTAGGGGTATGAATAAAAAAATATTAGCATTAGCGACGGCTGTGGTTGTGTCAATATTTGGAAATTCAACAGTCTTTGCCGCAAATCTTCCTAAAGTAGTCTTTAATGCAAATAAGCAATTTGTGTATGAAGGGAATATAAAAAAAATAGGTAATTCAGTAACTTTACTAGGCGATGAATTTGAGGGAATTGCGCCTGGAGATACAAGGACACAAGTGATTGAGCTAGAGAATAAGAGCGACAATCTGATGGACTTTTACTTAGCCGAAGAGACCATAGATAAGCTCGAAGAAGCTAATAAATCATCGGGTGGTGCTTATGTATATGATATTTCAGTTGGGAAAAACAAAGACAGTGCAAAATCACTTCTAAACGCTGTAGCTGGTGGATATGAAAATGCAAATTCAAATGGTAGTTCAGAAGGATTGGCAGAAATTAGTGACTTAAAAGATTATACATATGTGGCACAACTTGCAAAAAATGAGTCAACAAACATTTACTTAACTCTTACCATAGAAGGGGAGGGAAATGATAGTACAACAGTTGTAGACTATTCAAACGCAACTGCACAATTAAAATTTAATTTTAGGGCCTATGATGTTAATCATGAAATAGTTTATGGCCCTGATACAGTTTCAACATCTACATCACCTTTAAGTACCGCAAAAAACACTCTTTCAAGTTTTACAAGAAAAGTAAAAACAAATGATGTAGCAATTGCAAGTTTAGTTTTAGCTATGATTGCTGGGATTGCTTTAGCAGGTTTTGCAATAATAAAAAAGAACAGAAAGGGTGATGAGTGATATGAAAAAAAAGATGAATAGATTATTTGGCTTTTTTCTCGCGTTTGTTTTAATTTTTACAGTTGTTAGACCGGTAGAGATTGATGCAGCAGGATTAAAACAGACAATAACATTTAGAGCGGGCGATGTAGGAAGTTTTAATTTATCTAGTTCTAACTTAAAACAAAGCAGTAAAGTTGGCTCGAATTCTGTTTCGAAAGTTGAAATAAAAGAAAAATTTATTAGACTTACAGTTGAAAAAGGAACAAGTATTCCAAAAGCAATTTACGATGGGTTTGGTTATGTTATATCAGATACAACAGGTTTATATAATTTTTTTGCAGGGGCATTAAAGACAAATAGTTCATATGCATTGTTAAATGATATGAAACGATGGGGACTATCAGATGATGACTTTGCTGGAAAAACTGATATAAGCCAGAATAAAGAATTTGTATTGGATTATGGTAAAATTGTAAATCCAGTACCATATACTATTAGATATTTAGATGCACAATCAAATGAAGCTATTGCAGCACCGGTAATTGTTTACGGTAGTGCTGGAGATGAAATAACAGTATCACCTATAGTAATTAATCAGTATGCAACAACTAATCAGCCAGTTACACATAAGCTTGAAAAAGGTCAAGATAACTTGATTACATTCTATTATGCTTATACAGGAACAACTTATGTACCTGGAAATGTAATTACTACACCAGCGACACCGGTTACTATTCCAGCTGCAACTGTTGCCACAACAGGTGGTTTAGCAGCAGCCGGAGCCGCCGGAGCAGGAGCGGGAGCCGGAGCCGCCGGAGCAGGAGCGGGAGCCGGAGCCGGAGCGAACATCGCAGATAATCCAACTCCAGCAGGAGCAAATCCAGATGCAAATGTAGATAATCCAGAAAATGCTAACGGTGGAGAAAACGCAGAAATTGATGATAATAAAACACCAAAATCAGCAGGAATTGATGATAATAACAATAATCATGAAAAAAAATCATCAAATTTCTTTATGAATAATTTGGTATTGATTATAGTAGGAATTATTCTTTTAACATCAGCATTTGGTATTGGAGCAGTAATTGCTGTTAGTAAAAACAAAAAGAATTAAGAAAATGCAAAAAAAAGAAAAATGAAACCCCCAATTATATATTTTTAGGTGCCATCGTAAGGAAACTTATTGGTGGCATCTTTTTTTTGGCTTTTATACAATTCATGAAATATTATTGCTAGAAATGATTATAAAAGTAAGTAATATAACAAAAATTCTATAATTTGTAGTTATAAAGAGAATATAAAATTTTTCTAAAAATATATTAAATTTTTGTGGCGTTTAGAATAAAAAAGTGATAAAATATAAAAAAACAAACAAAAAAAAGCATAAATAATAAACAAATATATATAAAAATAATAAATTTTCTACGAAAGAGGAATGATATTATGTTAAAAGTTAACACTTTAGGAAGGTTTCAATTACTGTATAAAGATAAAGTGATTGAAATGAAAGAGATTAGGTCAGCTATGATGACTAAAGTTTTATTGTATTTGTTGATATATAGAAACGAAGAACTCAATAGTGAGCGTTTGTGCACGGCTATTTGGGAAGGGACTGATGTTACGAACCCGGCGGGTGCACTCAAGAATTTGATATACCGTTTAAGGAATTTCTTTAGAAAAGAATTTGAAATAGAGGATGTTATCTTAAATAGTTGTGGAACTTATAAATGGAATCCACAAGTCGAGGTTGAGTTAGACATCGAAAGATTTAAACAAATTGTAGTGAATGCAAAAGATCAAGATAAAGACAAAGCAATTCTAATGTATCAAGAAGGACTAGAAATTTACAAGGGCGATTTTATGCCAGCATTTTTAGAAATGTATTGGATATTGACATTAAATACTTACTATCATTCGTTATACTTATCTACAGCAAAAGAACTAGCTGAAATACTTTCCAAGAACAACAATATGACAGAATTAGAGAAATTATGTAATAAAGTAATAAAAATAGATAATGTAGAAGAAGAAATCTATTGTTACCTATTAGAATCTTTAATAGAACAAAATAAAATTTCTTTAGCATATGAAGCTTATGATAAAGCAAAAAAATTGCTTTTGTCTGAGCTTAAGATTGATAAAACGGAAAAATTAGATGCTGTTTACGAAAAAATACTATCATACAACAAGAATGATATTGTGAATGAGATGGATGAAGTATATGATGACATAAACGAAATTGATGAAGATATTGAAGGGGCTTTTGTTTGTGGCTATCAGGTTTTTAAGGAAATATATAGATTAAATGCAAGAATGAATGCAAGAGATGATGATGAGGGACAAGTCCTTTTAATTACATTAGATAGTTGTTATAAAACAAAAAATGAAATGACAGAATATCAAGTAAAAAAAGCGATGGTGGCATTAGAAAAGATTCTTATAGATTCATTAAGAATTGGTGATGTTATTTCAAAGTATTCTGCGTCACAATATATAGTTTTACTTCCATCGTGTAGTACTGAAAATGGAATAATGGTTTCAAATAGAATAATAGAAAACTTGCTAGAAAAAAACGATAAAAATAAATCAGTTTCCGTACAAATTGATTTAGAGCCAGTTGAATTAGCAACAAGAGCAGATAATCTCTTTGAAGGCTAGATAGTAAAAAAATGGCATAAAATATAGTCGTGTGACTAGCGTGTGACTGTATGTTGTTATTATGTTTATATTAATAAATGAATCGCATTTACTATGAGGGTGGTAAATTATTCATAGGGTGAGTATAAGGAGGAGTTACATGAAACCAAGAACAGTATGCAAAAAATCATTAGCGGTGATATTAGCTGGTTTGATGATGATGGGAAATATTGGTAGTGCTGGTGCTGAATCATCATCTAACTCAGATCCATCAAATCAGCAAGTAGAGACAGCTTACAAGAGTCCGGTTAGAGTTAGTTTGTTTAAATATAAAACGAAACCTGATAAAACAGCTCAACCAAGTGCTTTAAGAGAGGAAGCTACTGAAAAAGAGGAGTCGACTCAAAAAGCCGAAAACGAAACAGAAAAGAATGAAAGTGTAACTGAGAAGAAAGCAGATAATAATAATACATCTGATCAGAGCTTAAATGAAAATAAATCAGCTCAAGAAGAAGGTACAGATACAGAACAACCTGCACCAAAAAGTAGTGATTCTGAACAACCTACAAGAGGTGAGGCTGATAATGGATCGGTTAATGAAGAAACAAATGGTACTGGAACAGAGTATCAAACAATAAATGAATATAATTATTATACACGAGGGGATAAGAAAGCATTACAGTTTATAGGCGGTGGTGCTACAGTACTTGATGAAACTGGATTTAATAAGTGTATAAATGGAACAGCTTATCAAGGCATATTTGCGGATAATCTTGTGAATGGAGCATTAGTTGAATCGCCAGGTGTACATACATTACCATTATTCAGTACAACAAATTATAACAGTGATAAGACATATTATTATACAGATGAAGATCCTTATGTTACAGGATATTATAATATAGATACAACAAAGCTGTATATAAAGTCTAGTGACGGTGAATATTCTTATGACAGTGATAAAAATGAAGCAATATTTGATCCAGAAACTGGAGAAATTGCAGCAGGTGGTACACCTACGGAAGCAGGAAGTTTTTTCCCATTTGAAAACAAAACTGGTGAAAAATTCCACTTTGGTGTTATGACAGATTTTAATTTTGTTGTTCCTGAGTCTGAAAAAAATAATACTTCAGATGATAAATATATTTTTGAATTTTCAGCAGATGATGATTTGTGTGCATATATTGATGGAACAAAAGTAGTGGATGTTGGTGGCATTCATGATGCTGTTACAGCTAAGCTTAACGTAATAACAGGTGTAGTTGAGTATTATAATAAAGATGGTGGAACGGCAGCGATTATAAAAGTTAATGAAAACTCAAATCAGAATGTGCAACAGGAACAAAGTTCAACTACAGGCTATGCAGATGGAAATGCCCATAGAATGCAGGTATTTTACTTGGAAAGAGGTGCAGGTAAGGGTACTTTAAGAATGAAATTTAGACCAGCTGAGAATACAGAGGATATATCAGCAGTTAAGACAGCTAAATTGCTTTCAGAAAAAGATAGAACTTATCAAATAAATATTGGAGTTGCAGCAAAACCAATAGAGCATAGTGAAAAAAGAAATTCTAACATAGTATTAGTTTTAGATACTTCTAACTCAATGCTATATAGAAACGTAATGGCACTTAGTGGAACTAGGAAAGAGGTGTTTGAAAAACTCGATACACTAGATAAATCTAGAACTTATTCATCAGAAAAACTTAACGGCATTGGAAATTGTTGTCCGGATACTTTAGACTCAGCTTTAAGTAAAACAGATAAAAAAACACTGGAGTCTTTATTAGGAATAAGTTATGTTAAAAATGACTCAAAATGCTATGGTAGGGTAAAGGAGAATACTACTTTGTTGCGTTATGAAGGTGGTGCGTGGTATAGGTATTATTTCAATATTACACGTGGTTTATTTGGAGTTATTACAAATGTAAAACTTGATCGCAGAAAAGTAAAAGAAGATGATTGCCCAACAGAATTATACACTACAGGAATGGAGACTATGAAACAAGCAACAAAAGAGTTAGTGGATAATATAGATGGAGAATCCAACTTAGGTATTGTGCTATTTGATACAAAGGCAAAAGCACTTCAGAACATTGTAAATGTTTCAGCTAATAGAGAGAGTATAAAGAACAAAGTGGATGACATTACGCGAGTTGGTTCGGGAGCAACATATCCTTCATATGGATTAACAGAAGCAGAGAATCAATTTAATTCAGGTCAGGATATTTTAAATGATAAAGATAATCACTTAATATTTTTCTCTGATGGTGCTGCACAAGACTACAATAGTACTGTAACTGTAGCGAACAGAATGAAAACGAACGGTGTTACTATATGGGGAATTGATGCGGTTAGTGAAGTAGGTGGTATTGTAAGAAGTATTTCTTCAGAAGGGAAAGTTATCAACGTAAATGGTATAGAAAATCTATCAGAGGCATTTACAACTGCTTTAATTAGTATAGAAAAGCAAAAGGGAGAAATTGTAGATTACATAGATGATAGGTTTGAACTTGTTAAATCAGATAATACACTTTATAAAGTTGGAGACGAGATTGTATCAGGTAATATTAAAGGAATTGTTGTTGGAACAGGTGGTGTTGTAAAAGGAATCAGATGGTCTAATCAGGAATTAGAAGATTTGGATGCTGATGGTAAGACAAAATGGAATGTTAGTTTTAAATTAAAAGCAAAAGATTCATACTTAGGAGGATATAGTATTCCAACTAATGGATCTAGTTCATGCGTAATTGTTGGAAATAGTATTAAACAATTAGATATGCCAACAGTAGATGTTCCATTGAAGGCAGGAAAATTTGCAGATAAAGATGAAACTTATTTGTTAGGAACAAAACTTAAGAATGTATGGAAAACAGTTAGGAGCCTGACAGATCAAGGAGAAAGTAAGTTGTCTGATTTCGCAGTGGATAATGATGTTTTAGCTAAATTAACAAGTCAGATCAATGAATCAAATACAACAAGCACAATAACAGAATTGTATAATTATGGTTCAGCAGATGATGCAGATGGAGTTATTGAGTATACGCTTGAAACAAATGGAACAAATACATGTGAAGATCATAGACTTGATAAAGAAGGGAAACATGTAGAGACGTATAAGTTAACAACGGTTTATAAACCATATTCTGGAGAAGAAAGAAGAAATAAACTTCTAGATATTTATTCGTCAAGACTAGGAAATTATGTGAATTTCCTTGCTCCAGGGCAGACAGTGGATGCTTCAGGAACATATAGTGTAAATGTAGTACCTGCTTCTTTAGAAATATCAAAAGTTATATCAAAGGCAGATTATGAAAAAGCAAAGAAATATGGAGATGCAACTTTTACATTTAAGATATTGTATACACCATTAAGTGACGATGATGAATCACGTTTGAATGATAAAACTGTTGAACTATATAAAACAGTTAGATTTACTGATAAAGAAAACTATACTCTAAAAGAAACAGAAGATGGTGAAGGATATATTATCAGTACATCGATTAAAAATCTTACAAAGGGATATTATGTGGTTTCTGAATTATCAACGATGGGCTATAAACTAGACGATGTTAAATCGACTGGAAGCTTTGCAAAAACTAATGAGAACAATAAAACAGTTGAGATTAGTTTTAAAGATAATAATAAGCCATTGGATGGAAATTATGAAGATTTGTGTCGTAGTTATAGTGCAACCGCTAAATTTATAAACAGTATGAATCATTCAGAAAAGCCAACAGATACTGATGCTGTAAAGAATACCTTTGATTTAGGCGGTTCAGCATCATCGACCGAGATAGTGGATAATGATGGTGAAAATGAATATAGAGTTTATCTTATTGATATAATCAATAAGGCAAATGAAAAAGTTGAAAACTAAACAATATAGGTTATCTCATGCTCATTGATTTGAGCATGAGAAACTATAAGATTTCGTGTATGGAGGGGTATAACTGATGAAGGAAATCTTAAAAAAGAAAAAAATTGTTGCAAGCGTTGTTGCAGCCGCAATAATCATTGGTGCTACGAGTACTGTTGCATACTTTAAAACTCAAACAGAAGCTGTTGAAAATTCTTTTACAACGGGTTCGTTAAAGACTGAAATAGAGGAAGAATTTGAAGGCCAAATTCAAAAGAATACAACTATTAAAAAAACACCACATGTGGTTAATAAAGGTGCAATAAGAGCTTTCGTAAGAGCAAGGGTTTTGGTTACACCGGATATTGCTGATTATGATGATAGTGAAGATACAAATAAGATTAGATTATTATCTGGAACATGGGAAGGAACAACTTTTAATGTTGCAACTAGTAGTGATAATAAATACAAAAGTTTACTTGGAAAAGATAAAGATGTTTTGTATGGAGAACCAGATACAGATGATGAAAAAATAGGTTGGATTTATTCGGATGGTTATTACTATTATAATAAGCCAATTGTAGCAGGTGAATCTACTGAGAATATTTTTAGTGGAGTTTTTGTAGGAAATGATGTAAATGTAAATTTTGATGTCACAGTATATCAGGAATCGGTGAGTGCATCAGGATATAATGCAAGCAAAACGTATGATGTAGAAACTATCAAGTCTGTATTTTCAGATGTTGATAAAAAATAGACTAGTAAAAGACTAGAATAATTAAGTAAGGGTAGGGAGAGTATTATGATTAAGAAAATTTGTAGTTTTTTAGCAACATTATTAATGTTAGGATTATTAGCAGTGGCAGGTTTGTTATTTATACCAAGAGCAATGGGGTATGATGAATTTGCAGTTTTAAGTGGAAGTATGAAACCAAAACTTCAGGTAGGCTCATTAGTTTACACAAAGAAAGTAAAAGAGAGCAATTTGAAAAAAGGTGATATTGTTACATTTAAACTTGCAAAAGATACTATCGTAACTCATAGAATCGAAAACATAAATTCAGACGGTACATATACAACTAAAGGTGATGCAAACAATACTGTTGATGGTGCGACAATTACAAAAGAAAATATAGTTGGAAAATATTCTTTTAATATTCCATATTTAGGATATGTTTCAATTTATTCAAAGACACCAATTGGAGTAGCAGTTTTATGTGGACTAATCGTAATAGTTCTGTTATTAAACTTTTTACCTGATGCCTTATCAGAAAAAGAAGTTTATAATGACGACTGGCATAATGAAGAGTAGTTATTTTTTTCAAAATGCAATAAATTTATCATTTGTTACTATTATGTGACTAAGTGATGATAGATTTATATATATGGAGTATAAAAACAATAATTTAAAGGAGAGTAGAATTATGAACAAGAAAAAAATGGCAACAGTTTTAGGATCAGTTACATTAATTGGAGCAATTGGGATTGGCGGAACATTAGCTTATTTAAGCCAGAAAACAGATGAAGTTTCCAACGTTTTTACAATTGGTAATGGTTTAAATGTTGATTTGTTAGAATCAAAAGTTGGAACTGAACCAGGAGAGAATCCTGACCTTTTGGATGATGGTAATGGTGGAGTGATTACACCTGTAAAGAAATTGGATGAAGCCTATGGTTGGGACTATGATGGAGATGGAAAGTGGACTGTTGATACTAATACCTACGATGGAATAGTACCAGGTGAGAAAGTTTTCAAGGATCCAACAGTTATAATGGATGCGAATTCTGCTGATGCATATATTTATGTAACAGTTAAGAATGCTTCTACAGATTCAGATGCTGAAAATAAGGAAAAAACTCAAAAAACTCAGTATCAAGTGGATATTGGAAATGATTGGGAACTTGTAACAGCAGAAGGTTTACCAAGTGATGTTTTAGTATATCGTTATAAAGGTATAGCTGAAGCTGGTAATAATTATACGTTATTTAAAGAAGCAACATTAAGAGGAGATGTTGAAGACTATTCTGGAAAAGATGCTAATAATAAAGTCAAATTAAATAACTTGGATGTTAAAGCATATGCTGTACAGGCGAAAGGTATTTCAGAAACAACAGCTAGAAATGAAGCAATTGAATTAATTAAAAATACACCAGAACAAGAAAATTAAGAAGAATAATCAACATCCAATTTTTATTAATTAAAAACATAACAAGTTTAATATAAAACACACTAGATGTTCTCATACGATATTTATCGTGTGAGAACATCTTTTTTTGCTAATTAAACAATTGAATAACAATCTGATTATGATATAATTAAAGTGTATAGAATTTTTTCAAATATTAAGGAATAGGAGGAGCCATATGAAAAGAGTTACACAATTTACAAAGATTTTTATAATTGCTACAATAACTTGTGCTACATTAATTGGATGTGAAACAAAAGGAAAAACAGAACCAAGTACTACAAAAAAAACAGAGACTTCTCAGAATAACAAACAAAGCAAGTCTACTAAGAATAATTCAAGTACTAAAAAGACCAATAAGGCACTTGTTGGATACAAGACAATTCTTACAAGGCTACATAATGAGCATATACTAGGGGACAAGGAAGTTAAACTAGCTGAATCAAGTGACATAGAGAACAATCAGTATGCAATATATGATGTAGATAAAGATGGGCAAGATGAATTGATAGTTCTTTTTACAACGGCGGACAATGAATACGTTCAAGGCAAAATTTATGGATATGATTCTAAAAATGGTGAAGTTGTAGAAAAAATGAGTTGCTATCCATCAGTTCATGTTTATGATAATGGAGTAATTTGTGATGATGTAACAGTTGCACTCAATAGATCAGCTGATCGATTGTGGCCATATGGAGTTTGGAAATATGATTCTACTCAAAAGAAATATATAAATCAAGGCTATGTTTCAGAAATATTTGCAGATGATTCAGAGACAGAGAGTGAGGAGCTAGATCAATTTCCAACAGATAAAGATAAAGACAACGATAAAATTTTATACGTAATAAAGAAAGATAACTCAGATATGACATTTTTAGACAAGGATGAATATGAAAAATGGCATGATGGCTTTTTAAAAGATGCAAAAGAAATTAAAATTAATTACAAAAATTTGACTTTAAAAAATATTAACGATAGCTGTAAGGAGCAATAGATAAGATGATAAAGAAAAGACTAGTTAATTTATTAGATAATGCAAAAAAATATATTTATTATCAAATATTGTTACAATTTTCAATTTTAATATTAAGAATTTACATGATTTTCATGGCTTCATCATTAGTGGATAAGGCAATCAAAGGCGATTTGGCTGAGACACAAATCGTCTTTTTTGCGTTAAAAACATTTATCTCTATTATTGTATGTTGTATTTGTGAAAAATTTTATATTAACGCGACAACAAAGATAAGCCTTAATGTGAAAAGTATATTAAGAGAGAAAATTTATCAAAAATTATTACGATTAGGGATGTCGTATAATGAAAAAATTGAGACAAGTAATCTAGTTCAATTAGCGGTTGAAGGAGTAGAGAATCTTGAAGTGTATTTTAGCAAGTACTTATCACAGTTGGTGTATAGTGTGGCTGCAACATTTTTACTTTTTTTGTGCATATGTTCAAAAAATATAATTGATGGCTTTATATTGCTGATTTGTGTGCCTTTAATTCCAATTTCAATAGCTTTGGTTTCTAAGATAGCAAGAAAAATAGTTGGAAAATATTGGAAATCATACACTGATTTAGGAGATTTATTTTTGGAAAATTTGCGAGGCTTAACAACTTTAAAAATATATCAGGCAGATAAGGCAAAAGCAGATGAATTGAATGAAAAATCCGAACAATTTAGAAAATCCACAATGAAGGTTTTGACAATGCAGCTTAACTCATTGACATTAATGGATATAATGACTTGTGGAGGCTCAGCGTTAGGAATCATTATTGTTTTAATTCAGTATAGTGCAGGAAAAATTAGTTTTGGTTCAGCATTTGCAGTAATTTTATTGTCAGTCGAATTCTTTTTACCATTTAGAAAATTAGGATCTTTTTTCCATGTTGCAATGAATGGTATGACTGCTAGTGATAATATATTTGGATTTCTTGATTTGCCAGAAGAAGAGGAAAAGGATGCTAAAATTACAACAGAACCAATTTTTATTAAAATGGATAATGTTGGCTATACGTATAAGGATGGACAAAATGTGTTAGATAGAATTTCTTTTAACATAAATCCAGGAGATTTTATTGCAATTGTTGGTAAATCAGGCTGTGGAAAAAGTACATTAGCAAGGATTGTTTCAGGACAGTTGGGTGGCTATGTTGGAAGAATAAACATCCAAGGTAAAGAAATGTCTGATGTTAATAAAAAATCTTTATGTGAAAACATAGTTGTTGTAACTGGTGATAGTTATCTTTTTAAAGGAAATGTAAGAGATAATTTGTTACTTGGTAATCCAAACGCAACTGATGAAATATTAAATAAAATGCTTAAACAAGTTGATCTTTTTGATACGCTTGAACAGAAAGATGGTTTAGATACAGTTATAGAGGAAGATGGAAGTAATTTTTCAGGAGGACAAAGACAAAGACTTGCAATTGCAAGGGCACTTCTTAAAGATGCACCATTTTATATTTTTGATGAAGCAACAAGCAACATTGATAAAGAAAGTGAAGAGAAAATAATTGAGGTAGTTAAGAAGCTTTCTGACAAAAAGACAATAATCCTTATTTCGCATAGATTAGAAAATGTTGTTGATTGCGATAAGATTTATATGTTAGAAAATGGACGAATTTTAGAGAGCGGTCTTCATGAGGAGTTACTTGAGCAAGACGGAGTTTATGCACAGCTTTATAACAAACAAAAATCGTTAGAGAATTATTCAGTAGAAAAAACAAAAGTTAAAAAGATTAAGTTTGTTGAAAATAAAGCAAAAAAGAATGTGGTATCCGAAGAAAACACTGATATGGTAGAAACGGCGACTCAACCGAAATCGAACGTTAAAACCAGTAATATTTCTATAATAAAAGAGTTATTAAAATTAATAAAACCATTGTTGCTTGTGCTATTTATAGCAACAGTTTGTGGGATTTTAGGATACTTATGTGCCATTTCAATTACCCTAAAAGCAACGTATAACTTGTGCTTACTTAAGGGGCAAAAAGATGCCGGATGGTTAGAAATTTTATTGATTGTTGCAGTTTTAAGAGGAGTGCTTGCCTATCTTGAACAATACTGCAATCACTATATTGCATTTAAAGTTTTAGCAATTATACGAGCTAAAGTATTTAAGCAGTTAAGAAAACTTTGCCCTGCAAAATTAGAAGCAAAGGATAAGGGAAATCTTATTTCGTTAATTACATCAGATATAGAGTTGCTAGAAGTCTTTTATGCACACACAATATCACCAATTATTATCGGTGTGTTTATAATTGCATTTATGACTGCTTTTATTGGAGAAATTTCACCAATTGCTGGATTAATTGCATTTGTGTCTTATATTACAATTGGTTTTGCTTATCCACTTGTTTTTGGAAAAAAAGGAGAAAAAGCAGCAACAGAATACAGAAACAAAATTGCAGATATAAACAGTTTTGTTCTTATTTCTTTAAGAGGAATCAAAGAAACTTTACAATACTCAAATGGTGAAAAAAGATTATATGAAATTGCAGACAGAAACGATGATTTATCATTTTTAAAAATTAGATTGGGTAGATTAGAAGAAAAACAAAAAGTGTTTATGCAGTTTATGATTTTGGCAAGTTCTTATTTAATATTTGTAGTTTTGATTCATGCAAGTATTACGGATGAATCAATATCAATTGAAAATACGGTATTAGGTATGGCTGCGATTATGAGTTCTTTTGGACCTGTTATTGCATTATCCAATTTAACAAACAATTTACCACATGTAGTTGCAAGTGGAAGGCGAGTTCTAGGATTATTATCAGAAAAACCTGAAGTTCCGGAAATAAAATTTGATAAACGTATCGGAAGTGAAGATATAATATTTGATAATGTTTCGTTTGAATATCAAAATAACGAAAAAGCACTTGATAATGTAAGTTTTGTTGTTCCAAAAAATAAGATAATCGGAATCAGCGGAAAAAGTGGATGTGGAAAATCAACAATTCTTAAACTTATGATGCATTTTTGGGATGCGGATAAAGGAAAAATTGAGTTCGGTATTGATGATATAAAAGATATCGATACATCGAATTTGCGAGATATTGAGTCATATGTTTCTCAAGAAACATACATATTTAATGATACTATTGAAAATAATATCATGTTGGCAAATCCAAGAGCAGAACATAGCGATGTTGTGGATGCTGCAAAAAAAGCATCATTACACAAATTCATAAAGTCTTTGCCAAAAGGATATAATACGATTGTTGGAGAACTAGGTTCAAAATTGTCAGATGGGCAAAAACAAAGAATTGGTCTTGCGCGAGCATTTTTACATGATCCTAAAATTCTCCTTCTTGATGAGCCAACAAGTAACATTGATAGTTTGAATGAAGGAATAATTTTAAATGCAATAATCAAGGAAGCAAAAAACAAGACAGTTGTTGTTGTTTCACACAAAGATACAACTTTAGATTTTATTGATGAGATGATAAAGATTGTTTAAACAATATAAGATAAATTAGTATAAAAAACATAGGATTAGTAAAAAATATGCTAAACCCTATGTTTTTTTATGCAATAAATAAAAACATCGCAACTAAACTATGACAACAAAAAACATTTTATAAACAGGAACTACACAATCACAAGTGGTTGATTAAATTCATTTTTTAATTGTGTTGCATTATTTTTCTTTTGTAAAATCAATTGATTATAAATATCACTTATGTATAAATCTTTTTCGAAAAAAGAATATTTTTTGTTATCTAAAATATTAGATGCATCAGCAACTTTTGTAATCATAGGTGAATTACTATTTTGCTTAATATGGCTGAGTAAATCTTTAGAGTTTTTATTAAAACCAAGAATTCTAAGGTATGGAGCATAGCCTAATTCTTTCCCTAAATCATAATCTGTTTGCTTTATATTTAATAATATATGAAGTAAAATTCGACTTAATCTAGTATAAGTTATATCTTTTGATTTTAGAAGATGTCTAAATTGCGTAAAATTCTCATATTCATATATGTTGTTTGCTATTTTATTAGAAAAATTAACAGAACAATCAGCATAATCGCTATATGTTTTGTTTTTTTCAAGGAATAATTTATAGCCTAACATACTTGAAATATCATCTTCATGTATAAGAATTTGCTCATTTTTTAAAATAATTTTTCGGGTCGTTTCAGGAACTGCCTCAAACCAAGTAATTGTTGATGCATTATCTGAAGCATGTTTTTGAATTTCATCTGCTTCCATTTTTGAGTAACTATCTAGATTAGTATCAATATTTTTAAAAATATCATTCCTAATTGATGTAGCAGAAGAAAATCGTCCTGTTATTTCTTGTGTGTTATATGTACCACCTTTCCTTGGAAGTGAAATGGGGATAACAGAGGAATTGTTCTTCAATAGAACCTTTAGGTACTCAATTCCTAAAATATTATTTGAAGCGCTTAGAACCTCGTTTATATTCGAATCAGCAAGTTCTAATAAATGAATGTCGCCAGAGTTTATGCTATCAGTTAATATTTTGTTTGCAGAAACAAAATCAATTAAAGTGTTTAAAGAATTTGCTCGTGCAGTAGCATAGTTATTCCCAGAACGAATCATCGAAAAAAGATTCGACTGAACGCTAGGATTGTTTTCTACGAAGATTCTTGCTAGGGTTTTTAACATGGAAAGCTTAGTTGTTTCAGCTCCAAACCCTAAATGTGTGATAACACCGGTGTTAAGAAGAGTGTTTACACCACCATTTGCAAAATATTCAGCGGAAGAACAAGCCCAAACACTTGGAATTTCAATTACTAAATCAGCTCCGGCTCTTAAAGCCATTTCAGCTCTGCAATGTTTGCTTAATATAGAAGGAATTCCTCGTTGCAAAAAATTACCACTCATAGCAATAATACAATAATCAGCATCTATTTGTTTTTTTAATTCTTTTATTTGGTATTCATGTCCATTGTGAAAAGGATTATATTCTGCTACAATTCCTAAAACGTTCATATCGATATGTCCTTTCTGTAAAAAAATACAATATAATAATATTTTATCGAAAAATAAAGTAATAATATAATAGCATTTTTTTGTTAATTATAAAAGGTTTATAAATATAGTCTAAAAAAAACATTATTTTTTCTAAAAAATTGTACAAAACGTAGTGCAATTATATTTTTTGTCTTGTAAGCAAATTGAAATCAGTTTATAATTAAAGAGTGTGTTTAAGCATTAGGTATAATAGAGGTAGGGAAAGGCTAATGCTTCTTACAAAAAATTAATCAAAAGAGGAGATAATAATATGAACGTATTAGTTGTTAATTGTGGTAGTTCATCACTAAAATATCAGCTTATTAATTCTGAAACAGAGAAGGTTTTGGCTAAAGGTCTTTGCGAAAGAATTGGGATAGACGGACGTCTTGTGTATCAAAAGAGTGGATTAGATAAAGAAATTTCAGAATTAGATATGCCAACACATAAACAGGCAATCCAATTTGTATTAGATGCTCTAGTTAATGATAAAACAGGTGCAATCAAAGAACTTAGTGAAATTGATGCTGTAGGACACAGAGTAGTACATGGTGGAGAAAAATTCTCATCTTCAACTCTTCTTACACCAGAAGTTTTAAAAGCTATTGAAGAATGCAATGATCTTGCACCACTTCATAATCCAGCTAACTTAATTGGAATTAATGCATGTAAAGAACTAATGCCAAATACTCCAATGGTAGGTGTGTTTGATACGGCCTTTCATCAGACTATGCCAGAAAAAGCATATTTATACGGTTTACCATATAAATATTATGAAAAGTATAAGGTAAGACGATATGGATTCCATGGAACAAGTCATAGTTTTGTTTCTAAGAGAACAGCTGAATTTTTAGGATTAGATATTAATAATTCTAAAATTATTGTTGCACACTTAGGTAACGGAGCATCTGTAAGTGCAGTATTAAACGGAAAGAGCGTTGATACATCAATGGGTCTTACTCCACTTGAAGGACTTGTTATGGGAACACGTTCAGGTGATATCGATCCAGCAATCATGGAATTTATTGCTAAAAAAGAAAACTTATCAATTGAAGGTGTAATGAATGTATTGAATAAAGATTCAGGAATTCATGGAATTTCAGGTAAATCTTCAGACTTCAGAGATATTAGAGCAGGAGCAGCTGAAGGAGATAAGAGATGCCAGGCAGCAATGGATGTATTTTCATATAAAGTTGCAAAATATATTGGCTCTTATGTGGCGGCAATGAATGGTGTTGATGCAATTGCATTTACAGCTGGTATTGGAGAAAACGTAGGAAAATTAAGAAAGAGCATTATGAGTTACTTTGATTATCTTGGAGTAAAAATGAATGATGAAGTTAATCTTGCAACAATGGCTGAAGAAGCATTAATTTCTACAGAAGATTCTAAAGTTAAGGTTTGTGTTATCCCAACTAATGAAGAATTAGCCATTTGTAGAGAAACAGTTGCTCTTGTAAAATAGTTATTGACAAAACGAAATCCGATATGTATAATTGTTTAGGTATGAATAGGAGTGTACAGTGATTATTAGTATTTCAGATTTATTAAAAACAATTAACAAAGAAGAGACACATGTAGTAGATGTTGAAATGTCTACTATTAAGTCACGTTTAGGCGAATTTCCTATTCGAGAAAAACATCCGGTCTCTCTTTTAATTAAGAATGTTGAGAACAGTAAGCTTCAAATTAAGGGAGAAATCAAGATTGTTCTTGATGTACCGTGTAGTAGATGCTTGGAGACAGTTCCAACAGCTATTGAATGTAGCATTGACAAAGAACTTAACATAGATAATGGTTCTGCTGTTGATGAAGATATGGAAACAACAGACTACCTGATTGGATTCAATTTGGATGTAGATAAGCTTGTCTACGCCGAAATTTTGGTGAACTGGCCAATGAAAGTTCTATGTAAAGAAGATTGCAAAGGAATTTGTAAGGTTTGTGGTACGAATCTTAATAAAGGAGAGTGCAATTGCCAAAGAACAGAGCTTGATCCAAGAATGGCAGCAATCCAAGACGTATTTAATAAATTTAAGGAGGTGTAAGCAAATGTCTATTTGTCCAAAGAATAAATCTTCTAAAGGAAGAAGAGATAAGAGAAGAGCTAACTGGAAAATGAAAGCTCCAAACTTAGTAAAATGTAGCAATTGTGGAGAACTTATGATGCCACACAGAGTTTGTAAAAGCTGTGGATATTATTCAATGAAATCCATCGTAGAAAAAGCAAACTAATTATAGCATATGTTAGGCCTTCTGGTTTGTATTTCCAGAAGGTCTTTTGCTGTTATAGACCCACTTTTTCCTTGATTTATGAATTAAATTATAGTATATTTTTAATAGACGCGTAAGGAGGAGAGGTTATGCAGAAGATTACAGTTGTAGCACTTGATGCAATGGGCGGCGATAATGCTCCGCAGGAAGCGATTAAAGGTGCTATTGATGCTGTTAATGCAAGAGATGACATAAAAGTTCTTTTAGTAGGACAGCAAAGTATTATAGAAAAAGAATTAGAAAAGTATTCATATCCTAGAGAGCAGATTGAAGTTGTAGATGCTCCTGAAGTGATTGAAATGGCCGAACCACCAGTTATGGCGATTCGTAAGAAAAAAGAATCATCAATCGTTATAGGAATGAATTTGGTTAAGAAAAAAAATGCAGACGCTTTTGTATCAGCAGGAAGTTCGGGAGCTGTGTTAGTTGGAGGTCAGATAATTGTTGGCCGTATTCGTGGTATCGAAAGACCACCTTTAGCTCCACTTATTCCTACAGAAAAGGGCGTTTCATTGTTGATAGATTGTGGTGCTAATGTTGATGCTAGAGCATCACATTTGGTACAATTTGCGAAGATGGGTTCTATTTACATGGAGAATGTTGTTGGAATTAAGAATCCAAAAGTTGCAATAGTAAACATTGGCGCAGAAGAAGAAAAAGGTAATGCTCTTGTGAAAGAAACATTCCCATTACTTAAAGAATGCGAAGATATTAATTTTGTAGGAAGTATAGAAGCAAGGGATATTCCTAATGGCTATGCGGATGTTATTGTGTGTGAAGCATTTACAGGCAATGTTATTCTGAAATTATATGAAGGATTAAGTTCTACTTTATTACGTGTAGTAAAGAAAGGGCTTATGTCGACTTTAAGAAGTAAATTGGGCGCATTATTAGTTAAACCTGCTCTTAAGAAAACCCTTAAAGCGTTCGATGCATCTGAATATGGAGGTGCACCATTACTTGGTTTGAATGGATTGGTTGTAAAAACTCATGGTAGTTCAAAAGCAAAAGAGATTACTAATTCAATTTTTCAATGTGTTACTTTTAAAGAACAATGCATAAATGAAAAGATTAAAGAAAGAATAGTCGATAATTCAACTAAAGAAGAATTATCAAAAGATAAATAATTAATTAGGAAAGGAAATGAAAGTATGGAATTTGAAAAAATTAAAGCAATTATTGTCGATGTTTTGAACGTTGATGAAAGTGAAATTACTAAAGAAACAACATTTGTAGATGATCTTGGGGCAGATTCTTTAGACGTATTCCAAATTATTATGGGAATTGAAGAAGAATTTGGAGTTGAGATTCCAAATGAGGAAGCTGAAAGTATTATAACTGTAGGTGATGCTGTGGATAAAATCAAAGCAGTTACTAGAAATCAAGATTAATTAATAATTTGCTAAATGATATTAAATCACCCACCGCCGTATTGGATTGTTGATCAATTTGGTACTTCGGTGGGTGTCTGTTATAGTTAAGCATAAAGGAGAAAAAATTGTCAACTAAATTAAAAGAATTTCAAAAAATAATTAAGTATGAGTTTAATAATGAAGGATTATTAAGACAAGCATTAACACATAGTTCATATGCTAACGAAAAAAAATTAAAAAAGTTTTCAGATAATGAAAGGTTAGAATTTTTAGGAGACGCAGTTCTTGAAATAGTCTCAAGTGAATATTTATACGTTAATTATCCAAATGTTCAAGAAGGTAAATTAACAAGATTAAGAGCAAGTATGGTTTGTGAACCAACATTGGCATTGTGTACAGAAGATATAAATTTAGGAGAATACCTATATCTTGGTAATGGTGAAGATAAAACAGGTGGAAGAAAAAGAAAATCAATTTTATCTGATGCGCTTGAAGCAATAATTGGAGCAATATATCTAGATGGTGGTTTTGCTAGTGCAAAAGAGTTTGTATATAGTTTTATTTTAAATGATATCCAGCAAAAACAGCTCTTTTATGATAGCAAGACTATCTTGCAGGAAGTTGTGCAAGGTGAACATAAAGAGCTTCAATATGTTGTTGTAAAAGAAGAGGGACCAGATCATGCAAAGACATTTACTGTTGAAGCATTGTTGGATGGACAGAAAATAGAAACTGGAACGGGTCACACTAAAAAAGCAGCAGAGCAAGATGCAGCATATAAAACTTTACTAAAATTAAAACCAAATATAAGGGGATAAAGAATGTATTTAAAAAGTTTAGAGGTTCATGGATTTAAATCTTTTGCCAATAAAATAGTATTTGATTTTCATAATGGAATAACAGGAATTGTTGGACCAAATGGAAGTGGAAAAAGTAATGTAGCGGATGCTGTTCGTTGGGTACTTGGAGAACAAAGTGCCAGACAATTAAGAGGGGCATCTATGCAAGATGTTATTTTTGCGGGAACAGAGAATCGCAAACCTTTAAGTTACGCTTATGTTGCGATTACATTGGATAATGCAGATCATCAGTTAGCAATTGATTATGAAGAAGTAACGATTGCCAGACGAGTATATCGCTCTGGTGAAAGTGAATACCTAATCAATGGTAGTCCATGTCGATTAAAAGATGTGTCAGAGTTATTTTATGATACAGGTATCGGTAAAGAGGGGTATTCAATAATCGGTCAGGGTCAGATTGATAAAATATTAAGCGGTAGACCAGAAGAAAAGAGGGAACTCTTTGATGAGGCTGCAGGTATCGTAAAATTTAAAAAACGTAAAGTGACTGCACAAAGAAAACTTGAAGAAGAACGAGAAAATCTTGTCAGAGTTAATGACATTTTGTCGGAATTAGAAAGACAAGTAGGACCCCTAGAGAAGCAATCTGAAAAAGCTAAAGATTACTTGAAATACAAAGAAAACCTAAAAAAATACGAAGTTAATAAATTTCTTATGGAAAATAAGAGATTAGAGACTGAAAAAAATGATATTGATGCAAAATTCAAAATTGCGGATGAGCAAAAAAATGAAGTCTCACAAAAATATCAGAATATTAAAAATGAATACGAAAAATTAGAACAGGATATTGAAAAAATAGATTCTGAAATTAATGAGACAAAGGAAAATATTAATAATTCATCTCTTAATAAGAATAGGCTTGAAGGACAAATAAACGTCCTTAAAGAACAGATTAAAGCGGCTGAAAATACTGATGAGCATTATAAAAATAGATTAAATTCTATTGATAAAGATAAAGAAGAAAAGGATAATGCAAAGCGTGAGTATCTTAAAAAGAAAAAAGAAATTGATGATAAAAAACAACAGATTTCGGAAGAACGTATAAAGATTGAGACTGAGGTAAATGAGTTAAAAAAAGAAAATCAGTCGAAAAGAGCTCGACTTGATGAGAGTCAGGCTAACATTATCCAAAATATAAAAGATAAGACTTTACTTGAAGGAAAGAAGCAACAGCAGAAGACCTTAATAGAACAGGTCAATATTAGGAAAGCTCAACTTAATCAAAGACTTTTGGCTAGAAAAAGTGAAGAAGAAGATATTGATTCTAATGTTAAAGAATTTGAAAAAGCAGTTGAAGAAGTTAATGTTAGAATTGATGCTTTAAGAAAAAAACAAAATGAGGCAGAAAAAAATGTCGTTACATGGAAGAACAAATTAAAAGAGAATTCTAAGAATATAGAGGAAAATAATGAAAAATATCATAAAGTTATCTCTAAGTTAGAAACTCTAAAAAACATTGCAGAAAGATATGAAGGATTTGGAAACAGTGTTAAACGTGTAATGGAACAAAAAAGTGAAAATCCTAAGATTTGTGGAGTCGTTTCTGATTTGATTAAGGCTGATAAAAAGTATGAAGTTGCGATTGAAACAGCTCTTGGCGGTAATGTGCAAAATATTGTTACAGAAGATGAAAATACTGCCAAAGAAATGATAGAATTCTTAAAGAAAAATCGTTATGGCCGTGCCACATTTTTACCAGTTACTAGTGTTACTGGAAGAAGAAATCCTAAGAGCGAGGAAGCATTAGAGTGTAAGGGTGCTATAGGAATGGCTAATGAATTAGTTAAATGTGATCCTAAATATGCAGAGATTTGTGCTTATTTACTAGGTAGAGTTATAGTTGTTGATCATATTGACAATGCTTTAGCAATTGCTAAAAAGTTTAAATATTCGTTACACATGGTTACATTAGATGGAGAATATTTAAGCCCAGGCGGAACTTTAGCTGGTGGTGCCTTTAAGAATTCTTCTAATCTTTTATCTAGACAAAGAGAAATCGAAGAACTAGAAAAAGAGTTACAAGATGTTATCGAAATGAAAGATAAATTAAAAGCTAGACGTGGAGATATTGATACTGCAAGAATTCTAAATGAAGATGAAAATAATTCATTAAGAAAACAATTGCAGGAATTAAGCCTTGAAAAGAATACGGCTGATTTGAATTTGAAACGTGTAGAAGAACAAAAAGGTAAAAGTGACGATATTTATAAGACACTTAAAAAAGAAAATGATGAAATAGAACAACAATTAATAGATATTAATAATCAAACAAAGGAAATAGAACAACAACTTGAGAATGCACAAAATGAAACGACAAGATTGGAAAAATTGTCGCTAGAATTGAAAGTGCAAATGGATGGAGATCTAAAAAAAGAAGATACTGCATTAGAAAAGTTAGCTGAAATAAAATTAAAAGAGGCAAATATAGTTCAGGAAGTTAATTATATTAACGAGAATATTGAACGTTTAGATGAAGAAATATCTAAACATAATAAAGAAAGAGCACTATTAGTTGAAAATGCTAGTTTGGCAAAAGATGAAATTGAAGAAAAGAAAAATTCAATAGAAGAAATCAAGAAAACAATTGCAAATTCATCAGATGCATACACTAAATGGCAGGAAACTTTAGAGAGAGATTTAAAAAAGAAAGAAGAATTATCTGTTATTCATAAAGGATTTTTCGAGAAACAAGAAGAGGTTACAACTAAGCTTTCTCTTTTAGATAAGGAAATATTTAGACTAAATTCTAAAAAAGAAAAACTAGTAGAAGAACACGATAGAAAGACTAACTACATGTGGAATGAGTACGAGTTAACACCTCATGCTGCACTTGAATTAGAAAGTGATGAATTTTCAAATGAAGATCAGTTACGAAAAATGATTCAGGAAACAAAGGACGACATTAAAAAACTAGGTGATGTCAATGTAAATGCGATTGAAGAGTATAAAGAAGTGTCCACAAGATATGAGTTTTTAAAGACTCAGCATGATGATTTGATTAAGGCTGAAGAATCATTAGTTGGAATTATTTCTGATTTGGATGAAGGTATGAGAAAACAATTCTCGGAAAAATTCAAAGAAATTCAAGCAACATTTAATTCAACTTTCAAACAACTGTTTGGAGGAGGAAAGGGTTCACTTGAATTGGCAGAAGGCGAAGATATTTTAGAGTGTGGAATTAAGATTATAGCACAACCACCAGGAAAAAAATTGCAAAATATGATGCAATTGTCCGGTGGTGAAAAAGCTCTTACTGCTATCGCTTTATTATTTGCTATACAGGCATTAAAACCATCACCATTTTGTTTATTGGATGAAATTGAAGCTGCGCTTGATGATTCAAACGTATCAAAATATGCTAAATATCTCAGCAATTTAACAAATAATACGCAATTTATTGTAATTACGCATAGACGTGGTACAATGAATGCAGCGGATAGATTGTATGGTATTACAATGCAAGAAAAGGGTGTTTCTACATTAGTTTCTGTAGATTTGATTGAAAAAGACTTGTCAGAGTAATATAATAGATATTGTATATCGATTTTTAGGGTATGTAATTTAGGTTGCATACCCATAAATATTACAAATTAAACGAAAGGGAAAGATATATGTTTAATTTCGAAAAAAATATTGAAAAAAATTTAGAGGCACAGATGAGTGCCAAAGAGGAAAAGCAGGAGAAAAAGGGATTTTTCAAAAGACTTGTTGAAGGACTTAGTAAGACAAGAAATAATATTGTGTCTGGTTTAGACTCTGTTTTTAGTGGCTTTTCGAAGATTGATGAAGATTTTTATGAAGAACTAGAAGAAATTCTTATTATGGGTGATTTAGGAGTTCGTGCAACAGAGCAGATTTTAGATGAATTGCGTGATAAAGTTAAAGAAAATCATATCAAAGACCCTCAAGAGTGTAAACAGTTGTTAATTGACAGTATTAGAAATCAAATGAAAGTTGATTCTACTGATTATAAATTTGAAGAAGAAAAATCAGTTGTTTTAATTATTGGTGTAAATGGTGTTGGTAAAACAACAACAGTTGGTAAGCTAGCTGGCAAATTTAAAGCAGAAGGTAAAAAGGTTGTAATTGCTGGAGCAGATACTTTTAGGGCTGCAGCCGGAGATCAATTAAAAGAATGGGCTAATAGAAGCGGCGTTGACATGATTGGTGGAACAGAGGGCGCAGATCCTGGTTCAGTAGTGTATGATGCTGTTGCAGCTGCAAAAGCAAGAAACGCTGATGTGTTATTAGTTGATACAGCTGGTAGACTTCATAATAAGAAAAACTTAATGAATGAATTAGGTAAAATTAACAGAATTATTGAAAAAGAATATGCAGGAGTTTTCAAAGAAACATTGGTTGTATTAGATGCAACAACAGGTCAAAATGCTCTTGCGCAGGCTAAAGAGTTTTCTGAAGTCGCTAATATTACAGGTATTGTTTTAACAAAAATGGATGGTACTGCAAAAGGTGGTATCGCTGTTGCAATTCAATCAGAATTGTCAGTGCCTGTAAAATATATTGGAGTAGGTGAAACTATTGATGATTTACAGAAGTTTGATGCAAATGAATTTATTGATGCATTATTTGATGTAAACGAAGATCAATAATTTTATATATATGTTTGAAGTAAGAAAGGAATAATATTATGTTAACATTGGACAAATTTGAAGAAGCAAGTGAAAAAGTCAAAGAGGTTACACTAGAGACAAAACTAGTTTATAGTGATTATTTAAGTGAGCAGACAGGTAATAAAGTTTATTTAAAACCTGAAAATATGCAGTTTACTGGAGCGTATAAAGTTCGCGGAGCATATTATAAAATTAGCACATTATCAGATGAGGAAAGAAAAAAAGGACTAATTACCGCATCAGCAGGAAACCATGCACAGGGCGTAGCATATGCAGCAAAATGTTATGGAGCTAAAGCAGTAATTGTTATGCCAACTACAACACCACTTATTAAAGTAAATAGAACAAAGAGTTACGGTGCAGAAGTAGTATTACATGGTAATGTGTATGATGAAGCATGTGCTTATGCTCTTGAGTTAGCTAAAAAAGAAGGATATACATTTATTCATCCGTTTGATGATTTACAGGTTGCAACAGGTCAAGGAAGTATTGCAATGGAAATTTTTAAAGAACTACCATTAGTTGAATACATTTTAGTACCAATTGGTGGCGGCGGATTAGCAACAGGTGTTTCAACTTTAGCTAAATTATTAAATCCTAAAATTAAAGTTATTGGTGTAGAGCCTTCAGGTGCAGCTTGTATGCAGGCGTCATTAAAAGAAGGAAAAGTTGTAACTCTTCCAAAAGTTAACACAATTGCAGATGGAACAGCAGTAAAGACACCAGGAAGCAAGATTTTCCCATTCTTACAAAAAAACATTGATGAAGTTATTACAGTTGATGATGATGAATTGATCGTAGCATTCCTTGATATGGTTGAAAATCATAAAATGATAGTTGAAAATTCAGGCTTATTGACAGTTGCAGCTTTGAAACACCTTAAAGTAAAAAATAAGAGAGTTGTTTCAATTTTAAGTGGTGGTAACATGGATGTTATTACAATGTCATCTGTTGTTCAGCATGGTTTGATTTTTAGAGATAGAATCTTTAGTTTTTCAGTTTTATTACCAGATAAGCCAGGGGAACTTTCAAAAGTTGCAGATGTTATTGCAAAATCAAAAGGAAATGTGATTAAGCTTGAACATAATCAGTTCGTTACAACTAATCGTAGTGCAGCAGTTGAATTGCAGATTACATTAGAAAGTTTTGGAACTGAACATAAAAAAGAGATTTTAAAGACATTGAAGGATAATGGCTATGATCCTAAAATTGTTCAGACAAATTTATAAGATATTTTATCAACAGTTTTAAAAGGCCTTCACATAGTTGACACAAAGTAAACATAGATTAGTTGGAATATTCACATTTTTTAAACATAATAATGTTTTATTATTTTTTTAAAAGATTATATGAAATTAAAAAATGTGAATATAAAGGAGAGGACATTGTATATGAATGAATCAAAAGGTCAAGATATTAATGAAAGTACAAGAAAAAAAGGCAAAAGTAAAATAGCTAAGTTTTTATTAATTTTAATAACATGCGGTGCACTTGCTGGAGGGTCCTTTGCAGGATCGTATTATGTGTATAGAACCCAGTTTAAATCATTAATAGAAAATAGAGAATCAGAAGACTTAAAGCCTGTTTCAAAAAACAAAAAAACGCTTATAAAAAATAATGATGTTTCGGGTATAGTGAAGCATACAATGCCATCTATTGTTGCAATTACTAATATTTCGGAAAAAGAAGTGTCTTCTTATTTCACTGGTGAAAGGGCCGTTAAAGAACAAAAGAGTGTTGGTAGTGGAATTATAGTAAAAGAAGATGGTAAAACCTTATACATTGTAACTAACAATCATGTGGTTGATGGAGCTAAGGACTTAACAGTTCAATTTTGCGATAGTAAAGTCGCTGATGCTGAAGTACAAGGAAATATTGCAAAAAATGATTTAGCTGTAATTAAAGTCAAATTATCATCTTTATCAAGTGATACAAAGAAAAAAATTAAAGTTGCCACATTAGGTACCTCAAGTGAAACAAAAGTTGGCGAATCAGCTATAGCCATAGGAAATGCATTGGGATATGGACAATCAGTAACAACTGGTATAATTAGTGCAGTTGATAGAAAAGTTTCTTCATCAGATGAAAGCGGACGCAAAAAGTATACAAATAAATTAATTCAAACAGATGCAGCCATAAATCCAGGAAACAGTGGTGGAGCGTTACTAAATGCAAAAGGTGAATTGATTGGAATTAATTCTGCTAAGTATTCTGCGACAAGCGTAGAGGGAATGGGTTTTGCTATTCCAATTGACACAGCTAAAAAGCTAATAGATCAAATGATAAAAAAAGGAACTAAGGACGATAGTTTCAAGGATAGCAAACCAACATATAAGAAGAGATATAAGAGTGACTATCCAAATAATAAAGATGGTGACGATAAAGACTACGATGATGACGATGATTATAGTAGTAAATATAATGACAAAAATTCTCCATTTGATGACGATGATTCAGATTCAAGTTTAGATGATTATTAATTAATAATATTTATAAAAAAAGGGCAAAAAGCATGAATACGATTTATATTGTATTCATGAAGGATGTCCTTTTTTGCTAAGAATAATTATAAATAAAGCATAATATAAAGCATTACAAATAAAGTATAATTTAAATTGATAAATAGAATTTTTTAAGAAAAACAAACAAAAATCGAAAATATGTTCTATCAAGAAAAAATACTTGACATCTACATTCTCTTATGTTAATCTATTCAAGGTGATAGACATGGAAGAAAAAATAGAACAGGCTTTTTTATATGATTTTTATGGCGAGTTGCTCAATGAGCATCAGCGTCAGGTATATGAAGATTTTGTCTTCAATGATTTATCCTTAGGGGAAATTGCAGAAACAAGAAATATCACTAGACAGGGTGTAAGTGATATGATAAAGAGATGTACTAGAAAATTAGAAGGATATGAGGATAAGCTCCATTTGGTTAAGAAGTTTATGGTGATTAAAGATGAAGTGGCGGAGATTCATAAATTGACTAGAAAGTTCAAAGGAGAGCCACAGATAGAGATTATTAATCAAATTGAGGCTATATCTAATCAGATAATAGAGGAATTATAATATGGCATTTGATAGTTTATCAGAAAAATTACAAAATGTATTTAAAAATTTAAGAAGCAAAGGTCGTTTAACAGAAGACGATGTAAAGGCAGCTCTAAGAGAAGTTAAGATGGCTTTGCTTGAGGCAGATGTAAACTTTCGAGTAGTTAAACAGTTTACTAAAAGTGTTCAAGAGAGAGCTATCGGCCAAGATGTTATGAATGGCTTGAATCCTGGTCAAATGGTTATCAAAATCGTTAATGAAGAGATGACTAAGCTTATGGGTTCTGAAACTACAGAGATAGATTTTAAGCCTAGTAACGAATTAACTATTATTATGATGGTTGGTTTACAAGGTGCTGGTAAGACTACAACAACGGCTAAGATTGCTGGAAAGTTAAAGAGTAAAGGTAAGAAGGTTTTATTAGCAGCTTGTGATGTATATAGACCTGCAGCTATTGAACAGTTAAAAATCAATGGCGAGAAACAAGGCGTTGAAGTATTTGCAATGGGCAATAAGAATAAGCCTGCAGATATTGCCAAAGCGGCAGTTAATCATGCGATTTCGAATGGAAATAATGTATTGATTATCGATACAGCTGGTCGTTTACATATTGATGAAGAGATGATGGACGAGTTGGTAGAAATCAAGAATTCAGTTGATGTTCATAGAACATTACTAGTAGTTGATTCCATGACAGGTCAGGATGCGGTTAATGTTGCTGGAACTTTTGATGAGAAAGTTGGAGTTGATGGTGTCATCTTAACTAAGTTAGATGGTGATACTAGAGGTGGTGCTGCTCTTTCAATTAGAGCTGTAACAGGAAAACCAATTCTTTTCGTAGGTATGGGTGAGAAACTCTCGGATTTAGAGCAGTTTTATCCAGATAGAATGACATCACGTATTTTGGGAATGGGTGATGTTCTAACAATGATTGAAAAGGCTCAAGAGACAATAGATGAGAATAAAGCTAAAGAGCTTGAACGCAAAATGAAACAGAATGAGTTTGATTTTGAAATGTATCTTGAATCTATGAGTCAAATGAGAAAAATGGGTGGCCTATCAAGCATTTTGGGTATGCTTCCAGGATTAGGAATGGGTTCTAAGTTGCCTGATTTTGATTCGGATGAAGCGGAGAAGAATATGGCTAGAATTGAAGCTATTATATATTCAATGACTCCGGAAGAACGAAGAAATCCAAAGGTTATGAATCCAAGTAGAAAAAACCGTATTGCAAAGGGCGCTGGAGTGAATATTTCAGAAGTAAACAAATTGATTAAGCAGTTTGAACAGATGAAAAAAATGATGAAACAGATGCCAGGCATGTTTGGCGGTGGTAAACGTGGTAAAAAAGGATTGTTCAAGGGACTTCCTTTTTAACATAAATGCATTGTGCATAAAGAACTATTAGGAGGTGAAACAATGGCAGTTAAAATTAGATTAAGAAGAATGGGACACAAAAAAGCTCCTTTCTATAGAATCATCGTTGCAGATTCAAGATCTCCAAGAGATGGTAGATTCATCGAAGAGATTGGTACATATGATCCAACAAAGGATCCATCAGAATATCATGTAAACGAAGAATTAGCAAAAAAATGGTTAGCTAATGGTGCTCAACCAACAGAAACAGTTGCTAGACTTTTCAAAAATGCTGGTATCGAAAAATAGGATTTGAGAGGTGGACGTAATGAAAGAATTAGTTGAAGTAATTGCAAAATCGCTAGTCGATTATCCAGAAGAGGTTGTTGTAACTGAATCTGAAAATGAGAAAGCAATTGTTTTGGAATTACGTGTTTCACAGTCTGACATGGGCAAAGTGATTGGCAAACAGGGTCGTATTGCTAAGGCATTACGTACAGTTGTTAAAGCCGCTGCCTCAAAAGAAGACAAAAAAGTAATTGTTGAGATTATGCAGTAATCCTACGACCGTCTCGTTTGAGGCGGTCTTTTTCGTTTTTGTAATATAAATTTTTACGCGTTAGATAAATGTAATGTGATAAGAAAAATACGACAAGTAGAATGCAATATAAAGTAGAATGCAATAAGGAGAAAGTTGATGAGAGATAAATTGCAGGTAGGTGTAATTACAAGTACTCATGGAATTCGTGGAGAAGTTAAAGTTTTCCCAACGACTGATGATGCACAGAGATTTCTAGATTTGAAAACAGTATATTTAGATACTGGAAAAGAAGAATTAGAACTTGAAATAGAAAAGGTTAAATTTTTTAAAAATCTAGTTATTCTTAAATTTAAAAACTATGATAATATCAATGATATTGAAAAATATAAAAAGTGCCCTATTTTAGTAACCCGTGAAGATGCAGTTGAATTAGAAGAAAATGAATATTTTATTGCTGATTTAATTGGATTAGATGCCGTTTCTGATGAGGGCGAGAATCTTGGAAAGATATCGGATGTGTTACAAACAGGTGCCAATGATGTTTATGTTATAAAAAATAAAGGAGTCAAAGATATTTTGGTTCCAGCAATTGAACAATGTGTAAGAGAAGTTAATCTTGAGGAAAATCGTATAGTGATTCATCTTTTACCTGGTTTAAGATAGTAGAGGAGCATATGATGAATTTTCATATTTTAACTTTATTTCCAGAAATGGTAATGCATGGATTAAATACAAGTATTATTGGTAGAGCAATAAAAAATGGATTGATATCAATAGAAGCAATAAATATTCGCGACTATTCAAATAATAAATTTAATAAAGTTGATGATTATACATATGGTGGCGGAGCTGGTATGCTTATGCAAGCGGAGCCAGTTTATTTGGCTTATAAAAGTGTAGAATCAAATATTCAACCGAATAAAAAAAAGAGAGTAATCTATGTAACTCCGCAAGGAGAACCTTTTACCCAAAAAAAAGCAAAAGAGCTATCACAAAGTGATGAATTAATTTTTCTTTGTGGACATTATGAAGGAATTGATGAAAGAGTATTAGAAGAGATTGTGACAGATTATGTTTCGATTGGTGATTATGTTTTAACAGGTGGAGAATTACCAACAATGGTAATGATAGATGCTATATCTAGACTTGTCCCAGGGGTGTTGCATAACGATTTATCCGCTGAAACAGAGTCATTTCATAATAATCTTTTAGAGTATCCACAATATTCAAGACCAGAGGTGTGGAGAGGTAAGAAAGTTCCAGATGTTATTTTGTCAGGAAACACAAAAGAAGTTGAAAAATGGCGTCTTGAACAGTCAATAAAGAGAACAAAGGAAAGAAGATACGATTTGTATCTCAAATTTAAAACAAGTCAAAAATGCATAGATGTTTTGAAAAAAAACAAGCTAAATTATGCAGATATGATTAATGTTTTGGAGATGGGGCGTGCAAATGTTATTTTTGAAGATGAAAATCAGATTTTGATTCAAGATGAAGAAACACTTTGTTATTATTATGCACCAATCTCAGAGAAAGCGGACGTGATTTCTTTAATAAATGATATGACGTTATTAACGTCAATGGGAGAGTCAAGCACTGATTCTGTATTAAAAATAATAAGCCATGATTGCCGGACTAATAAAAAACTTGAAGATTTTTATGGAGGAAGAGCCATAAAAAAAGAATTCGCTCAATTGGTATATACACAAAAAAATAGGCTATCAATAAAGGCTATGAGACATCCAAAGGTAGATATAAATACATTTGAAGTTTTTAATCAGGATAAAACATTGGCAAAAGTAGATATGAGAACGTTTGGTTTGCCGATTGTTTCTGAAATCAAAGCTGAAAATGAAGAACAAGGTGACTTGGATTTTTATAAAAAGACTCTTTTGACGGCTCTTATAAATGATATGCTAGATTTAGATGTTATGCCAGTTTTTTGGTTTACAGATAATGAAATGTCTTATTTTGGTAAAGTTATTGATACAGTGTATTTATATCAAGCAAAGGAAAAAGTTAATATATTTTTTATAAGTAAATAGCTTGACAGGTGCACTGTAATCATGATAATATTTTAATGTTGTATTGTGAATAAGAGATGGTCCTCTGTAGCAAGATATGCTTTAAGAACATCAAAATAATAGGAGGTCACAAAATGAACGAAATTATCAAAAAAATTGAACAAGAACAATTAAAAGCTGAAGTTCCAGCATTTAACACAGGTGATACTGTAAGAGTTCACGCTAAAATCAAAGAAGGAAACCGTGAAAGAATCCAGATCTTTGAAGGAACTGTAATTAAAAAACAGGGTGGAAGCAACCGTGCTACATTTACAGTAAGAAAACTTTCTAACGGTGTTGGAGTAGAAAAGACTTGGCCATTACATTCACCAAACGTTGCTAATGTAGAAGTTGTACGTAAAGGTAAAGTAAGACGTGCTAAACTTTACTACTTAAGAGATCGTGTTGGTAAAGCAGCTAAAGTTAAAGAAATCGTTAAATAATTTTTGTTTAATGTGGCAGATGCTTTGTGGCATCTGCCTTTTTTCACATTATAATTACAATAAATTAACTTTTGAGGAGGTAATTTATGTTATTTAAGAGCAGAAAAGGTCTTGATTTTACAAGAAAAAAACGAAAAGTTAACCATAAGGCAGTTAGGAGCGTAAGCATTTGGATTGTGGAAATAATAATAGTTGTATTATTGGCTTTCATAACGGTGTTCTTTTTCGGTAAACGGGTTGGTGTTGTCGGAAAATCAATGGAAACAAGTTTGTATAGTGATGAACAGGTTTTGGTAAATAAATTTATATATAAGGTTTCTAAACCTAAAAAAAATGATATTATAGTATTTAAACCAAATGGAAATAAGAAGTCTCCATATTATTTGCGAAGAGTTATAGCTACTCCAGGTGATTCTGTGCAAATAAAAAATGGAATGATATATATTAACGGGAAGATGCTTCAGGAAAATCGTAGAGTTGCGACAATCGAAAATCCTGGTATTGCCAATAAAAAGATTAGATTAAACAAAGATGAATATTTTGTCTTAGGAGATAATAGAAACAACAGTGAGGATAGTAGATATTCTAGTGTTGGAAATGTTAAAGCTAAATATATAGAAGGAAAAGCATGGTTGAAAGTTGTTCCATTTTCTAGAGTTGGTTTTGTAAAATAAGAATCAAACAATGAAATAACGATAATAAAACGAAAATGCAACATACATAACTTATATTATTTTTTAGAAAAGAGGTTTTATATGAATTTTCAATGGTATCCAGGTCATATGACTAAAGCTAAAAGACAAATGCAAGAAGATATTAAACTTATTGATTTGGTAATTGAGCTAGTCGATGCAAGAATTCCACTTAGTAGTCGAAATCCTGATATAGATGAATTGGGAAAAAACAAATTCAGATTAATTTTGATGAATAAGTCTGATTTGGCTGATAAAAGACAAAGCGAAGAGTGGAGCAAGTTTTTTCAAGAAAAAGGATATTTTGTATATGGATTAGATGCTAGAGCCAAAAAAGGTATGAAGAAAATTACAGATATTATAATGGAAGCTTGCAAAGAAAAAATAGAAAGAGATAGAAAACGTGGTATTAAAAACAGACCAATTAGAGCAATGGTTGTGGGAATTCCTAACGTAGGAAAATCTACTTTCATAAATTCATATGCTGGAAAAGCTGTTGCAAAAACAGGAAATAAACCAGGTGTTACAAAAGGTAAGCAATGGATTAGATTAGGAAAGAATGTTGAACTTTTAGATACACCAGGAATTCTTTGGCCTAAATTTGAAGATCAATTAGTAGGTCTTAGATTAGCTTTGGTAGGTTCAATTAAGGATGAAATATTAAACACAGATGAGTTGGCAGTGGAATTAATCAAATTATTAAAAGAAAAATATGCTGGAATTTTACATGAACGTTATAATGTAAATGAGGATGCAAAAGAGATAGATATAATATATGAAATTGCTAAAAATAGAAACTGTGTTTCAAAAGGAAATGAACCTGATTTTAGCAAGGCTGCAATTCTTCTGATAGATGAATTCAGAAGCGGAACACTTGGCAAGATTACAGTAGAATGGTGCGGGGATTATGAGTAAGAAGATTGGAGACATAAAAGAAGAGCTAGCTAATTTAAAGGAAATAGAGCTTCTTGAATTTATTAATAATTATTCATCGGATGAAAGAAGTGGAGTAGTTAAACTAGTTGAAAGAGCTAAAAAAAAATTAGAGGCTTATGAAGCAGAACTTGATAGAATTGAGACTATTAAAAAATTTGAAAAACAATATAGTGACTGTGAGTTTATATGTGGAATCGATGAGGTTGGCAGAGGCCCATTAGCAGGTCCAGTTGTTGCGGGAGCAGTTATTTTGCCAAAGGATTGTCATATTTTGTATATAAATGATTCTAAAAAACTATCTGAAAAAAAGAGAGAACAGTTATATGATCAGATTACACGAGAAGCTGTGGCTTGGTCAACAGGATTGGTTTCACCGGCTAGGATTGATGAAATAAATATTTTGCAAGCAACATATGAGGCAATGCGACAAGCTATTAGCAAACTTTCTCCACAGCCAGATTTGTTGTTAAATGATGCAGTTACTATCCCAAAAGTGCAGATTCAACAGGTGCCAATTATAAAAGGTGATGCAAAAAGTATTTCAATTGGAGCAGCTAGTATAGTTGCAAAAGTAACAAGGGATAGATTAATGGTTGAATACGATAAAATTATGCCTGAATATGATTTCGCGTCTAACAAAGGATATGGTTCAGCTAAGCATATCAAGGCATTAAAAGAAGTAGGACCATCACCGATACATAGAGCAACATTTATAAAAAATTTTGTATTACCAAATAATAAATAGTATAATAGTATTTAGATAGAGCAAGTTATTTATTTGAATAGCATTGAAAATTTTTTCTTTGTAAGGGTTTTGTGTATTATAGGAGATATTATAGGTAAAATTATTATTTAATTTGGAAATGGGGTATAAAAATGCAAATTTCTAATTTATATGATAAATATAATAATATAAATAAGCAAAAACTAGATACAAATATTAATGCAAAAAATGTTGGAAAGACTTCCACAATACAGGATATGAAGGCTGGAGACGTCTTTGAGGGTACTGTCGTTTCAGTAAAAAATGATAAGGTAAGTATTGCTTTGTCTGATGGACAAAAAATAGAGGCGCGTCTTGATAATGGTGTACAAGTTGCACCAGGACAGTCCTTATTTTTTGAGGTTAAATCAGCCTCTACAAGTACAATAGAAATAAGGCCATATAGTTCTGGAACTGAAGGCAATAATCCTATTCTTGCTAATGCTTTAAAAGAAGCGTCCATAGATGTTAATGTGCAGACCCTTAAGATGGTTCAGGAGATGATGCATGAGGGTTTGCCAATTGACAAGGAGAGTTTGGCCAAAATGTACAGACAAATTGTTAATTTTAGCAATATAGATGTTAAAACGGTTGTACAAATGACTAAATTTGATATTCCTATTACTGAACAAAGAGCATATCAATTTGAAAACTATCTAAATGATAAGCAAGCAATAACTAATAAATTAAATGATGTTTTAAATAATCTGGTAAAAAATATATCTGATCCAAGTATTCCAATTAAACAAATAGAGTCTAATAATGTTAAACTTCTTGATATTGTATCAAAAGGATTAGAAAACGTTAAAGTAGAACAGGTTTTAGATAAAGAAGAAGTGAATATGTTATTAGATAAGATATTGCAAATTGAAGGACAGCAGGATGAGGGAAAAGATTTTTTGAAAATGATAAAAATGTTTCAATCAGAAAATGCTAAGATTGCAGAAAATCGAAATGTTTTAGCAGAAACGTCAATTAATAAAGGTGAGGTGCTTGCTGAAGAAGAAAACGTAATTGCTTTAGAGAAGAATGATATGACATCAATTCACTCACAAGAGAAGAATGCTGATACTCAAACAAAGAGTGGTGGCATACAAAATGAAAATATTGATGTGCAAAATAATTCTCAAAATGTTGATACAAAGAATCCCGATTTAAGCACCTTAAATCAAGAGAAACAAACAATTGATGGTAATGTGCAAAAGAGTGAAAATTTGAATTCAAATTTTAGTAAGTTAGAAGTGGCAGATATATTAAATCAAATAAAATCTCTTATGAATAATCCGGCAGTTAGCGAGAAGGATATATTATCTCTTATATTAAGTAAAGAATATAAGGGATTTGTTGAGTCAATTATAAAAGAACAATGGTTAATTGAACCGGAACAGTTAAAAGAAAATGGAAAAATTACACAATTATATAAAAAATTAGATTATCAGATTACACAAATCGAGGAACTTGTTAATGCAGTAAGTCAAAATAAAACTGCATTGATGTCGACAATATCCGAGATTAGAGGAAACCTTGATTTTATGAATCAGGTAAATAATATTTATAATTATGTTCAAATTCCACTTAAAATGACAAAACAGGATGTTAATGGAGAATTGTATCTTTATACGAATAGAAAAAATCTAAAAGAAAAAAAGGGTGAATTATCTGCTTTTTTACATTTAGAACTCGATAATTTAGGAACCACCGATGTATCAATCAAGCTTAAAGATAAAAATTTAAAAACAAATTTTTTTGTAGAGGATGATGCATCATATGATTTGATTTTTGCGAATTTACCTATGCTGTTAAGCAAACTCAATAAATTAGGATATGCTTGTACTTTAGAGGTTGTTAATGAAAAAAAGAAAATAAATTTTGTTGAAGACTTTTTGAAAAAAGATTTGCCAACAGCGGGACCAGTTAAAAGATTTTCATTTGATATGAGGGCGTGATTATGGATGAGAGAATACTAAATAAGAAAAAAATTGATAAAAAAAAAATACAATCAAAAAAAGTACAATCTTCAAAGGAGGTTGATGTTTCAGATAAGAAAAAAGAAAAAACAGCTGTAGCCCTAGCATATGAGCCTGGCGATAAAGCACCAAAGATTTTGGCTACAGGCAAGGGAAATCTAGCTGATAAAATTATTGAAACAGCTAAAGAAAATGAGGTACCGTTGTATAAGGATAATAAGTTGGCTGACACTTTATCTAAACTTGAGATTGGCGATGTTATTCCTCCAGAATTGTATGAGATTGTAGCTGAAATTCTTGTTTTTGTAGATGATATGGATAAGTTAAAAGCAAAAATAGCTTAACTATAATTAGATAAAAAATTTTAATAAATGTATTGCATTGTATTGGAAAATGAAATAGAATATATAAATAGATGAATTCAAATAAAAAAGTGGACAGAAATAGAATTCGAATGTAAAATATAATTTGTATGTTTTTTTCAGTTTTTCATTTTTTAAGAATATAAAAGATGAAATACAATATTAATAAAAGAAATAATAAATACAACAAACGTAAAGTTGGGCAGGAACGCGAGAAGCAGGCGGCTGTTTTTTTAGAAAAGAATGGCTATCATATTATTACGTTTAATTATCGTAATAGAATTGGCGAGATTGATATTATTGCTAGAGATAAAGAAAGTATAGTCTTTGTGGAAGTAAAATATAGAAGTAGCGCCAGATATGGTTGGCCGGAGGAAGCGGTCGATTATAAAAAACAAAAAAACATAATTGCTGTTGCTAATTATTTTATAATGAGTAACAATCTTGTTGATGTGCCAATGAGATTTGATGTTGTTTCTATTTTAAATAACAAGATAGAGCATATTCAAAATGCGTTTGGAGTATGAAATAATATGTAAAGGTGATTTGAATATTAGAAATGGACTTGAAGTATAAGAATAATCAAAAAGTTTTTAATTTAGTAAATTACACAATTGAAAACGATAAAACAAATAATAATAAGATAGTATTACCATTACTAAAATTTACTAAAATTGATGAAACAGGTATAGTAAATCATTGTTTTACAACTCGAGAAGGTGGAGTGAGTAAAGAACATTTATCATCATTAAATCTAAGTTTTACCAGAGGAGATGATCCTGAAAATGTTCTTGAAAATTACAGACGTTTAGCGTGTGCTTTAGGGTGTACGTTAAATGATTTTGTTTTAACATCACAGACACATACAACGAATGTATTAAAAGTTACAAAGAAAGATGCAGGAAATGGTGTTGTTAAAAAACTTCCATATGATAATATTGATGGGTTAATTACTGATGAGCCAGGACTTGTTTTGTCAACTTTTTATGCAGATTGTGTACCACTTTATTTTGTGGATTCAAAGAATAAAGCAATAGGATTAAGCCATTCAGGCTGGCGTGGAACAGTAAAAAGAATGGGTAAGGTGACTCTTGAGGCAATGGCAAGAGAATTCAATACAGACCCCCAAGATGTTGTTTGTGCTATTGGTCCATCAATTTGTCAGCAATGCTATGAAGTAAGTTTAGACGTGGCTGAAGAATTTATAAATGAGTTTGCTGGACATGAAGACGAGATAATAATTCAAAAGGAAAATGATAAATGTTTACTTGATTTATGGAGAGCAAATGAAATAGTTTTAGAAGATGCTGGCGTGTTAAAAGAGAACATTGCAACAACTAATCTATGTACATGCTGCAATTCGAAGTATTTATATTCACATAGAGCATCAAATGGAAAACGCGGTAATTTAGGCGCTTTTATGTATATAAAATAATTTTGACATCTTTTTAGGAGGACGAAATGGAGACAAAAGAATATATTGATTACATTATAGATGAATTAAAAAAAATTACAGCTATTGATAGTCCAACAGGTTTTACAAAAGAAGTAGCGGATTTTGTGGTAGGAGAGTATAAAAAATTAGGATACGATGCTAAACTTACCCAAAAAGGTGGAGTTTTTGTGGATCTAGGTGGCAAAGATAAAGAAGATGGATTGGTTTTAGCAGCCCATATTGATACGTTAGGCGGAATAGTTAAAGAAGTTAAATCAAATGGCCGTCTTAAATTATCTCCATTAGGAGGTATGAATGCCAATAATGCTGAAGCTGAAAACGTAACAATTCATACTCGTTTTGATGGCGAATATACTGGAACTTTACAGCTTACTAATGCATCAGTTCATGTTAATGGAGAGTATGATGATACTAAGCGTACATGGGATGTAATGGAAGTTGTTATTGATGAGGATACAAAAAGTAAAGAAGATACAGATAAGCTTGGTATAATGGTTGGTGATTTTATTTGCTTTAATCCACGTACAACAATTACTAAATCAGGTTATATTAAAAGTAGATTTTTAGATGATAAACTAAGTGTTGGTATATTATTAGGTTATGCTAAATATTTAAAAGATAATAAAATTACACCATCAAGAAGAATATATAATCATATAACAGTCTATGAAGAAGTTGGACATGGTGGAGCTGCATCAATTCCTGAAGGTGTAACAGAAATGATTTCTGTTGATATGGGATGTGTAGGTGAAGGCTTGAATTGTACAGAAAAACAGGTTTCAATCTGTGCAAAAGATTCAAGAGGACCATACAATTATGATGTTGTAACAAAAATGATTAAAATTTCAAAAGAAAATAATATTGATTTTGCAGTCGATATTTATCCTTTTTATGGCTCTGATGTAGATGTTGCCTTAAGCGCTGGATATGATATAAAACATGGTTTGATTGGAGCTGGAGTATATGCATCTCATGGTTATGAGAGAAGTCATATTGATGGAGTAACAAACACATTTAGATTATTAATTGAATATTGTAAATAAATATTTAATTGCAAATAAATATTTGATTTTAATATCGAAATTTAGATAGGAGAATATAAATTATGAGTAAACCAATAGTAGCGATAGTAGGAAGACCAAACGTTGGTAAATCTACATTGTTTAATACTTTAGCAGGAGAAAGAATTTCTATTGTTAAAGATACACCAGGTGTTACAAGGGATAGAATTTATGCAGAAGTAAGCTGGTTGGATAAAAATTTTACAATGATTGATACGGGTGGTATTGAACCAGAAAGTAAAGATATAATTTTATCACAGATGAGAGAACAGGCACAGATAGCAATCGATACTGCTGATGTAATTATGTTTATTGTAGATGTGAGACAAGGATTACAGGATGCTGACTCAAAGGTTGCTGATATGCTTAGAAGATCAAAAAAACCAGTTGTTTTAGTTGTTAACAAGGTTGATGATTTTAATAAGATGATGGCAGATGTATATGAATTTTATAATTTAGGTATAGGCGATCCACATCCAGTTTCTGCATCAGGTAAGTTAGGCTTAGGTGATATGTTGGATGAAGTTATTTCTCATTTTCCTGAAGGAGCAGGAGAAGAAGAGGAAGATGATAGACCAAAGATTGCAGTTATTGGTAAACCAAACGTTGGTAAATCATCACTTATTAATAAATTATCGAATGAAGATAGATCAATCGTTTCTAATATAGCCGGTACAACAAGAGATTCAATTGATACTAATGTTAGATATAATAAAAAAGATTATCTTTTTGTTGATACAGCAGGTATTAGAAGAAAAAGTAAAGTTAAAGAGGATATCGAGAGATATAGTATAATTCGTGCAGTTGCAGCGGTTGAAAAAGCCGATGTTGTTGTGATTATGATTGATGCAACAGAAGGTGTAACTGAGCAAGATGCTAAGATTGCAGGTATTGCGCATGATAGAGGAAAAGGTATTATTATCGCTGTTAATAAATGGGATGCCATTGAAAAAGATAATAAGACAATGAAAAAACATACAGAAGAGATTAGAGATGTATTAAGCTTTATGCCTTATGCAGAAATTTTATTTATTTCTGTAAAATCAGGACAAAGATTAAATAAATTATTTGAACTTATTGATGTCGTTATGGAGAATAATGCTATGAGAGTTCAAACAGGTGTGTTAAATGAAATCGTAACAGAAGCAGTTGCAATGCAGCAGCCACCAACAGATAAGGGTAAACGTTTGAAAATATTCTATGTTACTCAGGTTGCAGTTAAACCACCAACATTTGTTATCTTTGTTAATGATAGAAACTTGATGCATTTCTCATATACAAGATATTTGGAAAACCGTATAAGAGATACATTTGGCTTCCAGGGAACAGCTTTAAAATTCATAATTAGAGAGAGAAAGGAAGGAAAATAATGATTTTCGCACGATTAATAGCTCTATTAGTTGGTTATTTATTCGGAAATTTTCAAACAGGGTATCTTTATGGAAAAAGCAAAGGCATTGACATTAGAAAACATGGAAGTGGAAATGCTGGAACTACAAACACGTTAAGAACATTAGGAGTAAAAGCGGGTTTAATTACTTTTTTGGGCGATTGTTTTAAAGCAGTTTTTGCAATTTTAATCATAAAATATATTTTTAGAAATCAGTTTACTGATTCGATTAAAATATTAGAAATGTATGCTGGATTTGGAACTGTTTTAGGACACAATTTTCCATTTTATCTTGGATTTAAAGGTGGAAAGGGAATTGCGTGCACTGCCGGAGTTATTCTTGCAGTATGTCCACTAGCGACTATTATATGCTTAATAGTTTTTATATCTATTGTTGCAATAACAAGATATGTTTCATTAGGTTCAATTATTATGATTTCAGTTTTCTTGATTCAAGTGGTAGTATTTAATCATTTAGGAATGCTAGGAATAGATAGTAGCAGATTCAGCCTTGAATTTGAGTTTGACATTATAGCGGCATGTTTTACATGTATGGGAATTTGGAGACATAAAGCAAATATTATAAGATTATTAAGTGGCAACGAGAATAAATTCGCAATGAGTAAAAAATAATAACTTAATTATTCAAAATTATTAAAGTTAGGAGTAATAAAATAATGAGAAAAATAGGTGTTATAGGAGCAGGAAGCTGGGGCATTGCATTGTCAAAAGTCCTTGCAGATAATGGTCATGATATTGTAGTATGGTCAATTGTGGAAGACGAAATCAAGATGTTAAAAGAAAAAAAAGAACATGTTGATAAGCTACCAGGTGTTAAATTGCCAGATAGCATCAAATATACAACTAGTATTCAAGAGGCTATTGATGAAAAAGAAATCATTATTTTAGCGGTTCCATCTGTATTTACAAGAAGCACTGCTAAGACAATGGCTCCATATGTTAAAAAAGGACAAATTGTAGTATGTGTAGCAAAAGGAATTGAAGATAAAACTCTTAAAACATTAGCTGAAATTGTTACTGAGGAGATTCCAGTTGCACAGGTTGCAGTAATGTGTGGACCATCTCATGCAGAGGAAGTTGGAGCAGGTCTCCCAACAACATTGGTTGCAGGTGCTAAAGAAAAAGTGATAGCAGAGACTATTCAGGATACATTTATGAATGAGGTTTTCAGAGTTTATACTAGTCCAGATATTTTAGGAATGGAATTAGGTGGCTCATTAAAAAATGTAATTGCTCTTGCAGCAGGTATGGCAGATGGATTAGGTTATGGAGATAACACAAAAGCAGCACTTATTACAAGAGGAATAGCAGAAATCAGTAGATTAGCTTCTAAAATGGGTGCCAATATGGAAACACTATATGGTTTAACAGGTATTGGTGATTTGATTGTTACATGCGAAAGCAAGCATAGTAGAAATAGAAAAGCGGGCATGTTGATTGGTCAAGGATATACAATGGATGAAGCTACTAAAGAAGTAAAAATGGTAGTAGAAGGTATTTTCTCTGCAAAAGCAGCTTTAGCTTTAGGAAAAAAATATGATGTTGAGCTTCCTATTATCAAAGAAGTAAATAAAGTATTATTTGAAGATAAGAAAGCAAAAGATGCGGTTACGGATTTGATGTTAAGAGATAAAAGAAGTGAAAACAGCGTTTTAGAATGGGAGAAATAAAGTGGAGAAAATATTAATAAAATATTTTTCGGAAGAAATAGAAAAATTAACTTACATTGAGGGAAAATCTGATTGGATTGATCTTAGAGTTTCTGAAGAAGTTGAGTTAAAAAAAGGTGATTTTAAATTAATTCCATTAGGTGTTGCTATGAAATTGCCAGATGGATATGAGGCACATTTAGTACCAAGAAGTTCAACATTTAAGAATTTTGGCTTAATTCAAACAAATAGTATGGGTGTGATTGATGGCTCATATTGTGGAGATAATGATATGTGGAGAATGCCAGTATTGGCAACTAGAGATGTTGTTTTACATGTAAATGATAGAATTTGTCAATTTAGAATTGTTCAAAATCAACCTCAGATTGTTTTTGAACAGACAGAACACCTATCAGACCAAGATAGAGGCGGTTTTGGAAGTACTGGCATCAAATAATAATATTTATTAAGTTTTTGTATGCATCTAATTTGCTAAATAATTTAAAAAATAATTGAATATTCAGACAAATGTAGTTATAATTAAAATATAGAATACATATGATATTGCTACAATGAAAGCATCTTGAGAAAGTCTATTAAAGTTATACTATAAAAATATAAAAGCTTGCATTTTTATGCAAGCTTTTTTGGAAGGAGCATACTATGGAAACAGAAAAAAAAGAAAGAATGGAAGATCGCATGGTTAAGTTTTATTCAAAAGAGAGCAATAAACTTGCACTTCATGCAATTCCAGGACATTTTGCAACAAGTACAGCTCATATCAATTATTATGTAGATGTAACAAGTATTAAGACAAGAGCGAATGAAGCAATGGAAGCAGCGAAGCTTTTTTATTCAAAAATTAATACAAGTGTTTATATTGATACAATTATTTGTATGGATGGAACAGAGGTTATTGGAGCTTTTTTGAGTCAAGAATTAGAATCAAGACATTTTTTATCAACAAATTTACATCAAACGCATTATATAATTACCCCTGAGTATAATTCTAATAATCAAATGATTTTTAGGGACAATAATAAGGGTGCAATAGAAAACAAGCATGTTGTGTTGCTTTTTGCAAATACGACAACAGGTGAAACTATAAAAAAATGTTTAGAATGTGTTAGATATTATGGCGGAATTGTAGAAAATATAATGTCAGTATTTGGAATTATAAAACAGGTTGAAGGAATACCTGTTGAATCATTATTTGATGCTGATGATGTGCCAGGTTATGCATATTATCCAGCGTATCCTGCAGATGCGTGTCCATTTTGTAAGAAAAAAATTAAAATTGATGCAATGGTTAATGGATTTGGATATTCCAAATTATAACCAAGTGGTTTTGAATACTACATGTAAAAGAAAAGAAAACTATTATTTGTTGATACGATTAAAATAAAATTTGTAATCAATTACTTTTATCTCAGTTCTAATACATAAACACGCAAAAATGGGCAAAAATTCTTTTTTTTTTCGATGTTTTATGTTATACTGAAAAAGTGTTATTTTACAATAATGGAAACTAAATGCAAATGACACATTATCCAAAGAGCAAAAATGATGGATAAAACATTGGAAATAATAAATTGAAACTTAGTAAAAATAGTGATAGGCGAGATGGAGGAAGAATGAGTAAAGTAGTTGTTGTTACAGATAGTAGTTGTGCGTTTACACAAGAAGAAGCTAAGAAAATTGGCGTTGAAATTGTACCATTACCATTTTATATTAATGGTGAAATAAAATACGAAGATGTGGATTTGACACAAGACGATTTTTATAAGAAATTACAAGAAGGTGTTGAGTTAAAAACATCTATGCCATTGTTAGGTGATGTTACAGACAAGTGGGATGAGTTACTTGAAAAGTATGATGAGGTTGTATATATTCCTTTATCAGCAGGATTAAGTAGTTCATGCGAAACAGCGATAATGTTATCACAAGATTATGATGGTAAAGTTCAGGTAGTAAATAATAAACGAGTATCAGTTACTTTAAAAAGATCAATTTATGATGCAGTTGAATTAGCAGAACAAGGCAAAAACGCTGCAGAAATTAAAGAAATTCTTGAAAAAACAGCTCATGATTCGGCAATATATATCATGGTTGACACATTATCCTATTTAAAAAAGGGTGGACGTATCACAGCAGCTGCAGCAGCAATTGGAACATTACTAAAGATTAAACCAGTTTTACAGATTCAGGGTGATAAATTAGATGCTTTTTCTAAAGCACGTACAGTTAAACAGGCTAAATCTACAATGATTAAAGCAATTAAAGATGATTTTGAAAAGAAATATAATGATCCTGAAGGAAAAAATATGTATATTCAGGTAGCATATTCACATAATCTAGAGGATGCTTTGGCTTTTAAAGAAGAAGTAGAAAATGCATTTCCTGGAATAGAAGTGAAAATGGATCCACTATCATTGTGTATAGCTTGTCATATCGGACCAGGTTCTTTAGCTGTTGCTTATTCAAAAAAAGTAGAAGCATAAAAAATCAAATGTAAATTAAAAATTTAAGAAGGTTATATTATTTTTTATGGATATAAATTTAGAATATTATAAAATATTTTATTATGTGGGAACGAAACAGAGTATTACTTTGGCAGCTGAGGAATTATCTATTTCGCAACCGGCTGTTAGTCAGGCAATAAAAAATATAGAGCAGGCATACGGATGCAAATTGTTTGCTAGGGTTCCTAAAGGGGTAAGATTTACGGCGGAAGGAGAAGTTTTGTTTTCCTACGTAAAAAAAGGATACGAAACTATACTTGCGGGTGATAAAAGGCTCAATGAAATGCTTAATTTGGAAAGTGGAGAGATTAGGATAGGTGCAAGTGATATGACTTTGAAATATTATATACTTTCCTATTTAGAAAAATTTCATGAGTTGCATCCTGAAATTAAGGTTACAGTTACTAATGCACCAACACCAGAGACAATTTCGTGTTTGTCAGATGGCGAAATCGATTTTGGTGTTGTAAGTACACCGTTTAACGATGCAAGTAATATAAAGAAGATACCTGTGAAAGAGATAAGAGATATTTTTGTAGCAGGAAACAGATTTAGTGATTTGAAGGGCAAAAAGATTTCGTATAAAGATTTAGAAAAAATGTCTACAATGTGTTTAGAAGGTCATACCTCAACGAGACAATATGTTACTTCATATTTGAAAAAATTTGGCGCTAAATTAAAGCCAGAATTTGAATTAGCCACAAGTGATATGTTAGTTCAATTTGCAAAACGTAATCTCGGAATTGCAAGTGTTGTAGAAGATTTCGCAAAAGAAGAATTAGAAAATGGAGAACTTTTTGAACTTAAATTTGAAGAAGAAATTCCTAAACGTAAGTTTTGTATTGTATTAAATGAAAAATTACCTATGTCAACTGCAGCCAAAGAACTGATATCAGCAATGTTAGATAATAATTATTTGAAATAAACTTTGGATATAAGCAGAGATTATTTACATTATAAAAAAACATAATTTTACTTATGATATTTTTTGTTCTATAATCATTAAGTAAGGACGGCGAGTTGTTTTTACACTTGCCGTTTTCTATTTTAAAATTAAGTAGTTTGTTTGAAGACACTGTTCGAAACACTTCACAGTGTTGGAAGATTTAGGAGGACAAAAAATGGTTAAAGCAGTAGTTGGAGCCAATTGGGGCGATGAAGGAAAAGGTAAAATTACAGATACTCTTGCAAAAGAAGCTGATATTATCGTAAGATTTCAGGGTGGTGCAAATGCAGGACATACTATTGTAAACGATTATGGTAAGTTTGCATTACATACATTACCATCTGGTGTATTTTATAGCCATACAACAAGTGTGATCGGTAATGGTGTTGCACTAAACATTCCTATTTTATTTGAAGAGATTAAATCTATTACTGATAGAAATGTTCCAATGCCTAAAATCAAAGTATCTGATAGAGCACAAATTGTTATGCCTTATCACATTTTATTCGATCAATATGAAGAAGAACGTTTAGGTGGTAAATCATTTGGTTCAACAAAATCAGGTATTGCACCATTTTATTCAGATAAATATGCTAAAATCGGATTTCAGGTTAATGAGTTATTCGATGAAGAAGTTTTAAAAGAAAAAGTGGAAAGAGTAGTTGCATTGAAAAATGTATTACTTGAGCATTTATATCATAAACCATTAATTGATAAAGACGAATTATTAGAAACATTACATTCATACAGAGAAATGATAGCTCCATATGTATGTGATACAGCAACATTTTTAGAGAATGCCAATAAAGAAGGAAAAACAATTCTTCTTGAAGGTCAGTTGGGTACATTAAAAGATCCAGATCATGGTATCTATCCAATGGTTACATCTTCATCTACTTTAGCTTCATACGGAGCAATTGGTGCGGGATTAGCTCCATACGATATAAAACAGATTATTACAGTTTGTAAAGCTTATTCTTCAGCAGTAGGTGCTGGTGCATTTGTTAGCGAAATCTTTGGTGATGAGGCTGATGAATTACGTCGTCGTGGAGGAGACGGTGGTGAATTTGGTGCTACAACAGGTAGACCAAGACGAATGGGTTGGTTCGATTGTGTTGCATCAAAATATGGATGTAGATTACAAGGTACAACAGATGTTGCGTTCACAGTTCTTGATGTATTAGGATATTTGGACGAAATTCCTGTATGTGTAGCTTATGATGTAGATGGAAAAGAAACAACAGATTTCCCTGTAACTCATCTTCTTGAAAAAGCTAAACCAGTTATTAAGAAATTACCAGGCTGGAAATGCGATATTAGAGGAATAAAGAATTATGACGAGTTGCCAGAAAACTGTCGCAAATATATCGAATTTATTGAGGAACAAATTGGCTATCCAATTACTATGGTTTCAAATGGACCAGGTAGAGAAGATATCATTTATAGAGAATCTAAATTAAAATAATTCTAAAATAGACTGAATTATTTGAAATAGATTTATGAAATCTTTGTATTATTCTTTCCTTGCAAAAAAATATTTTTTACAGATTTTAACAAATACAAAATACAATATAAGCAAAAAATATAACGAATATATAACAAAAATGTAGTATAAGCAAAAATGTAACGGATACAAATGCAACATATATGATTTATGCAACATATAATATAAGGATTATAAAAGCAATATAAAAAACCAGGTGGAGCGGAGCACTGATAAATATCAGTATAGCTTTACCTGGTTTTTGATTATTTTTGAATTGGCTTTAATAATGCTTACGCTGTTAAAAAGAATAACTGAATTTCAAAAAATAAAACTGTATTATAGAATTAAATTTATGTTTTGAATTTAATCTATACTTAAAATTTATCTTTGGAATTATTTCTTTTTTCTTCTACTTTTTTTCGCAAGTCGTCTAATTCATCATTTTTTTTAGTAATAATTTTGTAAATGAAAGTGTACGTCCAAATTAAAACTGGGATAATAAATGTAGCAAAAATGGATGCTGCAAAAAAGCTTTGTTTTTTTGAATTGTCAAAAACCGAACAAAATATAGTGCTTAAATAAAGAAGAACTAAAATGATAATGCCTAAAATGGCTAAAACTTGTTTTGTTTTTTTCATAGTGTATCCTTTCGTGTTTAAAAGTTTAGAGTGTGCTCAATAATATAAAAATGAATAATATAAAAAAATAGCATAAAAAATTAATTTGCTATAAATTATTCTTCGCTTTATTGTATAATAATACGAAAAAAAAACTTCAGAGTCAAGAAATGTTAGTGAAGTATTTAAAGAAACGGGAAGAAGTATTGAATAAAATGATAAAAATTGCTATAATGAACTTAATTAAACACACGAAAAGTGTGAATATTAAAAGACATAATAAAAGGTGGTAAAAAGATGACATTATACAAGAGATGGTACAGTGAAGCCTATAATGAAAAGGCAGACAAAGGGGAACTACAAAGATTCTGGCAAAATTATTTTGCACTAGAAAAGAGCGTTTATGAGAAGCTTCTTTCTAATCCTGACGAAAAAGTAGAAGGAACAGTTAAAGAATTAGCTGAAAAATATGGTTTATCTACAGTTGAGATGATTGGTTTCCTTGACGGAATCAATGATAGTTTAATTATTCCAAATAAAGTCGAAGAATTAGAAGAAGACGATGTTGTTAATTTACATTTTGATAAGGAAAAATTATATAAAAACATGGTAGATGCACAGGCAGATTGGCTCTATAATTTACCTATGTGGGACAATATTTATGATAAAGAGACACAGCATAGATTATACCTTGAACAAAAGAAATCAAAAACAGTTGTTGTTGGTAAAAAAATTGGTAGAAATGATCCATGTCCATGTGGTTCTGGTAAGAAATATAAATACTGCCATGGTGCCATTCAGAAAAATAAATAATAATTATATTAGTAATAGATTTAAAAAATAAAAAGTTTCTCTTTACATTTTGTTGAAATGGGAGTATCATACTAGGTAGATATTTTTATATTAACAAAACGATGAAGAGAAGAGTAGAGTAGTGGAATGTAACAGAGAGAGATACGTTTGGTGCGAGTATCTTTACAATAAGCTATTTGAAGACCAACTCTGAGTGACCCCAATCAGGTCCGGTGATTCCGTTATAATCAAATGAGAGGCTATGTTATTTTACATGTGCAATATTGTGTTGTATAGATGTTATGCAACGAATGATAATTGTGCAGAAATATTTTTCATAGCAATTCAGGGTGGAACCGCGTATTTACGTCCCTGATACCTTTTTTTGAGGTATCAGGGCTTTTTTATTTTATCTAGAATTTAATGCGGTATAGGTCCCTAGATGGATTTTCTAGATTATTTTAAATAGAGATAAGTCCAAGATGTTGGCGAAAGGAGACAGAAATGAAAATTACTTTAAAAGATGGTTCAGTTAAAGAATATGAATCAAAAATGACAGTTTACGAAATCGCAAAAGATATCAGTGAGGGCCTTGCTAGAGTTGCTTGTGCAGGTGAAGTTGATGGTAAAGTAGTTGATCTTAGAACAGAATTAGAGAAGGATTGTAATTTAAATATTATTACAGCATCTGATGAAGAAGGTCTTAAAGTAATCAGACATACTGCAGCACATGTTTTAGCTGAAGCAGTTAAGAGATTATATCCAACAGCAAAAATTACTATTGGACCAGCTATAGATGATGGTTTCTATTATGATTTTGATGCAGAACCATTTTCAAGAGAAGCTTTAGATAATCTTGAAAAAGAAATGAAAAAAATCATCAAAGAAGGAAAAGAAATCAAGAGATTTACTTTGCCAAAAGATGAAGCAATCAAGTTTATGAAAGAAAAAGATGAACCATATAAAGTAGAACTTATCGAAGAATTAGGTGATAATGAAGTTATTTCTTTCTATGATCAAGGAGATTTTGTAGATTTATGTGCAGGTCCACACTTGATGAGTACAAAAGGTGTAAAAGCATTTAAATTAATCTCTTCTTCAATGGCTTACTGGCGTGGAGACGAGAAAAAAGCAAGATTACAAAGAATCTATGGTACAGCTTTTAATAAAAAAGATGAATTAAAAGAATATTTAAAGAAATTAGAAGACGCAAAAATGAGAGATCATAATAAACTTGGCCGTGAAATGGATTTGTTTACTACGGTTGATGTAATTGGACAGGGACTTCCATTATTCATGCCTAAGGGAACAAAAATGATTCAAAAATTACAGCGTTGGATTGAAGATTTAGAGGATAATGAATGGGGATATGTACGTACACGTACTCCTTTAATGGCAAAATCTACTCTATATAAAATCTCAGATCACTGGTATCACTATAAAGATGGTATGTTTGTTATGAGCGATACTGAGTTGACAGAAGAGGAAGCAAAACGTCAAGGAGGAAGAGAGATCCGTGGAGTACAGGATTTGAGCTTGATAGAACATGATGCTGATGCTGATACATATGCACTCCGTCCTATGACTTGTCCATTCCAGTATTATGTATATAAAGCTCGTCAAAAGAGCTACCGTGATTTGCCATATCGTATGGGTGAAACATCAACATTATTCCGTAACGAGGATTCTGGAGAAATGCATGGTTTGACTCGTGTACGTCAATTTACAATTTCAGAAGGACATTTAGTATGTACACCAGAACAAATAGATGAAGAGTTTAAAAACTGTGTTAAACTTGCTAAATATTGCTTAACAACATTAGGACTTCAAGATGATGTTACTTATCGTATGTCAAAATGGGATCCTGAAAACCCAGATAAATATCTTGGATCAAATGAAGATTGGGATCGTGTAGAAAATGCTATGAGAACAATCTTAGATGAAATCGGTTTAGAGTACACAGAAGCAGCTGGCGAAGCAGCATTCTATGGTCCAAAACTTGATATTCAGGCTAAGAATGTATACGGTAAAGAAGATACAATGATTACAATTCAGTTAGATATGTTCTTGGCAGAACGTTATGATATGTATTATGTTGATAAGAATGGTGAAAAGAAACGTCCATATATCATTCATAGAACATCAATGGGATGTTATGAAAGAACTCTTGCATGGTTAATTGAAAAATATGCTGGTAAATTCCCAACATGGTTATGTCCTGAACAGGTTAGAGTTTTACCACTATCAGAAAAATATATTGATTATGCAGATGAAGTTGCTAAAGAACTTAAAGCAAGACATGTTGATGTAACAGTTGATAGCAGATCAGAAAAATTAGGATATAAGATTAGAGAAGCTAGAAATGAAAGATTACCTTACATGTTAGTAGTAGGTGCTGAAGAAGAAAAGGCTAGAACAGTATCTGTAAGAAGTAGATTTGCAGGTGATGAAGGTGTTAAACCACTTGATGAATTCATCGAGCAGATTTGCAAAGAAATTGATACAAAAGAAATTAGAGAAGAAGTTGTTGAAGAATCAAAATAATTAAATTCTTCTGCTTTAAATGTTTTTCATAGTTATTGTTAATAAAGTTTATTAGTGAATATAGTTAATAGATTTATTAATCATTAACATAGAGTTTATGGAAAATTTATAATTTTTCTCCTTTCATTAATTGAAAATGTCATATTTAGATATTAGAATAGTTTCTGTTAGAGTTTTTAACAGATAAAAGAGATTATGTATAATTATATAGATATTTAAACTATATGGATAGAATGTATATAGATAATCAGTATTTAAACTATGGGCGATGCATTTTTGAAAGGAGAAAAAATTGCGTAAAAAATCACATTTGGCATTATCGAATTTTTTAATTAAAACTAGTCCAAATTCGTTTATTAGTAAATATAAAATGGCGTACAGATTTGGTAATGTTTTACCAGATTTGAGAATATCTTTTTTGTACAAGAGGCATGAAATTAATGGTACAATTGATGATTTAGAGCAATATGCAGTGAGCTTAGTATTTGATGATAAGTTAACGGATAGAAAAAGAGCAATGATGTTAGGAGAGGTTAATCATTATGTCTCAGATTATTTTACATATCCACATAATGATTTTTATAAAGGAAATATGAAAGATCATTGTGAGTATGAGGAAATCTTAAAACAGATGCTAAGACGTTATTTAAAAACTGAACATGCTTGTAATATTTTGCCGGAAATAATAAGAGCGAGAAATGTGGAAGAGGTTTTTAATGAGATTAGAAAAATGCATAAATTGTATTCGAAACAAGATGCAGGAATATTTTGTGATATAGAATTTATAGTTGTTGTTAATTATCTAGTTGCTAAAAAATTACTGATATTAGTGCAGAGAGCTCAAGTTGAGAATAAATTATATAGTACGGGAAGTATGTTGTTTTAAGAATATAGGTGGATTTTTTGAATTTGGATTTAGTGTGATAAAAGAAAAGAGGGTAAAGATTGAATCAAAATATTATATTTCCTCATCTTCATATATGGCTTCATGGAGTGGGCAAGATGATTGATATTAAGGGTTTTACTATTGCATATTATGGAATTGTGATTGTGATAGGAATGCTGGCAGGAATAGTATTAGCAAGTCATATTGCTAAAAAAACAGGACAGAATCCAGATGATTATTACGATTTGGCTATTTATGCAATAATATGTTCAATTATTGGTGCTAGACTTTATTATGTTGTATTTAGATGGGATATTTATAAGGACGATTTGTTAAGTATTTTTAATATAAGAAATGGTGGATTGGCTATCTATGGTGGAGTAATAGCAGCAATTATTACTACATATGTTTTTGCACATGTAAAAAAATTGTCATTTCCATTAATGTGCGATACTGCTTGTTTTGGATTGATTCTAGGACAAGTGATTGGTAGATGGGGCAATTTCTTTAACAGAGAGGCATTTGGCGATTATACAAACGGACTTTTTGCTATGCAGCTACCATTAGATGCTGTTAGAAGCTCTGATGTGACAAAACAGATGTTAAACCATACAATCACAAAAGAGGGTATAGTTTATATACAGGTACATCCAACCTTCTTATATGAATCTTTGTGGAATTTGTGCTTGTTAGTTGCTTTGTTGTTATTTTTGAAACATAAAAAGTTTGAAGGACAGATATTCTTGCTCTATTTACTAGGATATGGAGTTGGAAGATTTTGGATAGAGTCATTAAGGACAGATCAACTTTTGATTCCTTATATAAAATATCCAGTTTCAATGCTAGTTGCGGTACTATTAGCAGTTGTGTCAATTGCGTTGAATGTATATTTGATTTTTTTCAAGAAAAAGCAAGTAGTAGAAACAGAATCATAAAAGATTTTCAAAGGCATCCTTAAAAAGGATGCTTTTTTAATGCTCAAAATCAATCATTTTTTTAAAATATCAAAAAAAATAATAAAATATATTAAAAAGTGGAGAAAAGTGGTATAATATTTATAGAAAGTGGTAGAAAGTGGTAAATTATATGATACAATAACCGAACTATTTATCAGATAGTTATGTTTGAAGCGAGGTGAGACTTATGTTCATGGGCGAATATAGCCATACAATTGATTCGAAGGGTAGGATGATTGTACCAGCTAAATTTAGAGAACAATTGGGCAATTCGTTCGTTGTGACAAAAGGCTTAGATGGATGTTTGTTCGTATATTCAGTTGAAGAATGGAAAAACATTGAAGAAAAGTTTCGCCAGGTACCACTAACTACTAAGGGGGCAAGAAAGTTTACTAGATTCTTTTTCGCATCGGCTGCTATGTGTGAACTTGATAAACAAGGAAGAATACTAGTACCAAATAGCTTAAGAGAATATGCAGAGCTAAAAAAAGATGTGATTTTCGTCGGTGTTTTAACTCGAGTAGAAATTTGGGATAAAGATAAATGGCAAGAAGATAATGATTACGAAGATATGGATGAAGTCGCAGAGCAGATGGCTGAACTTGGACTTTCAATATAATTTATGGTATTCATTTAGAATTAGAATAAGAAAAGATAGAAAAGAGGTTAAGAATGGAATTCAAACACTATTCCGTTTTATTAAATGAAACAATAGATAATTTAGATATAAAACCAGATGGAATTTATGTAGATGGAACGCTTGGCGGTGGTGGCCATTCGTTAGAAATATGCAAAAGATTAGGTGAAAAAGGCAGATTAATCGGTATTGATCAAGATCAGGCAGCAATTAATGCTGCAAGTGAAAGATTGGCTGATTATAAAGATAAAGTTACAATTATAAGAAACAATTATTCTAATATGAAAAATGTATTAGAGGAAATTGGAATTAATAAGGTTGATGGGATAGTTCTAGATTTAGGAGTTTCATCTTACCAACTTGACACACCTGAACGCGGCTTTACTTATAGGGTTGAGGATGCTCCATTAGATATGAGAATGGATGATAGACAGCAGTTAACAGCTAGAGACATAGTAAATGACTACAGTGAAAAAGAATTGTTTAGAATCATTAGAGATTATGGAGAAGATAGATTTGCAAAAAATATTGCAAAACATATTTGTCAGGCAAGACAGGTAAAACCAATAGAAACAACTGGTGAACTTAATGAAATAATAAGTGCATCGATTCCTAAAAAGATACAAAAAACAGGAGGTCATCCTTCTAAAAGAACGTATCAAGCAATTAGAATAGAGTTGAATCATGAATTAGATGTTTTAAAAAATAATTTGGATGATATGATTGACCTATTAAATAATGATGGTAGGATTTGTATTATTACATTCCATTCTTTAGAGGATAGAATTGTTAAATCAGCCTTTAAAAAGAATGAAAATCCTTGTACTTGTCCGAGAGAATTTCCAGTATGTGTTTGTGGAAAGAAATCGAAAGGAAAGGTTGTTTCAAGAAAGCCTATTCTTCCATCAGAACAAGAGTTAATAGAAAATTCAAGATCTAAAAGTGCAAAACTAAGAGTTTTTCACAGAATTGACAAATAATTGACTTAATATAATTATATATATAATTATTTATATGAATATAGGGGGAGCGGAAAAGTTTTTTCGTAAGCAAAAAAGGAGTAGATAATATGGAGAAGAGTAGAGCAAGTTCTCACAAAAGAAAATATACTAAAACTAAGAATTCTCGAAAGTATTCAGTAGATGGAAACGTTGTAAGGCATGTTTCACCTGCATATGATCCAAGCGAGGAGAAAAGACGAAAAGAACGAGAGGGTATACGTCGTAAACGAACAAGGAGAAATGCAGTAAGACGTAATCGAGAAAAAGCAATGTTTATGAGTGCTTCATATGTTTTGTTTTTAGCGATTTGTGTTTTAGTAGGTGCAATATTTACTACATTATATGTTCGTGAGCAGGTTAAGTTGAATGATAATAAGAAACAAATGACAAAATTGCAAAGTACTTATAGCGAATTAAAAGTAGATAACGATGAAAAATACAAAAAAATAGAATCTTCTGTTGATTTAAATCATATTAAAGAGGTGGCTATAAACGAATATGGAATGAAAAATGCTCGACCAGATCAAATAATTACATATTCTGTGGAGTCAAGCAATTATATGAACCAATATAGCAAAATACCAGAAAAATAGGAGATTTTAAAAGTGGCAGGACGAGTAAGGAAAAAGCGTGTTCGCCCAAAGTTTAATAAAAAAATGAGAAAAAAACTTGTTTTTTTATTTGGAGCGTTGATGCTGATTTTATTTGGATTAATAGTCAGAATTATTTATTTAAATATAAAAAACAAAGATGAATATGAGAAAATCGTACTAGACCAACAGGCTTATGGTAGTAAGATTATTCCATTTAGAAGGGGAGATATTCTCGATAGAAATGGAACAATTATTGCTACTAGTGAGCCTGTTTATAGTGTAATTATGGATTGTTCCGTAATTAATTCTAATAAAATAGTTAAAAGCAAAACTTTAGAAGTTTTAAAGAGGGTATTTGAAGAATTAGATGAAAATCAAGTTAATCAGATTCTCAAAGAAAAGAAAAACAGCAGATATGTTGTTTTATTAAAGCAGCAAACGAAAGATAAAAAAGAAGCATTTGAAAAACTAAAAAAGGACTCAAAAGATAAAAAGAATATTAAAGGCATATGGTTCGAAAAACATTACCAAAGAAAATATCCATATGGTTCTTTGGCAAGTTCTGTTATTGGATTTTCTTCATCAGGTAATGTTGGAACAATAGGATTAGAAAATCAATATAATAGTACTTTAAATGGTGTAAACGGAAGAGAATATGGTTATCTTAAATCGTCAGATAATCTTGAAAAAGCAATTGTGGAGCCTAAAGATGGTAAATCAATTGTTACTACAATTGATGTTAATTTACAATCAATTGTTGAGAAAAAAATAAAAGAATTTAATGATGCATATGCTAATAATGCTCATCCAGGAACTGGTAGTAAACATACAGCAGTTATTATGATGAATCCAAATAATGGTGAAATTTTGGCTATGGCAAATTATCCTAATTTTGATTTAAATAATCCAAGAGATTTAACAGCATATTATAGTCAAGATGAAATTAATGCAATGTCAGAAGAAACTAAAATGGATAATTTAAATAAATTGTGGCAAAATTTCTGCGTGAACTACACATATGAACCTGGTTCGATCCAAAAACCTCTTACAGTAGCAACAGGATTGGAAACTGGTGCTGTGACAAAAGATATGACATTTTATTGTGATGGTGGTGAGACATTTGGAAATACAAGAATCAAATGTGAAAGCCATCATGGAGTACAAACGGTTCAACAGGCTCTTATGAATTCGTGTAATGATTCTTTGATGCAAATGTCGTATCTTATAGGAAAAGAAAGATTTGAAAAATACATGAAATTATTTGGAATGTATCAAAAAACTGGCATAGATTTACCAGGTGAGGTTCAGAATAAGGGATTGATTAGAACTGCAGATAAAATGACACCGGTTGATTTGGCAACAAATGCTTTTGGGCAAAACTATAATTGTACAATGATTCAAATGGTTTCTGCTTTTTCAAGTGTAATTAATGGGGGAAGCTATTACCAACCACATGTGGTAAAGAAAACTATAGATTCAAAGAACAATACTATTTCAGAAGTAGATAATAGTATTCTTAGACAGACGATTTCTAAGTCAACTAGTGATCAGGTTAGGGAGTACCTTTATCATGTAATAGATGGAGGAACGGGTAAAACAGCAAAGGTTGATGGATATTCAATGGGAGGTAAGACAGGAACAGCTGAAAAATTACCTCGAGGTAAACATAATTATTTAGTGTCCTTTATGGGCTATGTACCGCAGAATAATCCTAAGGTTATCATTTATTGTATTGTTGATGAACCAAATTCTGATAATCAACCACACAGTACATATGCTCAAAACATAGCTAGAGAAATACTAAAAGAATCACTTCCATATCTTGGAGTATATATGGATGAGGCACAGACTGGAGCAAATGCTGATAAATCTGTAATAGGAAATGGAGCAATTGCGCCAAAATCAGCACCACAGCAACAGAGTCAGCCAGCTGATTTGCCAATTGAATCATCTGATGTAGGTGATAATAATCAGCAAACAGGTGAGGAACAAAATCAAGAACAACAAGAAGAGGCTAAGCGTCAACAAGAAGAGGCTGCAGCCCAAGAACAAGCAAACCAAGCTCAACAATAGAGTAAAATTTATAAATTTGTTTTTAACTGGAGGTCAAAATGAAATTAGAAAATAATAAAGTTTTAGTAGTTGGTACAGGTATAAGTGGAATAGCTGCCACAGAATTATTAATTGGAAAAGGCGTTCAAGCTACATTGTTTGACGGTAATAAAGATTTAGATTTAAATAAGCTTTATGAAAGAGCACCAAAATTAAAAGAAGTTCCTATTATATTAGGTGAACTGGGAGATAAAATCAAAGAATTTGATGTTGCTGTATTAAGTCCAGGTGTTCCAACCGATTTGCCATTTGTAAATGAAATGAGAGACAATGGAATTAGCATCTGGGGCGAAATTGAACTTGCGTATTATTTTTCAAAAGGATTAATTGGTGCTATTACAGGTACAAATGGAAAAACAACAACAACTGCTTTAACAGGAGAAATTTTGAAGAATTATTATAATGATGTAAAAGTAGTTGGAAATATAGGAATTCCTTACACATCAGTTGCAAAAGATACAACAGAGAAGACAGTTACTATTGCAGAAATTAGTAGTTTTCAATTAGAGACAATTCATGAATTTGCACCAAAAGTAACTGCAATTTTAAATATTACACCAGATCATTTAAATAGACATCATACAATGCAAAACTATATAGAAGCAAAAGAAGCTATTACAAAGAATCAGAAAGAGAATGATGTGACGGTTCTTAATTATGAAGATGAGGTTTTACGTGAGTTTGGTAAAACATTAAAGAATAAAGTTGTTTTCTTTAGCAGTCAAAGAAAACTTGATAACGGATTTTATTTAGAAAATGATGTTATTTATAAAGCAGAAAATGGTGTAGCTAAGAGATTTATTCAGGTTGATGAACTTAATTTATTAGGTGTTCATAACTTTGAAAATGTTATGGCGGCAAGTGCAGTAGCGTCTGCTATGGGTGTGCCAGAAGATAAAATCATTGAAGTATTAAAGACATTTCAAGCTGTTGAACATAGAATTGAATATGTTACAGAGAAAAAAGGTGTAAAATATTACAATGATTCAAAGGGAACTAATCCGGATGCTGCTATTAAAGGAATACAGGCAATGAATCGTCCAACATTTTTAATTGGAGGAGGATATGATAAAGATTCAGAATATGATGAATGGATTGAAAGCTTTGAGGGTAAAGTAAAAAAATTAGTTCTTATTGGACAAACAAAAGAAAAAATTGCTGAATGTGCAAAAAAACATAATTTTAATGATGTAGTATTACTTGACACGTTTGAAGAAGCAGTGAATTATTGTCACGATAATGCAGTAAATGGAGATGCTGTTTTACTATCACCAGCATGTGCAAGTTGGGGAATGTTTGCTAATTATGAAGAAAGAGGTAGAATATTTAAAGAATTAGTAAATAATTTCTGTGATTAAAGTCAGGGGGACTGTTATGGCGAGTATAAAGAGTAAAAAAAACAAAGTTGTAGCTTCAAGGAAAGCTGCAACTGCATCAAAAAAAAGAACAACTTCAAGGGCCATTACCAGTACTCGAACTGTGCCAACAACAAGAGCATTAACAGACGAAGAGATAATTAGAAAAGCAAGAAATTCCAAATATAAATCGAGAATAAATGATAAAATAAAACCAAATACCATGAAAAATTATTTAGATTATAATTTTTTATTCATAATGTTTTTTTTGATTTGTTTTGGATTGATAATGCTTTATAGTACAAGTTATTATACAGGTTTAAATAAATTTAATGATCCTATGTTTTATATGAAAAAACAAATTCGATCAGTTGTTATAGGATTTATATTGATGTATTTTGTAATGAAAATAAACTATAAAGCATTAAGAAGATGGGCTTTCCCCTTATTGTGTTTTGCTACATTTTTATGCTGTTTGGTTTTTGTACCAAAAATTGGTATTGTAAGAAATGGTTCAAGACGATGGATTGGTTTTGGAAGTTTTACAGTACAACCGTCAGAAATTGCAAAAGTTTGTGTAATTATCTGGATGGCATATTTCCTTGAAAGAACTGCGAAAGAAGCAAAAGATGTAAAATACGTAATTAAAGCATTGGTTACGGTTTCAGTTGTTGTAGTAGAAATTGTTATTTCAAATTTAAGTACTGCTCTTATCGTGGTTGGTATAGCACTTGTTATGATTTATGTGGTGATAAAAAAATCAAAACAAATATTTGCAGTTTGTGGTTTCCTTTCAATTCTAGGAATAGCTGCAATTAAGCTTCAATCGTATAGAGGTGATCGATTAAAAGCATGGTTATCTCCTGAAAAAGCTGGAGCAAAAGGAGAACAAACATTACAAGGTTTATATGCAATTTGTTCAGGAGGCTTTTTGGGAAAAGGTCTTGGAAAAAGTATGCAAAAAATGGGACGTTTACCAGAGGCTCAAAATGATATGATTTTTTCAATTATATGTGAAGAATTGGGAATATTTGGAGCTATTTGCTTAGTAGTATTATTTGTCTTGCTAATCTGGAGAATGATGATTATAGCTAATAATGCACCAGATTTATTTGGAACACTTATTGTTGTTGGGGTAATGGCACATATAGCTTTACAAGTTGTACTAAATGTAGCTGTAGTAACAAATACAATTCCAAATACTGGTGTTACGTTACCGTTTGTAAGTTATGGAGGTACTTCAATCATTATTTTGATTGCGGAGATGGGATTAGTTTTGTCAGTATCAAGAGGAATAAAATTTCAGAATTAGGTTTTTATGAGGTATCTAGATTATGCGAAAAAAAATAAAAATTGAAGAAATAGAAAATCTTGCACTAGATGATACAACAACAAAAAAAGATAATGATAAAAGTGATAAACACAAAATTAACAAAATAAATTATAATGGAATTGGTAATGACGTGGAGTCAAAAAGTAAAGCAGTAAATCTATATTCAATTCCCAAACCATTAAAAATTCTTTTGGGAATTGTTATGGTATTGCTTGTGATTTTTATTGTCTTGTGCTCTGTTTTTAAGTTAAAAAAAGTCGAGATAGAGGGCAATACATTATATGACAACGAGAAAATAAAAAAAGTTGTTTTGAATGATAGTAATAGTTGGAATACACTTTATGTTTTTATAAAATATCGGATGACGAATACAAAAGATACTCCATTTATTGATAAAATGAACATAAAAATGGTTAATCCGACAACACTAAAGATTAATGTTTGTGAAAAGGAGATGTTAGGATATATTTATATTCCTGCGATAGATTCAAATGCTTATTTTGATAAAGATGGAATAGTAATAGAGTTGTCAAAAAGAATAATTCCTAACGTCCCAAAGGTGGATGGGTTATCGTGCGCAAAAGTTGTGCAATATGAAAAGTTACCAGTAGCATCAAGTAAATTGAAGGATTTGCTGGCACTTACTAGATCTTTAAAAAAATATAAAATTCCACCAGACCTGATAGTATACTTAAAAGATGACACTCCTAGTTTAAAATATAAGGATGTAGAAGTTCCTTTAGGAAAAACAGTTGAATACACTCCTAAAATAGAACGTCTTTGTCAGATATTGAAGTCTTTAAATAATATGAAAGGTGTGTTACACTTAGATAAGTGGAACAGTGGGGACAGTAATATTATTTTTGAAAAGACTCAATAGTGTTTATCGACTTGATTATATTAAATAATTAGATAAAATGAACAATTTATTGTTGATTATTTTTGGAAAAAATTATATTATTATTTATATAGGTGTTTGTTGGTAAAAAAATATTAAAATAACAGGCGCTATGGATGTTTCTATTATTGAATATAAGGGGTAAGCAAACGTTATTCACATTGTGGAAACTGAATCCATATTTATAATACGGGAGAGAAAGAGGAGGATGGACTTTGCTTGAAATTAAACAAACTGAGACAGATGCTAGCGCAAAAATAATAGTAGTTGGTGTAGGTGGCGCTGGTAATAATGCTGTTAATAGAATGGTAGATGAGAATATTGAAGGTGTAGAATTTATAGGTGTTAATACAGATTCTCAGGCTCTACAATTATGCAAAGCACCAACATTAATTCAAATTGGAGAAAAATTAACTAAAGGGTTAGGCGCTGGAGCTCAACCTGAGATTGGACAAAAAGCTGCAGAAGAAAGTGCAGAAGAATTGACAGCGGCAATTAAGAATGCTGACATGGTATTTGTTACATGTGGAATGGGTGGCGGAACTGGTACAGGTGCTGCACCAGTAGTGGCTAAAATTGCTAAAGAGCAAGGAATCCTTACTGTCGGCGTAGTTACTAAGCCATTTAGATTTGAAGCTAAACAAAGAATGATTAATGCTGTTGGTGGAATTGATAGACTTAAAGACAGTGTAGATACATTAATTGTAATCCCAAATGATAAATTATTAGAGATTGTTGATAGAAGAACAACTATGCCAGATGCTTTAAAGAAGGCAGATGAGGTTTTACAACAGGCAGTACAGGGAATTACAGATTTGATTAATGTTCCATCTTTAATTAACTTAGATTTTGCAGATGTTCAGACTGTAATGAAAGATAAAGGATTAGCACATATCGGTATTGGTACAGCTAAGGGAGATGATAAAGCAATCGAAGCTGTTAAACTTGCTGTGGCTTCTCCATTATTAGAGACTACGATTAACGGCGCATCACATGTAATTATTAATATTTCAGGTGATATTTCATTAGTTGATGCAAATGATGCTGCTACATATGTCGAAGAACTTGCAGGTTCAGATGCTAATATAATTTTTGGTGCTAAATATGATGAATCTATGACAGATGAAACAATTATTACAGTAATTGCTACTGGCTTAGAGGAAGTTGATGCAGATAGAGTAAGAATTGGTGCAATGGGTGGAGCTTCGGCTAACAATAGTGCTAATTCAAATGGATTTGTCAGATATTCTCAACCACAGAATGCTTATTCACAACAGAATTCGCGCCCATCAGGTGTTAATTATGGTTTTGGTTCAGATTCTGTAGGTAATGTTGGAAATATGCGTTCAAATAATACTTCGGCATATAACAATAATTCGCAAGATTCTGTATACGGTTCATTACAGAAACCACGTCAACCAGAAAGTACAGTTTCACCGGTTGAAATTAGTATTCCAGATTTTTTAAAAAGTTCTAGAAAATAAGAAATAATAACTCCAAAGTATGATTTGTCATATTTTGGAGTTTTGTTGTAGTAACAAGAAAAATTAATCACCTGCTAAATTATAGATTAGTACAACAAGGATGGTTGTTGATATAAAATTTAACATTTAAAAATAAAACTTTATATTAATATTTAAAATTTTATTTTTTATTGTTTTCGAAATTATAAAAATATAACAAAAATTCTATATTTTATCAAAAAAGAGATTCCGAAATACAAAATAAAGGTAATGCATTGCCAAGGAGGGGGATGTTTATGTTACTAGAGTTTTTGGGAGCCGATCATGAAGTAACAGGAAGTTGCCACTATATTAGTTTTAACGGAATTAATATTTTAGTAGATTGTGGAATGGAGCAAGGACCAGATATTTATGTTAATCAAGAAATACCTGTAAATGCGACATTAATTGATTATATTTTTATAACACACGCTCATATTGATCATTCGGGATTATTGCCATTACTTTATAATCATGGATTTAGAGGTAAGATTTATGCAACAAAAGCGACATGTGAATTATGTAACATTATGTTAAAGGATTCTGCCCATATTCAAGAGTTTGAAGCAGAATGGAAAAACAGAAAAGCTAAAAGAGCCGGAAAAGAAAAAGTAATCCCAATGTACACAGTAGAAGATGCAGTGGGAGTTATGGATTTTTTTATTCCTTGTGAATATAATCAAAAAATAAAAATAACTGAAGGTTTAGAAGTTAGATTTATAGATGCAGGTCACTTGTTAGGCTCTTCATCAATTGAGATGTGGATTACGGAAGAAGATAAAAATAGATATGTCCAAGATTTAATGGAAAATGAAAAGTATATTACAAAAAAAATTGTTTTTTCAGGGGATATAGGAAGTGGAAATAGACCATTAATTAAGAATCCCGAATATATTAAAACTGCCGATTATGTGATAATGGAATCAACATATGGAAACAGAAATCATCAAGTATCTGTAGATTATGCATATGCGTTGGCAAAGGTTATTAAAGACACATTTGAAAAAGGCGGAAATGTTGTTATTCCTGCTTTTGCGGTTGGTAGAACACAAGAGTTATTGTATTTTTTACGAAGAATAAAAACTGAAAGTATTTTGCCAGAATATGAAGATTTTGAGGTTTACATTGATAGTCCACTTGCTATTGAAGCAACAAATATATTCCATAAAAATGTAGTAGATTGTTTTAATAAAGAAGCAAGTAAATTAATAATGTCTGGAGTTAATCCACTTAAATTTCCTCAATTAAAAGTGGCTACAACGAGTGATGATTCAAGAGCTATAAATTTCATTGATAATCCAAAAGTGATTATTTCAGCATCAGGAATGTGTGAGGCTGGAAGAATAAGGCATCATTTGAAACATAATCTCTGGAGAAAAGAGTCAACGATTGTTTTTGTCGGTTATCAAGTACCAGGAACACTTGGATATAGTTTGTTGAATGGCACTAAGAAAGTTAGATTGTTTGGTGAGGAAATTGATGTAAGGGCAAGAATTTTGAATTTGCCTGGAATAAGTGGGCATGCGGATAAAGATCATTTAATAAAATGGATAAGCCAATTTAAAGATAGTCATCCAAAGAAAGTATTTGTTGTACATGGGCAAGATCAAGTTACTGATATTTTTGCAGATACAATTACTAGAGAAGTCGGTTTTTCTGCGATTGCACCATATAGTGGTGATACGTACGATTTACTTACAGGAGAGTGCATAAAAAAAGGTCAAAAGATAAAAGCAAAAACAAGTGACAAAAAGAAAGAACGTACATATTCATCACAAGTATTTGCAAGACTTGTTGCTATGGGGGAGCGTTTGATGGCTGTTATTATGAAAAATGAAGGTGTAGCAAATAAAGATTTGGCAAAATTTGCTGATCAGATAAAGGCATTGTGTGATAAATGGGATAGATGAATATAGGGTGACAAATGTACATAATAAAACTATAAAATAAAAGTTGTTGTTAATTGATAATTGCCCTTCTTACTAAAAAAATAGTAAGGAGGGTATTTGTATGAATGATTTTATTTCTTTTCTATAAAAAAATGTATCTCACATTGACAATCGTTTTATTCCTATAGTAAAATAAAAAAAGTATGTTAAAATTCAAGAAAAATTAGGAGGCCAAAATGGTTAAGGTTATAGATTTAATTTCAGAAGAAGTAGTTAAAGCTTTTGTTGAAGCCGGCTATGATTCAAAATACGGTAAAGTTACTTTATCTAACAGACCGGATTTATGTGAATATCAATGTAATGGAGCAATGGCAGCTGCTAAAGAATATCATTGTGCACCGTTTATGATTGCAGATAAGGTAGCAGAAAGATTAGCAGAAAATGACATGTTTTCTCAGGTGGATTCTGTCAAACCAGGATTTTTGAATATGAAATTAAACAATGATTATTTGGCAGATTATTTAAATAAAATGCAGAAAGATGAAGAAAGATTAGGATGTGACAAAGTTTCTAATCCTTCTACAATTATGGTTGATTATGGCGGACCAAATGTTGCTAAACCCCTTCACGTAGGACATCTTCGTTCTGCTGTAATAGGTGAAAGTGTTAAGCGATTGGCTAAATTTATGGGCAATAATGTAATAGGTGATGTTCACTTGGGCGATTGGGGACTTCAAATGGGTCTTATTATTACTGAATTAAAACTACGTAAGCCAGAATTGGTTTATTTTGATGATTCGTATGATGGCGAATACCCAACAGAACCACCATTTACAATTTCAGAATTAGAAGAGATTTATCCAACTGCTAGTGGAAAGTCAAAAGAAGATCCAAAATACAAAGAAGCTGCGATGCAGGCAACTTTTGAATTGCAAAGCGGAAGAAAAGGCTATAGAGCATTGCTTAAACATATTTTAGATGTTTCAGTAACTGACTTGAAAAGAAACTACGAAAAATTAAATGTTTCATTTGATTTATGGAAAGGTGAATCTGATGCACAGCCATATATTCCAGATATGGTTAAAAAAATGAAGGAAGATGGATTTGCATATATCAGTGATGGTGCATTAGTCGTTGATGTTAAAGAAGAAACAGATACTAAAGAAGTTCCACCATGTATGATTCTTAAATCAGACGGAGCATCTTTATATAACACAACAGATCTTGCTACAATGGTATGGAGAATGAAAGATTATAATCCTTCTAAACTAATTTATGTAGTAGATAAAAGACAGGAATTATATTTCACACAGGTATTTAGATGTGCTAAGAAGACAGGTATTGTAGGAAAAGATACAGAACTTAAATTCTTAGGTTTCGGTACAATGAATGGTAAAGATGGTAAGCCTTTCAAAACTCGTGAAGGTGGAGTTATGCGTCTAGAGTATCTTTTAAAGAGCATTAATGAGCAGATGTATAATAAAATCTTAGAGAACAAAAAGAACAAAGAAGAAATTGATTTTGATGAAAACGAGGCAAAGAAGGTTTCGGAAGAAGTTGCTCTTGCAGCTATTAAATATGGAGATTTATCAAATCAGGCAAGTAAAGATTATATTTTCGATATAGATAGATTTATTTCGTTTGAGGGAAATACGGGACCATATATTTTATATACAATAGTTCGTATTAAATCAATTTTAGCAAAATATAATGCTGAGCAAAAAGATGCAAAAGAGTGTGCAACTAAAATTAAGGGAGCTCATTCTAAATCAGAAAAAGATTTAATGTTGGCTCTTGTAAAATTCAATGCTGTAATGGAAAATGCATATGAAGAAGTTGCACCACATAAAATTTGTGCGTTTATATATGAATTAGCAAATGCATTTAATAGTTTTTATCACAATAATAAAATTTTAGCTGAAGAAAATGAAGAAATAAAAACATCATATATTGCTTTATTACTTTTAACAAAAGATGTATTAGAAAAATGTATTGATGTATTAGGTTTTTCTGCGCCAGAAAGAATGTAGTAAATAGAAAATATCAAATGTAGTTCGGAGGATATTGTGAGTAATTTAAGAAGTGAAATTGAAAAAAGAAGAACATTTGCCATAATCTCGCATCCAGATGCTGGTAAGACAACATTAACGGAAAAATTTCTTTTATACGGAGGTGCTATTAATTTGGCGGGTTCCGTAAAAGGAAAGGCAACTGCTAGACATGCTGTATCAGATTGGATGGAAATTGAAAAACAAAGAGGTATTTCAGTAACGTCTTCTGTTTTACAGTTTAATTATGGTGGATATTGCATTAATATTCTTGATACACCTGGACATCAAGATTTCTCGGAGGATACATATCGTACTCTTATGGCAGCTGATTCTGCTGTAATGGTAATTGATGCAAGTAAAGGTGTTGAGGCGCAAACAAGAAAACTATTTAAAGTTTGTGTGATGAGACATATTCCAATCTTCACATTCATCAATAAGATGGATAGAGATGCTAATGATACTTTTGATTTGTTAGAGGATATTGAAAATGAATTAGGAATTGAGACATGTCCTATTAACTGGCCAATTGGTTCAGGTAAACAATTTAAAGGTGTTTATGATAGAGAAACTAAAAAAGTTATGACTTTTTCTGATACATTAAAAGGTACAAAAGAAGGAACGGAAAAAGAAATAGACATTGATGATCAAGTACTTGAAGAAGAAATAGGAACAGAATTTAAAGAAAAACTATTAGAAGATATTGAACTTTTAGATGGAGCTGGGGCTGAATTTGATATTGAAAAAGTATCAAAAGGTGAACTTTCACCAGTGTTCTTTGGTTCAGCATTAACCAACTTCGGTGTAGAAACATTTTTGCAGCACTTTTTGAAAATGACATATTCTCCGTTGGCAAGAAATTCTGATAAAGGATTAATTGATCCATTTACAAATGATTTTTCTGCTTTTGTATTTAAAATTCAAGCAAACATGAATAAAAATCATAGAGATAGAATTGCTTTTATGAGAATATGTTCAGGTAAATTTACAGCTGGAATGGAAGTTACACACGTTCAGGGTGGCAATAAAAAGGTTAAATTATCTCAGCCTCAACAGATGATGGCTGATGAGAGAAAAATCGTTGATGAAGCTTATGCAGGTGATATTATAGGTATTTTTGATCCTGGAATTTATTCTATAGGTGATACTTTGACAACAGCTAAAGATAAATTCTCTTTTGAGGGAATTCCTACATTTGCTCCAGAGCATTTTGCTAGATGTTCATTAATCGATTCAATGAAGAGAAAACAGTTTGTAAAAGGCGTAACACAGATTGCACAAGAAGGTGCCATTCAAATTTTTCAAGAATACAAGGGTGGTATGGAAGAAATCATTGTAGGTGTAGTAGGCGTTCTGCAGTTTGATGTTTTAAAATTCAGACTTAAGAGTGAGTATAATGTTGATATAAGATTAGAAAACTTACCATATGAGTATATTCGTTGGATTGGCAATCCAAAAGACGTCAACATTGATACTCTTTCAGGTACATCAGATATGAAGAAGGTTAAAGACATGAAAGAACGTCCATTGTTATTATTTGTTAATGAATGGAGTATAGGAATGACTTTAGATCGTAACGAAGGTTTAATTTTAGAAGAGTTTTCTAAAAATTAATGCAAGACTAATTATGTGTTATTATGCAAATTTGTCTTGGCTTTAATAATTATTTAAAGGCGCTTGTAACATTATACATATTATATATCATAAAATTTTTAGCGATTGAATTAAAGCAAGGAAGCGAAAATTCAATCGCTTTTTATGTATAAATATTTAATCATAAATAATAGAAAAATCATAAAGATTCTTAATAGCTATCAAAATAAAAAAATGTGTGTAGTTATATTTGCCAAAAGGTTCAAACATGTATTATAATTATATGGCGGCGATAAAAGTAATTCGTAAAGATATAGTAATTAGATGAATTTTTAGAAAAAATATATAAACAAAATATTGACAAAGTATTTGAATCACGATATTATTATACAAGTCAAGTGATAGATTATTAAGTTCTATGAATTTTCTATATTTCTATATTTCGTATTTTATAAATCCCGTTGATACTAGAAAATAGATTATATGTTAAGAAATCTTATTAAGAAGTTTTATTATGTATTGATTTGTTTTTACAACTATGTTTGTTTTTTGCGCGCAAAAACTAATTAAAGTATATAATAAAACAAATCAAGTAAAGAAAAAAGTTCGAAGAAGACTAATGTAAGGAATAATCGAATAATTTCATAAAAATGAGTAAGTTACTTGACATCAAAAATAGTATAACATAAAAATGAACATTGATTAAAAGGAGATAAAAGATGGCAAAAGAAGATAAGTTAAAGGCATTAGATGCGGCGATTTCACAAATTGAAAAACAGTATGGAAAAGGTTCTATCATGAAACTTGGTGAAAATGCAGCTGATATGAATGTAGAAGCAGTTCCTACTGGCTCATTGAGCTTAGATATAGCATTAGGTGTAGGAGGACTTCCAAAGGGACGAATCATTGAAGTATATGGTCCTGAATCATCAGGTAAAACAACAGTTGCATTACATTGTGTTGCTGAAGTTCAAAAAAGAGGTGGTATTGCAGGTTTTATAGATGCTGAGCATGCTCTAGATCCTGCATATGCAAAAAATATAGGTGTAGATATCGATAATTTATATATTTCTCAACCAGATAATGGAGAGCAAGCACTTGAAATTACAGAGACAATGGTACGTTCAGGGGCAGTTGATATTGTGATTGTCGATTCAGTTGCTGCTTTAGTTCCAAAAGCTGAAATTGATGGTGATATGGGTGATTCACATGTAGGTTTGCAGGCTAGACTTATGTCTCAAGCTTTGAGAAAATTAACAGGTGTTATCAGCAGATCAAAATGTACAGTTATTTTTATCAACCAGTTAAGAGAAAAAGTAGGTGTTATGTTTGGAAATCCAGAGACAACAACAGGTGGTCGTGCATTAAAATTCTACTCATCTGTTCGATTAGATGTTAGAAGAGTTGAAACATTAAAACAAGCTGGAGAAGTGATTGGTAATCATACAAGAGTAAAAATTGTAAAAAACAAGGTAGCACCACCATTTAAAGAAGCAGAATTTGATATTATGTTTGGACAAGGTATCTCTAAAGAGGGGGATATTCTTGATTTGGCAGCAAACATTGATATAATCACAAAATCAGGTGCATGGTATTCTTATGAAGGTGAAAAGATTGGCCAAGGAAGAGAAAACGCTAAAACATATTTAAGAGAAAACCCAGAATTTAGAGATATGATTGAGGCAAAAGTAAGAGAGCATTATTTTAGCAATGATGAAGAAGAAACAGATGAAAAATCAGACAAAACTGATAGCAAAGCAGCAAAAGATACAGCTAAAAAAGCAGCATCTGATTCAGCACAAAAGGATAACAAATAATGAATGACATATCTGTTACGTCAATTAAGCCAATTACAAAGAAAAAGTTTAAAGTAAGATTTGACAACGGAATAGAGGTCGAACTTTATAAAGGGGATATTAAAACATTTGATTTATTTGACGGTTGTACATTAGATGGTAGTAAACAGAAAGAATTCTTTACTGATTTTCTTGGAAAAAGAGCTACTAAAAGGGCTATGCATATTTTGGAAAAAGCAGATAGAACCGAACAGGAAATAAGAGATAAGTTGAAGAAGAATTCATATCCTGAAGAGTGCATTGATATAGCAATTAATTATCTATATAGTTATCATTATTTAGATGATGAAAGGTATGCACAAAATTATGTCATGTTTTATAATGATACTAGAAGCCAACAAAAAATCAAATTTGATCTTCAAAGGAAAGGCGTAAGCAGAGATATTATTAATAGTGTTTTAGAAGAATATTATTTGGATAATGAACTTGATCAAATAAAAAAATGGATTGAAAAAAAACACTTTGATATTGAAAAAGCAGATGCAAAAGGTTTTAATAGGATGTATTCATTTTTACTTAGGAAGGGTTTTAAAAGTTCAAATGTGTTAAAAATGTTGAAAAAAGATAATTTTTATGATGATTAACTACAAAATTTACTTTGAAACCTTCTATTTGCTTGACAGAAGTGTACAAAAAGGATAAAATTTAAGTGTTGTAAATTATGACATTGAAAGTTATGTTTTTGTTATATGTACAATGAAAATTTAATAAGGGAGGTGCTCCTGTGTCGACGATTATAGTGGGTATCGTGACGTTTGTTCTTACCGCTGCATTAGTGTGGTTCGTTTCATCATGGCATCAGAAGACATCAGCAGATTCTAAGATTAATCGTGCTGAAGAGCAGGCTCGTGGAATAATCGATAATGCCGTTAAATCAGCAGAAGAGAAAAAACGAGAAGCTATGCTTGAAGTCAAGGAAGAATCAATTCGTACAAAGAATGAGCTTGATAAAGAAATCAAGGAAAGACGTTCTGAAATATCTCGTAATGAGAGAAGAATTAATCAGAAGGAAGAAAACCTTGATAAGAAACTCGAAGCCATGGAAAGACGAGAACAGAGTTTTAATGCTAAGGAAGAACAATTAGCAAAGCAAAAAGACAAAATTGCAAAGCTAAATGAACAAAGATTACAGGAACTAGAAAGAATCTCCGGATTAACCTCTGAACAAGCAAAAGAATATCTCTTAAAAACCATTGAAGAGGACGTTAAACTTGATACTGCTAAGATTATCAAGGAAATGGAATCTCAAGCAAAAGAAGAAGCAGGAAAAAAGGCAAAAGAATATGTTATAACAGCAATTCAGAAATGTGCAGCTGATCATGTGGCTGAAACAACAATATCTGTTGTTCAGTTACCTAATGATGAGATGAAAGGTAGAATCATAGGTCGAGAAGGACGTAATATTAGAACACTTGAGACGATGACAGGTGTTGATTTAATTATTGATGATACACCAGAAGCTGTGATACTATCTGCGTTTGATCCAATCAGACGAGAAGTAGCAAGAATTGCCTTAGAAAAGTTAATTGTAGACGGACGAATTCATCCGGCTAGAATCGAGGAAATGGTTGAAAAAGCTAAGAAGGAAGTAAACCAAATGATTCATGAAGCTGGAGAAAGTGCAGTATTAGAAGTTGGAGTTCATGGTATTCATCCAGAGTTGGTTCGATTACTTGGTAAAATGAAGTTTAGAACAAGTTATGGACAGAATGCTTTGAAACATTCGATAGAAGTGGCACAGTTAGCAGGATTATTAGCTTCAGAAGTAGGAGAGGATGTACGTTTAGCAAAGAGAGCTGGTTTATTGCATGACATTGGAAAAGCAGTTGATCATGAAATGGAAGGGTCTCATGTGCAATTAGGAGCTGAGCTTTGTAAGAAGTATAAAGAATCAGGCTTAGTGATTAATGCGGTTGAAGCTCATCATGGGGATGTTGAGGCTGAGTCGTTAATTGCATGTTTAGTACAAGCTGCAGATACGATTAGTGCTGCTAGACCAGGTGCAAGACGTGAAACATTAGAGACATACTCTAATAGATTAAAACAATTAGAGGATATCGCAAACGGTTATAAGGGTGTAGAGAAATCATTTGCAATTCAGGCAGGTAGAGAGATTAGAATAATGGTTGTTCCTGAACAAGTAAGCGATGCAGATATGGTACTTATGGCTAGGGATATTTCAAAACAAGTTGAAGATGAATTAGAATATCCTGGACAGATTAAGGTTAATGTAATTCGTGAATCTAGAGTTACCGATTATGCAAAGTAGAATTTAAAAATTTTTTGCCAGTAGTTGTCATAACTACTGGCATTTTGTTATTATAGGAATAAAATATAACAGTATGTATAGTATATATGATTTTATAGTCATAAATAAAGACTACATAAGGAGAAATAAAATGACCAAGAAGAAAGATTATAAAGTAAAAAGAATAAAGAGGGATTTGGTATATAAAGGTTCAATTTTGGACATATATGCAGATACAATGGAATTAGAGAACGGAAAACAAGAAACATGGGATTTTGTTTCGCATCGAATGGGAGCTGCGTGTGTTGTTCCTGTATTGCCAAATGGAAACATACTTTTGGTTAGACAGTTTAGACCTGCTTTAGATAGGGAAACAATAGAGTTGCCAGCAGGCTGTAGAGATAGTTTAAATGAAGATACATTTGATACTGCCAAAAGAGAACTTGAAGAAGAAACAGGATATAGTTCGAATGAAATTTCACCCCTATTAAAATTAAAATCAACAGTTGCTTTTTGTGATGAATTTATAGATGTATATCTTGCAGAAAACATTTTTTCAATTGGAAATCAAAAACTTGATGAAGAAGAAGAAATTGATTTAGAAGAATACAGTCGAAGCCAGTTAGAGGAATTAATTTATTCTGGTAAAATACAAGATTCAAAGACAGTATCTGGCTTGATGGCATATTTTAATTTGTGTAATAAAAGAAAATAAAACCGAAAAAAAACCAAACAAATAAAACGAATAAATAAAAAATGAATAGGAGTTGTTTCTAATTATGATTAATGTTAAACAAGAATTAATGAATAAAATTTTAAAGGGAGACCATGAGGTGCCAATAATTTGTGTTCCAATTGTTGAAAAAAATAAAGATGATATTATAGCTGCATTTAAAGAGTGTTATGAGAACAAAATTGAGGCCGTAGAATGGAGAGTTGATTTATATGAGGAAATAAATAGTCCTAATGAGATTAGATACGTTCTAGAGGCTGTTGAAGATTATACAAGGGATATGTTATTGATTTATACAGTAAGGACTAAGCAACAAGGCGGAGAAATTGAGGTTGATGAATCAAAATTGATAGATTTGTATGATGTTGCTTCAGAATCTCAGGTCGTTGATTTTATAGATGTTGAATGTTTTTCAGTTAAATCTCCAGGTAAAGTTATTGCCAGAATACATGAAAATGACAAAAAAGTAATAGTTTCGCATCATGAGTTTTTAGAAACACCTGAAGAACCAGTGCTATTTCACATTTATGAAGATTTGTTTCAAACAGGCGCAGATATAGTTAAAATAGCAGTTATGCCTAAAAATTCAAATGATGTAGTAAGGTTGCTTAAATTTACATGTGATGTAAAGGAAAAAAATCCTAATAAACCTTTGATAACTATTTCAATGGGAAAATTGGGAACAATATCAAGAATAACTGGCGAAATATTTGGCTCTGCTATTACATTTGCAACATTAGGTAAAAAAAGTGCACCAGGACAATTAACGCAAGAAAATGTGAAAGAAATTCTAGATGTTATTCATAAAGCATAGTTGTATATGTGTGGAACATCGCCATGTGAGAAAAGAAATATAACACAATATGGAATAAGAAGAATGAATAAAACAATATAAAAAGTTATATAATAAATAGTATAAAAAAATAATCAGAAAAAAATAAAATGCTTCATTAGAGAACAGAGTTCAATAATGAAGCATTTTTAGTTAAATACAGTGAGTTATATTATTCTACTGTAACTGATTTAGCAAGGTTTCTAGGTTGATCTGGATTTACACCTCTACCTGTTGATGTGTAGTAAGCAATCATTTGTAAAATTACAACAGATTCGAAAATTGTAAATTCATCTGCAACAGGTGGAATATGAATGTGTACATCACAAATTGTTTTATCTGTGATAACTTCATCTTTACTAATAAGAGTTACATAAGCACCTCTGGCTTTTACTTCTCTGATGTTTGAAATAACTTTGCTATAAACATGATCCTGTGTAGCAATTGCAATAACTGGAACACCATCACTAATTAAAGCAATAGTACCGTGTTTTAATTCACCAGCTGCATAAGCTTCAGCGTGGATATATGAAATTTCTTTTAATTTTAAAGAACCTTCCATAGAAAGAGTATAGTCTAATCCACGACCGATAAAGAAGGCATTTGTAGCGTTTGTCATACGTTTTGTAAGTTCTGCAACTTTATCTTCCTGAGTCAATACAGTTTTAATCATTTCTGGTACTTTTGTAAGGTTGTTAATAAATTCTTTAGCATCTTCAACACTTAAGCGATTTGTTACAAGACCTAATTTACATCCTAATAAGTACATACTTGCAACTTGAACAGTGTATGCTTTTGTACTAGCAACAGCAATTTCAGGGCCTGCATGAGTATATAATACATAGTTACTTTCTCTAGCGATAGATGAGCCTTTAACATTAACAACAGATAATGTTTTTTGAGTATATTTCTTAGCTAATCTTAAAGCTTCAAGAGTATCGATTGTTTCACCAGATTGAGAAACAACGATTACCATTGATTTATCTGTGATAACTGGTCTTTCATATCTGAATTCAGAAGCAATAGCTACGTTTACAGGAATTCCAAGTTTATTTTGGATGAATGTTTTACCAACCATTCCAGCATACATAGCTGTACCGCAGGCAATAATTGTTATATCAGAACAATCCTCAAAGAAAGAATCAGGAATATTATCATCTTCGAAGAATGGAAGAGAATCTTTGATTCTTGGGCTGATAGTACGATTGATTGCACGAGGTTGTTCGTGAATTTCTTTAATCATGTAATGAGGATATCCTTCTTTTTCAGCTGCTGTAACGTCCCAGTTTACTTCTAAATATTCTGGTTCAACAGGATTTCCTTTTAAATCTTGAAGAGTAAATCCATTGTCTTCCATTGTGAGAATAGTAAATTCAGGAACAATAAAATAACGTCTAGAGAATGTAATAAATGCAGTTAAATCAGATGCCACGAATGTACCTTCCTCAGTATGAGTAGCAACCATAGGACTAACATTTCTTACACAGTAAATTTTACCAGGGTTATCTTTGAACATGATACAGAATCCAAATGAACCTTTGAAAAGAGGTACTGTTTTTTTGATTGTTTCAATTGGATCTCCATCAAACATTTTATCAAATAATGCAGCAGCAACTTCAGTATCTGTTTCAGATTTTAAAGATGACTGTAATTCATATTTTTCAATAATTTCGTGGTAGTTTTCAATGATTCCGTTATGAATCAAAGTTACTTTTCCAACTTTATGAGGATGAGCGTTTAAATTAGATACTCCACCATGAGTTGCCCATCTTGTATGACCGATACCACAAGTTGAAGAGTTATCGTCATCACAAATAGCACGTAAATCGTTTACTTTACCAGCAGTTTTTCGGATTGAAATATGTCCTCCATTATCTTTGAAGAAGGCGATACCAGCACTATCATAACCTCTGTATTCAAGCTTTGCTAATCCATCTAACAAAATATCTTGGGCTTCTTTCTTTCCTGTAAAACCTATAATTCCACACATGTTTTATAAAATCTCCTTTTGTATAACTATAATTTATATGGATGTAGTTTTTTGTTAAAAGGTTACCCCCTTATTTTGTTGCTACATGCGTTCCCATATAAAAACGTCCAAGCATCCGCCGAATAATTCGATAACTTGGAACCTCGTCAACCAATTCTAGAATTGGTACATGGCGCTAAAGTTTTTAACTTTTCGAAATTCAGTGCCTCCTTATAAACTGAACTATAATAGTGTATCATAAAACTTAAAAAAAATATACTAGAAAAAACAAATATAATTATTCATTGACTTAGGCAATTTCACTACAAACATATTTTTTACAATTTTTATCTGACATAATATTGTATTAAACAAATTATAAAGTTGGAAAAAGATATAACGTTTGATATGATAGGGAATATGTATGCTTCTGTTTTTAAACAACGTATACGAAATACTTACAATAATATATAAAAAAATGAAAAATAAATAAAATATAAAGAGTATAAAAGAAAAATAAATAAAAAATGAGCTAATTATTAAAAAAAAAAAAAAACCAATAACTCTATTGAATTTATGTTGAAATAGTAATATATTAAAGCAAGCCGTGATAAAAAGAAAAAACAATTAATGTTGTTTTTGTAGTAACATTGGAAGGAACTGTATTATGTTAGATCATGAAATGAAATCTGTTGAGTTTTGTCATAGAGGATACAAGGTTTATCAGGAAGAAGATACTAGAAACGTGTATTTAAAAAGAAAAGGGCATATTATTGCTAAAATGCCTTGTAGAAGACCGTTAGATGAAGAATCTCTTAGAGTTCGAGTGGATTGCTACATTGAATTGTTAAAAATCTGCGAAATGATTGAAGAGAAAAAACTAAGAGATCGTAAAGAAAAAGCTCGTGGCACAAAAAAAAAAGAAAAAGAAAAAGCAATAGATAATTATGCACCAAAAAGAAAAAAATCAGATGAAGTTTTAACTTATTTTAGCATGTAGATATGTAGTTTTTACATGTAGATATGTAGTTTTTATAAGTAAAGTTATGCATGCAAATATATATATGTTTAGTAATAGAGTGTTGTTCATAAAATTTTTCCCTCTGTACAGGAAATATAAGTATCATGTACAGAGGAAAACATTGTTTTGAAAAATATAGTTGATTACTTCTTAGTTATTGTTTGTTTTTATAAATTATTGATATAATCAAGATATTTTAAATCTAAGTCTTTTTTTTCGGAATCTGTAATTATTCCAACATAAAGTGTTTTATTATTGCCTTTAAAATAGTTTGCATTATTTATTGGTAAAGCGCATTTGTATTTGCTATATTTTCCATTGTCATTAGTTACATCTTTTGTTGAAACTAAATTATTTTTTACATTATTATATAATGTTTTGTTTTTTCTCTTTGTTAGTTTTTCTAAATCACATAAAAATCCATTATTACATAAATATTTTAAAGCATCGTCGTCCATTATGACAATATCCAGAGAATTTGCCTGAGAATACGATGTTAAGCGTAATTGTTCATTAGAATTCATTATCAATTTTTTCCCAGAATGAGCTGAAAGATTAATTGAATCATAAATAAAAACTTCTTTTTTTGAAGAAGTGATTTTTAGTGATTTTTTAAAATCTTCTGAAAAAATGTTTTGTTTAGAAGAATTAATTGTAAGATTTATCGGTGCAATTTGAAGTATAAGTTCTTTTTTATTAAAAAATGATCCACATACGTTGTAAATTACAATTATTAAGATTATTCCAATTATTATGTGTATTTTGTAGTAATACCATATGTTTTCAAGTCTCTTTTTAGTCATTTTAAATACCTTCTTTCCTCATATTCCATAATTTGTATTATAATACGACACAAATGATATATGCAATAAATAATTGTTGCTATAGTTGTGATTTTGATTAAAAAGTATACTAGAAATAATAAAAATATATATCATAAATTCAAAAAAATGTTGAATAAAAAAAAAAGATGGGGTAAAATTTATTTTGTGAAAATTTATTTAATAAACGGAGGAAAAAAATGAAAAAAGAAACAAAATGTATCCATAGTGGATATCAGCCTAAAAATGGTGAATCAAGAATGATTCCAATTATTCAAAGTACAACTTTTAAATATGATACAAGTGAAGATATGGGTAAGCTTTTTGATTTAGAAGCAGAAGGTTATTTTTACACAAGATTACAAAATCCTACAACAGACTATGTTGCTAAGAAGATTGCTGATTTAGAAGGTGGTACTGCAGCAATGCTTACTTCATCTGGACAAGCAGCAAATTTTTTCTCAATTTTTAATATAGCACAGGCAGGAGATCACGTTGTTGCTTCTTCATCAATTTATGGTGGAAGTTTTAATTTATTTAATGTCACAATGAGAAAAATGGGGATAGAGTTTACTTTTGTTGATCCTGATTGTAGTGACGAAGAATTAGAAAAGGCTTTTAAGCCAAACACAAAAGCCGTTTTTGGTGAAACTATAGCTAATCCAGCTTTAATTGTATTTGATATTGAAAGATTTGCAAATGTAGCTCATAAACATGGGGTACCATTAATAGTTGATAATACATTTGCAACACCAATTAATTGTAGACCTTTCGAATGGGGAGCTGATATCGTAACACATTCAACAACAAAATATTTAGATGGGCATGATGCTACAGTTGGTGGATGTATTGTAGATAGTGGTAAATTTGATTGGATGGCACATAAAAATAAATTCCCTGGATTAACAACACCAGATGAATCATATCATGGAATTACATATGCAACAAAATTCGGAAAAGAAGGAGCTTTTATTACAAAAGCAACAGCACAATTAATGAGAGATTTTGGCGCGACAGCAGCACCAATGAATGCATATTTATTAAATTTAGGTATTGAGTCACTTGCTGTACGTGTCGAAAGACATTGTCAGAATGCTCAGAAAGTTGCTGAATTTTTAGAGAAAAATGATAAAGTCGCTTGGGTTAATTATCCAGGACTTAAAGGAAATAAGTATTATGAACGAGCTCAAAAATATATGCCAAATGGTACATGTGGGGTAATATCATTCGGTATAAAAGGTGGACGTAAAAAAGCTGAAGAATTTATGAAACATCTTAATGTTGTAATGATAGCAACACACGTTGCAGATGCTAGAACATGTATTTTGCATCCAGCATCATCAACACATAGACAATTAACTGACGAAGAATTGATTAAAGGTGGAGTTGCTCCAGATTTAGTTAGACTTTCAGTCGGAATTGAAAATGTAGAAGATATTATAGAAGATGTAAAAGGCGCTTTATCATACGTATAGAGTGGAGTTATATGGAGCTTGTGTATAAAGTTGTGATAGGTGTTTATTTTTAGGGGGGGAATTGATGGAAAAGGAATATAGTAAAGAATTTGATGTTATTTTTGAGGAAAAAGATAAAAATAATCATGTTTCTGAGAAAAATCAAATTTTTGAAGCTGATAAAACAAAAAAAGTTGTTCCAGAAGAATTGCAAGAGATTAATTCTCATAGAGAGATAATATCAAAAATTGCATATTTAATTGGGGTTAAAAAAATATTTTTTGAATATGATAATCAGTCGCCACAATTAGAAATATTTGAAGAATTAGAGCAAAATAAGGATGCAAGAATAATTCGTAATTTATGTATTTTGAGAACAACTATAGAAAGAAATTTTAAATTTATAAAAGATGCTATGAAGTATGAGTTTAAAACGCTTAATACAATTGACAACAAATACATTAAAGAAGCTATAACCAATCTTAGAGATGATGATATTGATATAGTTAAGTATAATAAGCAAAAACTTTCTCAGTATATAATTGATATAAATCGTTTGATTGCAGGACATATTTTTTATTGTAAAAATTTATTTCCGGATTGGATTGTATGGGATTATATAAAAGATTTGTTTTTGATGCCTAATGGCTACACTGAAAAGGGTACGAAAGCTGCTATGGAACTTTATTATCCTAATGTTAACAAGTACCCATATAAAATGTATATCAATTGGAAAAATCCAAAAGATGAGGGAAATATTTTATATAATGACAAGAAATTTTTGGAATTGTTATATCAGAGAAATGGAGATGTTTTTAAAGACGTTAGTAGAGTGTCAGATATTTCTTCAGAGTCTAAATTAAATATTAAAGAATTTATTCAAAATGGGAAAATAGTAGATGCAATTTGTGACTGTGAGAATTCTGATCCATATATGTTAGCATCTGTTTTTAACAATATGAATGATAGCCTTACTGCCAAAATAAATAAAATAATATTAGTTGATGATCAAAATACTGTAAAGGCATGGAATATTTTTGATCAGTTAGTAACAGAAATTGAAATTGAGCATATTTCAACAGAACGCGTTACCAAGGAAAAATCATTAGTGGACATAGTATTAACCGCTAAAACATGTAAGGAACATTATGTGAATCATGTTGATTCTTTTATTCTAATAAGTTCTGATTCGGATTTTTGGGGGTTAATTAATACTTTACCAGATGTTGAATTTTTAATTTTTGCTGAAAAAGAAAAATTTGGGCATAAGATGAGAGAGATTGTTGAAAGTGCAAATATACATTATTCATATATTGAGAATTTTTATTCAGGAGAGGTTGATATAAGAAGACGAGTCTTACTGATGGAATTTAGAAAGGCAATTGAGGCAAATATAGCATTTAATGTTAATGACATTTTTCAGAAAATTTCCAATGAGACTAGAGTTAATCTATCAGAAAAGGAACTAGAACAATTTTATAATTGTTATGTGAAACCAATGAAGATAATTTTAAATGAAGATGGTGGGCTAAATTTAGAGTTGGGTAATCAAAAGTAAAAAAATACTTGACGTGAAGACTATATACATATTATTATTAGGATAGTGTGTTCCGTGTACGAGGATGTACAGAACACACTATTTTATATTGTTACTTTGCTTTTTCATAGTAGAGAATAAAAGTATTTATAGATGGGAGAAAAATTATGAACAGAAAGAAAAAAACTTCGTTGATTTTGATGCTTGTAATTTTACTTTTGGCAATTTACACGTTTGCTTGTCCGGTGGACATGACAAATCTAAAAGATTATAGTAGCTTTGCAGAAAAGTCATTTTTTTCACTTTTACCACCAATTATAGCTATAACACTATCTTTGATTACAAAGGAAGTTTTTTCATCATTATTTGTTGGTATTGTGTGTGGAGCAGTTATTTATTCAAATTTTAATCTTGAATTAGCTATGCATACCATGTTATTCAAAAAAGATATTGGAATGGTAGAACAATTGACAGATAGTACTCATATGGGAATATTGGTTTTCCTAGTAGTATTAGGAATAATTGTTTCGCTTATGAATAGAGCAGGAGGATCAGTTGCCTTTGGTGAATGGGCAAAGCAACACATAAAGACAAGAACGGGTGCACAATTAGCAACTATGTTTCTTGGAATTTTGATTTTTATTGATGATTATTTTAACTGTTTAACAGTAGGTAGTGTAATGCGTCCGATAACGGATGGTCATAAAGTGTCTAGAGCTAAGCTATCATATATTATTGATGCAACAGCAGCTCCGGTTTGTATTATTGCTCCAATTAGTTCATGGGCAGCAGCAGTTACTTCTTCGGTTCCAGAAGGATCAAATATTAATGGATTTGTTGTGTTTTTGAGAACAATTCCATACAATTATTATGCACTATTAACGTTAATCATGCTTGCTTATATTACAATAAGAAGAATCGATTATGGTTCAATGAGAATTCATGAAGAGAATGCAATAAAAGGTGATTTGTATACAACACCAGAAAGACCATATGCAAGCGAAAAAGAAAAAGTAGTTAATCATAAAGGAAAAGTTATTGATTTGGTTTTACCTGTTATTGTGTTGATTTTAACATGTGCATTATTTATGCTTTATACTGGTAAATTCTTTACAGGTGATAATAATTTTGTTGATGCTTTTGCAAACGCTGAAGCACAACCAGCATTAGTAATGGGCGCTTTTGTAACATTGATATTTATGTTTATTCTTTATATGTATAGAGATGTTTTAAGTTTTGAAGAATTTATGAGCTGTATTTCGGAGGGCTTCCAGTCAATGGTTTCTCCAATAATTATTTTGACATTTGCTTGGACTCTATCAGGAATGACAAAAACACTTGGCGCTGAGAAATATGTATCAACACTTGTTAGAACATCAGCATCAGCGTTTACTATTTTCTTGCCAACTGTTATTTTCGCTGTTGCAATGGGACTTTCTTTTGCTACAGGTACTTCTTGGGGAACATTTGGTATTTTAATTCCAATTGTTGTAGGTGTGTTCCCTTCAGGTGAGATGATGGTTATTTCAATTGCTTCATGTTTATCTGGAGCTGTATGTGGAGATCATTGTTCACCAATTTCAGATACAACGATTATGGCTTCGGCTGGTGGACAGTGTAGTCATGTTAATCATGTTTCGACGCAGTTGCCTTATGTTTTGACAGTTGCGGCTGTATCAATGGTTTCATATATATTTGCAGGAATTATCCAAAACACAATAATTAATTTAGTTATATCTATAGCTTTATTGATTGCAGTGTTATTCTTTATTGAAAAACGAAGTGGCCAAGAAGAAAAAGTTTAAATAACCACATAAAAAATATAATCAAAGTTTAATAACTAAATAAATTATTATTATAGATAAAATTTTTTTGCAGAAATAAAAAATATTTAGAAAATTTGACACGATTAAAAAGATTAAGATAAACGTAATGGTTACTTTAGATATATTCTAGAGTGATTATTACGTTTTTTTTGCTGTTTTTCAACAAATATATAGATAGAATAAAGAAATCTTAAGGCAAACCTTAAGAAATCTTAAGAAACTTTTTAGATTAATCTAAGGTTTGTATATTAGAATACTATCTGTTAAAAAAATAAAATTATCCGCAAAGAAATATTATTGTAAAAAAATTACTATGCAGTAATGCATATAAAAGCAGGAAGGAGATAGCTAATGAATATTATTGAAAATATTAAAACACAGGCTATTGAGAATGGAAAACAAGTAGTTTTTAAATCTCGTGTGGGACAATTAAGCTACTTACAATTGTGGAATAAATCAGAGCAGATTGCTCAATGGATTAAAGAAAATGTTTCTGGTAAAAATGAAGCAAATCCTATTGTTATTTATGGACATAAAAATCCTTTGATGCTTGCTTCTTTTTTAGGAAGTACTAAATCAGGTAGAACATACTGTCCAGTGGATAGATGTATGCCAATAGAGCGTATCGAAGATATTATCGAAACAGTTGAAAATGAGTATGTTTTGATGACAGAGAATTTAGTAGAACGTATCTGTAAAGAGGATTCTCAAAGAGTGTCAGAAGTTGAAAAGGTTAATGAATATACATATAAAATGTCAAATGTTAACTTTATTGATGTTAATGCTTTATTAGATGTTGTTTTTGAAGAAAAAGATGATACAGTTTTAGAAAATGTTTCAGAAGATTCATATTTGAAACAAGATGGTGTATATTACATTATTTTTACATCAGGAAGTACAGGAAAGCCAAAGGGTGTTCAAATTACTAGATCAAGTTTAGAAAACTATTTAGATTGGTCAACTGAAGTAGGAGATTCAATTGGAGCAAAACATGGAAAAAATTTCTTGAATCAAGCTCCATATTCATTTGATTTATCAGTAATGGATACATATACAAGTTTAGTTAGTGGTGGAACATTAGTTTCTGTAGATAAAGAGTTGCAACAAGATACAGCTGCTCTAGTTTCATATATTAAAGAAAATAAGGTTAACTATTGGGTTTCAACTCCATCATTTGCTGCGATGTGTTTATCTGAACCTTCATATTCTGAAGAAGAACTTGATAGTCTTAAGTTCTTTATGTTCTGTGGAGAGACTTTATCAAAAGAAACTTCAGAAAAATTAATGGAAAGATTTCCAAAGGCTAAGATTATTAACACTTACGGTCCAACAGAGTCAACAGTTGCAGTTACATCAATTGAGGTGACTAAAGAATTATTAGAAGATGAAAAATCAATTCCAATCGGATATGAAAAACATGGTACAGAAATTTTGATTTTAGCTGATTCAACAGAAGGTCAGGAAGTTAAGTTAGCTAAAAGCGATGAAATAGGCGAATTAGTTATTCTAGGTAATACATTGAGTATTGGATATTATAAGAATCCGGTTAAAACTGCTGAAGCGTTTAAGACTATTATTTACAAAGGTAGAGAGGTACCTGCATACTTCACAGGTGATGCTGGCTACAAGAATAAAGACGGCATGATTTTCTTCTTGGGAAGAATTGATAGACAGGTTAAACTTCATGGGTATAGAATTGAGTTGGGTGATATAGAGTCTAATTTGACAAAAATAAAAGAAATCACTCAGGCGGCTGTTATTCCAAAGAAGGTTGACGGAGTAATTAAACAATTAGTTGCATTTATTGTTAGTGATAAATTAAATGAAGATTATGATAGTAGAAAATATGTTAGAAATCAACTTCAAGAGATGATTCCTAAGTATATGGTTCCAAAGAAAATTGTTGTGTTAGATAAGATGCCTCTAACTAACAATGGAAAAATTGATTATAAAAGAATGGAGACATTAGTGTAGTATGGAATTATTTACTGGATATACATTTTTTAGTGCATTGGTTTTATTATCGATTCCAGCAATTATTCTAGGAATTAAAGAAAAGAATATTAAGTATTATGGCTTTTTTGTAACATTGGTATTCGTTTTCTTAGCACTTATGAAATCACCAAAGGCAATAATGTATTTGGTTATATTTTGTCTGTTTGAATATTTTATCATTCGTGAATATTTAAGAATATATAAAGCAAAAGGTAGAAATGCAAAAACATATTATATTTTTGTTTTCTTATCATTATTACCATTAATGTTAAATAAGTTTTTGCCTGTTCTACCAGGACATTTAAAGATATTTGCCTTCTTAGGCATATCTTATATGACATTTAAAGGTACACAGATTATAATTGAGATTTATGACGGATTAATAGAAGATGTAAAATTGTTTGATTTTGCTTATTTGTTCCTATTTTTCCCTACAATTACATCTGGACCAATTGATAGAAGTAGAAGATTTGAGGAAGACTTAAAAAGAAGAATTTCAAAAGAAGAGTATTTAGATAATTTAGGAACTGCGATTTTTAGAATCCTTTTGGGAGCAATGTATAAAACGGTTTTTGCAGCTCTTTTCTATCAAGCAATGTTAAGATTAGAAAGAACAAGTGATATTTTAGAATTAATTGGATATATGTATGTATATGGATTCTATATGTTTTTCGATTTTGCCGGCTATTCACATATGGCAGTAGGTGCAGGAATGATATTTGGTATACAACTACCAGAAAACTTTAATAAACCTTTTGTTAGTAAGGATTTAAAAGAGTTTTGGGATAGATGGCATATTTCATTATCTCATTGGTTTAGAGATTTTATCTTTACTAGAATAGTAATGAAAATGACAGAAAAGAAATGTCCAAAGAAAAAATTAAACAGAGCTTCGCTTGCTTTCTTAATTAATATGTCAGTAATGGGTATTTGGCATGGAACAGATTTAAACTATATTGTATATGGTGTTTACCATGGTGTATTATTGGCAATTACAGAAATTTATGAGAAAAAATCTAAATTTCATAAGAAAAATAAGAAGAAAAAGTGGTACCATGCAATTCAATGGTTTGTGACATTTAACGTTGTAATGTTTGGTTTCTTAATTTTCTCAGGAAAGTTAATATAGTAGAGTGCTATAAAAGTTAAAGTGCATTAAACTAGAACAAGTTGTTAGTGCAGAATTTGGTTTTAAAAATTTATTATAAAAATTATAAGAAAGAGGTTAAAAAGATGGAAGAAAAGATTTTGAGTATTTTAGAGGAATTATGTGGAGATGAAGTTGTAAGAGAAGATTTAGATATCGATTTATTAGAAGAAGGATTACTTGATTCATTAGATTATTCTGAATTGTTAGTTGATATTAAATCAGAACTTGATGTTGTAATTTCACCTTCAGAGGTAACAAGAGAAGAAATGAATACACCAAGAAAGATTATTGATAAAGTAAAATCTAAGTTACAATAAATCATAAGAGTTAAGGTGTGACAAAATGAAAAAAATCAAAGCATTTATAGTAGCAGCATTGTTGTTTACTGTTTTTTTGGTAATATTTGAGATATCATTATCATATAAGTTATATACTGATGATAAAAGCATGGGTATGTGGAATAGTGCTTATAAAGATAGATCGTATGAGGCAATTAGTCAGAATATTGGTGATGATACTATGATTATTTGTGGATCATCTGAGTTTGCGCATGGACGTAATTCTAAATATCATCCAATGAATATGTGTGCAAAAGACAGCAAAAATTGGATGACAATTGGTAGTTCATATAATCAAACTTTATTACATGGAATTGCTGTTGGTTCTGTTGGAGAACAGATGAATAATAAAAAAGTTGTTATGCTCCTGTCTCCAACATGGTTTTACAAAAAGGGAATTTCACCAGAGCATTTTGAGTTGAGATTCTCTGAGACAGAATATTATCACTTTATGGAAAACAAGACTATTCCAAGAGATATTAAAGAATACTATGCAAAACGTTCTGAGAAACTTTTATCTAAGAACGAGGGATTGCAGTCTAAAGTAGAATTATGTAATAGTATCAATCTTGGAAATAACGATTCAAGTATAGACGAATTTCGTTATAACTTTTATAAAGGATATGCAAGACAAAAAGATTATATTACAGTAAAAACATCATATAATTTAGATCATAAATTGTATGGTAAGGGCAGAAAGAAAAAGTATGCTAATAAACATAAAATTGATTTTAAAAATGAAACAATGTTAAAAAAAGCAACAAAGCTTTCTGAAAAAAAATCACATAATGATTTTACAATGAGAGATAGTAATTTTTCAAAATTAGAATTGAACATTCTAGGATTGAAAGGTTCACATAATAAGGATTCATGGGAACAATCAAAAGAATACAAAGATTTAGAATATTTTATTAGATTGTGCAATTCACAGAACATAGAGTTGGATATTGTACTATTACCTGTTAATGGTAGATGGTATGATTATACAGGAATGACTAAAGATAAAAGAACAGTTTTATCTGAAAATGTTAAAAAAATTGCATCAAAATATAATGTTAAATTTGATGATTTGTCAAAGTATTCATATGACAAGTATCTCACAAGCGATGCAGTTCACCCTTGGAATTTAGGTTGGGTTGTAATTAATGAAAGATTATATAACTTTTATAAAGGTGGTAAGTCATGAAAAAAGAGACAAAAGAATTTATTATTTTAGTTTTAAAATATTTTTTAATCATGATGATTCTTTTTATATTTGCCATGTATAGTGGAATAATAGAAACACCAAAATTTACATATGCAGAATTCTAAAGCTTTGGTATAGTGATTATTATACACAGTTTATGAAATATTGGTGGCTTATGTGAGTCAACGATTAATTAGAGAGATATTAATCCTCACTATATGTTTTCTTACTTTAGAGAACATGTAGTGAGGATTTGTGCTTTAAATAGTTTTGTGTATAGTGAGAAAATTCTTTAATTAGTTGCAAAAGATTAGATTTTGGTGTATAATAATGTTTGTGGCTGTAAAAGTAAAATATATCGACGAAAGGAGTTAACTATGGCTAAAGAATCTAAAAAGCTTATTGCAAATAATAAAAAAGTTCGTCATGATTATTTCCTTGAGGAGATATATGAAGCAGGAATTAGTTTGGCTGGCACAGAGGTTAAGGCGTTGAGAATGGGAAGATGCTCTATTAAGGAATCATTTATCCATATTGAGGATGGAGAAGTGATTTTGTATGGTATGCATATAAGTCCTTATGAAAAAGGTAATATTTTTAACAAAGATCCTCTTAGACCAAGAAAGCTTTTAATGCATAAAAAAGAAATACAGAAATTGATTGGGAAGATTGCTCAAAAGGGTTATACTATTGTACCAGTTGAGGTGTATTTTAAAGGAAGTCTTGTTAAGGTTGAAGTTGCATTAGCAAAAGGTAAGAAGTTGTATGATAAACGTCAGGACATTGCTAAGAGAGATCAAAAAAGAGAGGCCTTGAGAGATTTCAAAATTAGAAATTTGGGCTAGTAATGGTTTCGACGGGGTACGTGAAGTTGGAGAAGCGAGCCGTATGCAATGCGTTAAATGGCACAATTAAAATTAAACGCTGAAGATAATAATTTAGCATTAGCTGCCTAGTTGCAGCAGTCTGACTTAGTGCACCTACACATTAAGACCCAGGCTTCGAACATGTAGGAAACGACATAGGTTAAGCTTTGCACTTATGGGCGTATTATGAAGCTACTGAAGTTGTTAGGGTGTTAGTCCTCGAACAACGGAGGGAATGTTAAAGGACTTACTACACTCGTAGAAGTACAATGAATCGTATTTCGGACATGGGTTCGACTCCCATCTAGTCCACTTTAAACTCTAGATTTTAAGTCTAGAGTTTTTTTGTTTTTTTATCAATGGATAAGTATTAGCGAATATAAAATCGCTTTTTTAATTGCGAAAAATTAAATAATATCAAATAATATTAAGATAAAATTAATATCAATTTGCCAAATATTAAAAGTGTTAAACTTTTCTAAAGTGAAGAATATTGACGTATTTCGTGCCGAAATATAGGGTAACAATCCAATAAAAGAAAAACAAAGCAAATTTTCTGAGAAAGGCGGTGAATCATTATAGAGTTTTCACGAGTGGGAAATCACACCATTCAATGCGTTGTTACAGAAGAAGAGATTATAGGTTTGGGTTATACCATGGATGATATCATGTCGAATGGAGAAAAGACACAAGAGTTTATGCACCATATTTTCAACATGGCGGAAAAGGAATTTCATATTGACTTGGAACTTGGAGTAAAGAAAGTAAGAGCCAATTTTAGACCAAATCATACGATTGCTTTGACTTTTTCAGAAACACATCTAGATCCATGTGAGCTAGATAGGGATTATGAAAGAGAGCGTATAGAAGAGATTCAGCCAGAAGATAGAGTAGAAGGGCTACTGGTTTTTAATTCTTTTAATAATTTGGAAGAGTTCTCAAAGAAGGTTAACATAGATAGAAGAATTCCAAATCGCTTATATAGATTAAATGGTTCATACATTGTATTAATTGAAATAGGATATTTGACTGATAATCAGGTAAAAAGCCTGTCTTTTATTACTGATGAATATGCAGATGGTGCTTATACAGGAGCAGAAAAAAAAGCTTTTATTGAAGAACATGGTAAACTAATAATAGAAGCTGATGCGTTACAAATTTTAAGAAAATTATAAAATCATTATTGTTTGATTATAAGGAAGTTAAAAATTTATAGAAATATTTGTTATAAATCGTAACAGAAATAAAGTTCGAAAATAATAAAAATTAGTATATATAAGTTTTAAAGTTTTTAGAGAAAAGTAATGATTAAAAAAAACAAACTGCTATTTAATAGTGGTTTGTTTTTTAGTTAAGAAATTATAATAATTAAATTTTTATGGTTAATAAATTGTACGAAATTTTGATTCATTATCAACAATATCTTTTGAACAGCTTTCGATGTGCTCAATTTCAATGTAGCCGTCATTTTTAAGTTCTTTAATTAGTTGGTATATTTTTAAAGAATCTCCTTGCACTTCCATTGTTACTGTTCCATCTAGATTATTTTTTACCCATCCCGTTAAACCTAAATCGGAAGCAATATTACCGGCTGTAAATCTAAAACCAACACCCTGAACGCGACCACTGAATATCAATTGACGTCTTTGCATAAGTATTACCTCTAGTTTTTCTTTTTGTTCATTAAAAAATAATCTTTATATAGGTTACAGAGATTATTTCTTTCTATTATTAATATATACATAATTACGCGTTGAGTCAAATGCAACGATTGTCAAATTAGGAATAGAGGAGATAAATTTTGAAAGTGTCGAGTATCCAAATTCTTTTCCTTTAAAATTTGGATATTTATTATGTATTTTTGTTCCAAGTAAACCTAAATCTATTCCATTGTCGCCATATTCAGATACAATTTCAATTATAAAATTAACAATTTTATCTCGGAATGATTTGTTATTAATTAAATGAATTGTAACTGTATTGTTATTTCTTCTACGTAATTCAACTGCCTTTATTTCTTGCATAAAGGTCGAAAGAGAGCTGTATCCATAAGTTCTCACGTCAAAATCTGGATATTTTTTTTGAAGTCTATTCCCAATTTCTCCAAGTTCAGTAACACGTCCTTTATTATTATTTTCAGTTACAATTTCAATGATTGAGTTTTCAATTGAGTCCAAGCTGATTTTTTCAATTATGTTAAGCGAGTTTGTTGAATTATTGTCGGATGAAGAACCAGTGGAATAAATGGTTTTTGTCAGGTCGTTCGAATCTGATTTATAGTTTGAATTCATATCGGTAGATTGATCTAATAATAAATCTAGCGCAGTAAAAATAGTACATGCAACTTTAAATGAACGAGGAGTTTTGGATTCACCCATACCAATAACTTCCATTGCGGATTCTTTTAGTCGAGATACTAATCGTGTGAAATCACTGTCGCTTGAAACAATGCAAAATCCATCAACGTTGTTTGTATATAAAATATCCATTGCATCTATAATTAAAGCGGAATCTGTCGTATTTTTTCCGGAAACGATATTAAATTGTTGAATAGGTGTGAGAGAATATTTAAAGAGTACATTCTTCCATGATGCTGATTGAGGACTTGTCCAATCACCGTAAATACGTTTGTATGTTACGACACCATAACGTGTCATTTCATCAAGAATAGTACTTATGTATTTGGCAGAAATATTCTCTGAGTCAATTAGAACTGCATATTTTTTTTCTTCCATAGCTCTTTCACCGTTTTCCTTCTTTTATAAAACTTCGCTTTTATTATTTTTGTTATTTTTTATATAATATCAAAATTTATAAGCATTTAATATTTCGGTATTAAATTTTTATTATTTATAATCTTTTATATGTATTATTTAAGCATTTGTAAAATATAACAAAAATATTGGTTTATAAATATAAATAGTTAGATAAAAAAAACAATTCAAAATTGTCTTTTAATAAATCAATCAAATTTGCATAAAAAAACAATAGAATTTTTGTGAATTAAATTTTGAAAAAATATAGAAAAAATTTAAAAATATGTTATACTATTAGATGTAGGGTATATTTAATTAAAAAAAGAATAGGGGGGATTTAAATGTCTGGATTAGAAATTTATTTTGAGGTTTATTATGGCATAACAACTTCACAGCAGAGTGAAGAAAAATAGTATGTATATAAGGATTTCATTGCAAGTTATATTAATACAGAGATATAATTTTTAAAGTAAAGATATTTGCGTGGGGGTGAATATTTTTTATGAAAGCAATGGATTCAAATTGTAAAGGCTGAATACACGTAGTAATGAGAGGTCTAGGTGTATTCGGCTTTTTTGTTATATTTTTTAATATGTCAATAGACAGTTGAATTTTAAAAAAGCCGATATAGATAAGAGACAATAGCAGGTAATTATATAGAGACATGGGTTTTGAAGTGGGGTGAAAAATAATGGGAGACTTTCTTTGTAGCATTGAAGGTAGGAAAAAAGGAAAAAGTAAAAACTTTATGGATTCGGTTTATTTATGGTTAGCAAACAAGAATAATAATAAGGAGTCGAAATATTTTTCGTTTAGCCAATTTGTTAAAAAATCATGTTTCTTTACAATAAATATATCAAAAAATACAATAGTTGATTTTCATGTTTGTGGTATTAGTTCACCGATTGAAGATTCTAAAATGTCTCATATGAATTATGAAGTGGCTTATAAAAATTTAGTTATATATAATGTTGAAGATGATAGTAAACAGATTGCTTCTGATTTTTTTGATAGGGAAAAGTTGATAGAAGATTATGAAGAAGGAATAACGTACCGAGAGGAATACTTTAATATTTATATTGGATCTTGTAAAAAAAAGCATAAAATTTGTGTGAATAGACAAATGATTTTAAAATATGATACAAAGGATATTTATGCTTTCTTTTTGCTGTTAGAAAATAAAAATGATGAGGTGTATGATGAGTACGAAATTGATTTGTTATTTAATAGCCGTGAAGATAATAGTAAGGAAATAAGAAGAAATGATTTAAGAAGCGCTATAAATGATTCTAATATTGATGGGTTAACAAAACTAAATAATATTTATAAATTTAAGGAGATTGCAAAGAAAAAATATGATGATGCAATAAAAACTAAGACAGATGAAATGTTTTCGTTATTATTTATTGATGTAAATGGTTTTAAGTATTTCAATGAAGAATATAGTTTTTTAGAGGGGGATTTGTTTTTAAAATACATTGCGGAACAATTAGTTGATATTTTTGAATCACAGACTGTTGCTAGATTGTATGATGATCATTTTGCTGTTTTTACTAATAGTATGAATGTTATAGCCGAAGTTATAAAATTGAATAATCGTGTAAAAAAATATCATGAAAATGAAAAAGTTTATCTTAAGGTCGGTATTTATTGCTTAGAAAATCCATCAGATAGAAAAGAGATTTACAATAGTTCGTCTTATGGCAAATATTCAGATATAAATGTAACCGATAAAGATATATTAAATGCTATAGATAAAGCAAAGTTAGCTTGTCAAAATGTAAAAAGTAGGTATGATTTGACGTACTGTTATTACGATGATAAGGTTGCAAAAAAAGAGAAAAAAGAACATTATATAATAACAAGTTTAGATAAAGCATTGGAAAACAAGTATATTGAAGTATATTTTCAACCAATAATTAGAACATTAACACGAGAGTTGTGTGGTTGGGAAAGCTTGACAAGATGGAATGATCCAATTTATGGCAGTATTAATCCAGATGAGTTTATTACAGTTTTGGAAAAGGCACATTTAATACATAAAATAGATATTTATGTAATAAAATATGTGTGTCAAAAATATGTTGAATTAAAGAAGAATAACGAAATATTTGAACCGATTTCTGTGAACTTATCTAAGTTGGATTTTGAAATGTGTGACATATTAGAAATAATAGAGCAAGAGGTAAAAAAAAGTGGAATTCCAAAGGCATTGATTCATTTTGAAATTACAGAGAGTATAATTAGCGAAAACGTAGAAGTTATAAATAAAAAAATCAAACAAATTCATGATGCGGGCTATCAGGTATGGATGGATGACTTTGGAAGTGGCTATTCTTCATTTAATGCGTTAAAGGATTTTAATTTTGATTTTTTAAAGATTGATATGAATTTTTTGAAGGATTTTGATTCTAATGAAAAAAGTAAAGTTATTTTGGCGTCTATTGTGAATATGGCCAAACAATTGTCTATGGGAACTCTTGCAGAAGGGGTTGAAACAGAAAAGCAGGTAGAATTTTTGCATTCTATTGGATGCGAGAAAATGCAGGGTTTTTTATTTGGAAAGCCATTGCCCTATAATGATGCGATAGAAAATATTGAAAAAAACAACATCCAGAAGGAAGTTGGTCCAGATGTTGCATACAACGTTATAATAAATAGGATTAATTTGCTAAATAGTAATCCACTTATGAACATTAATGTTGAATCAATAGTGAGAGATGATAATTTATTGCGTGATTATAAGAAGGAATTTAATGAAAAAACAAATTTCGCTTTTTCATCAGGCTTTCCACTTGCTGTAGTTGAATATCACAGAGGAGCAATTACATATATTATAGCTAATGAAGAATACTTAAAATTTATAAAAGATTTAGGAACAGATACGCTGAGTGAAAATGAAGACTTTTTTAATAGGGGTTTATTCGACAGAAGAAAAGATATTATTTCTATAGGAAAGAGTGCGCGCCTTCAGAAAGAAGAAAAAAGTATTGATTTAGTAAAAAATGGTTATTTATGTAATTTGAAGATAAACTACATTGCAACAAATATACATAGAAAAACGCACGCATATTTGATTTCCGTTGCGCATTCTCTCTATGATGTAGGTTTTGAAAAGGGAAAATGGTTGAATGTTTATACTAAAATGTTATATTCAATGTTTGTTTGTATTGACTTAGTTGATTTTAAAGATAATAGAATAGAAAACCTATATTATAACGGGATGAATATTAATAGAAGAATAATAGATAATAAATTGGATATAACTATAGATGAGTTTATAAGAAAAAGTTTGTATCCTAAGGAAAAAGATGAATTTTTGTCATTGTTCAAGCCAGATGATTTAAAAATTGATTTTAAAGGAGAACAGATTTCATATAAAGAAAGGTTTTTTAGAGTAAAAAGGACGGATAATACATATGATTGGTTCACTTTTTGGTTGATGTATCAGAAGAGAGAAAATGGAACGCAATGTGTTTTGTTTATTAAGAATTCAAGTGCAACAACTAAAAAATTGCTTGAAAGTAAAAAAATGATAAAAGGCAAATATTTTAGTAAAAACAAAATCAATGACGAAGTTTTGAGAAATGTTTTAGAGTTTAGTGATATAGGTGTTTTTTGGAAAGATAGGAACCGCCGTTTTATTGATGTAAATGATAATTTTATGAATTTTTATGGAATAACGGATAAAGATTTGATAATTGGAAAAACCGATGAAGAAATGGGATGGCACATTAATGAAGATGGACCAAAAATGGAAGAACTGAAAGTGATAAAGGAAGGCGAATCCATTATCAATCATAAAGTTAACTGTATAGTAAAAGGATCAGTTCATGAGCTTATTGTTAATAAAAGACCAATTTATGTTGATGGGAAAATAGTAGGTTTAGTGGGTGGATTTAAGGACAATTTTTATGATGAAAGTGCTTCTTTGACAATTAATAAACTTGCGGTAACGGACGAATTAACAGAATTGTTTAATAGACGAGGCTTCATTGAAATGCTTGATAAATATGAGAGAGAGTATAATAGAAAAAATATTGATTTTGTCCTCTTTTATATTGATATTGATGATTTCAAATATTTTAATGATACTTTTGGTCATCAGTTCGGAGACAAGGTTTTAAAAACTGTTTCGAAGCTTTTGAAAGGTAATTATGGTAACAATTCAGTAATTGCTAGAATAGGAGGTGATGAATTCGCTATTATATCTCAATACCATGAAGAGTTTGATTTGAATGAATTTGTAAAAGATATTCAAGGAAAAATAAATACAATTAAAAAAATTGATTATATCCCTTGTAAAATCAGATTATCAATTGGTTTTTCGAAGTTTAGCGAGACAATTAGTCTTAATAAATTAATTAATGTCGCTGATGTTAGAATGTATGAAAACAAGATGAAAAAGAAAAAAATAAATAACGAAATAGAGCAAAGAAAACATAAGCAAGAATAAAAAACTACTCCCCTTATTTAGTTATGGATGGTGCATAAGATCTAATAAGGGGAGTAAAAATTGCGTTTTTCTTGAATAAAATATCATTATATCTAATTTATGTAACTTATAAAATAAATAATAAATCTATATATGTTTTTCTTATGTTATAATTAAACCTAGAATATACGGTAGAATTAAAATCCAATGCAATTTCCTTTTAAGATAGCACCAGAAATATCATTTCTTCCATTTTTGCTAGTGCAGTTGTCGATTATTGCTTTGCCAAAAACTACTTTGTAACCTAAAGCAGATGGCTTACCAGTTGCAGGCCAATGATAGTTTCCACCCTTATTAGAATCAGCGTAACAAGATTTCATTGTAACAACACCGCTTTGATTATTTCTATCATATCCAGCGGCGTAGTTTCCAACAGCAGTACATCCTTCTAAATAGTGATTAAGTGGATCTAAATGTGGTTTTTGACCTGGTGTTTTATTATCTACGCCACCCATTTTAAATCCGTTTCCATCTCCACGGATACCATTACATAAACCGTTGTAATTAGCGTGACAGTTAATAAGTTTTATTGCTCCATGAGCTGCATAGCAATCCCAACCGTCATCACTGTTGTATTCAGAAACACATTCTTCAAAAACATTACCAACACCTGAGTGAAGTTTTACTGCAAATCCATCTGCATTTTCTCCAGTTGCATCATAATTGTGATTAGCATTACATTTATAGAAATAATTATTTGCACCACCATTACTAACCTGGAATCCTGCATCATGATTGTAACAACATGTGACATTTTTAAAAGTGTTGTAAGAACCTGTTACAAAAATACCGTTATCTGCGGCATTCTTAATTGTGACATTTGAAATTGTACTTCCATTTGCTGCTAAATAAAGACCTTTTCCATTAGCACCTCTAGTAGAACTAAAATCAATTACAGCATTATTTATACCTTGAATGTTAACGCCAGCTGGTAATTTAATAGTATTAGATTTTATAGTTCCGTCGATCACAATTGTTGTTCCACTTTTAGCAGATTTAATGGCATTTTCGAGAGAAGCATTGCCTTTAACAATGATACTTTTATCAGTTTTACTATTATTCTTTTTGCTGCTATTTTTTTTAGAAGAAGTCTTATTAGAAGATTTTTTTGAAGAAGCAGCATAAAGTGTTTCTACATTCATATAACAAACTGTGCTTGAAAATAGACAAGCTATTGCTAATAGTGTAATTGATTTTTTGAAATTTTTAAACAATATTTTTTTCCTCCTATAAAATTAGATAATAAAAAGAATTCTACAAGAAAACACGCATATTCTAATGTAACATAGTATTTGTCAGAATGGAATACCCAAAATACAAAACTTTATTTATTTTTTGAACAATACATTAAAATAGAGTATAATATTTATAAAGAAAGTGGTGTTAAATAAAATGAAGAGGGGAAATTTCATATGGAGAAGATAAAGAAGAAATCTCAGCTATTCAAAAGAATTGGGAATATTATTCTGGCGTTAGTTATAGTTTTGTGCATACCGTTTAGCATTCCGAGAATATTTGGATATGAAGTTTATGCGATTAAATCGGAAAGTATGAATCCAAGTTATCCTAAAAATAGTGTAACTTATGTTGAAGAGGCTAACGTAATCGATGTTAAGGCAAACGATGTAATTACATTCAAGTTAGGAACAGATACAAGTGATGTCATGACTCACAGAGTTGTAAAGGTTGATAATGAAAAAAAAGCATTTATAACTAAAGGTGATGCAAATAGTGGTGTAGACAAAGAACCGGTTGTTTTTTCGAGATTTGTTGGAAAACCAGTGTTTATGGTTCCTTTTATTGGCGTGTTTAAGCCACTTTTTTCAACAACAGGTGGCTATGTCTTTGTGGGCTTTTTGATAGTAGTGGTAGCAGCATTGTGGATTTATTCAGATATTTTATTAAAGGCATATAAAAAAGAAAAAAAAGAAAGTATTTCAAATGATAAACAATCTACAGAAGAAAACAATTTAGATAAAAACTATAGTTCAGACTCAAAAAATAAACCTTCTAAGAAAAAGAATAATTTTTCTTTAGGTGTTGTGGTACCTTTGATTTTAGGATTGATTCTTGCTGGATATGCAGGAAGTCAGTTGTTCATGATTTATAGAGATTATAGTAAATCAAATCAATTGTATGCAGATTTAGCCGATAATTATACAAAGGAGAAAAAGAAAAAAAGTAAGCAGAACAAATGGTATGACGATATTCAGATAGATTTTGAAGCACTAAAAAAACAGAATTCTGATGTTGTTGGTTGGATATATTTTGAAAATGATGATATAAGTTATCCAATTTTATATTCAGGAGATAATAAAAAATATTTAAGAACAGCATTAGATAAAAGTGATGCAATAGCAGGCTCTATTTTTCTAGAAGCAAAAAATAAAACAGATTTTCAAGATTCACATACTTTGATTTATGGCCATAATATGCGTAACTTAAGTATGTTTGGAAAGCTTAAATTTTACAAAAGAGATCCAAACTATTATGCTGATCATAAATATTTTCAGATTATTACAGAAAAGAAGAAATATAGATATGAGATTTTTGCGTATGAAGATGTAAGTGAAAATAGTTTTATTTATCAGGTTCCTTTTGATGTTAATGATGATTTTAGTAATTTCTTGGATAAAATTTTAAAAAAATCATATTTTAAGAGCAATATTAAACCAACAAAGGAAGATAAAGTTATTACGCTATCTACTTGTTCGGTTGAAAAACAAAGATTTGCTGTACATGCAAAGAGGGTTGATGAAAAATAGTTAAAAAGAGGTTTGTATGTGAAACATGAAGGGAGTATAACACATATGAAAAAAGATGAGGAATTGATTAGAAAGCTTACAGATTTGATAAAAGAGACGGAATCAAATCATGTAAAATGGAAAATAATCTGTCAGACTACAGATTACAATGATGCTAATTCAAAACCCAAAGAGTGCATAGATGGGGAAATTTGGACAGTGGATGAGTGCTTTGTTTCTTATGAGTGCACATATAAAGGGGAGCATTTTTTGATGATAACATATGAAATGATACATTCAAACGGAAAAGAGCAAAAGTCTTCAAGCTTTGTTTTTCTTCCACCACTTGGAATAAGGTTGTTTGATTTACATGTTTTGTTGCCATATTCGGTAAGCAATTCTAAGATGCTGACGTATGTTGTACATTCACTTTGGGTTTTGTTGCTTAAAAAATATAAAAAACATGATGATAAGATAGAGTTAGAAATAGAAAGCAGAGAATTGACAATTGATTAGAAACAAAAATATTAAAATATTAACTAAATATTACATGGTTAAAAAAGTTGCATTTGTCGCAGTTTATTGAGCGGTGGTGCAACTTTTTCTTAAAAAATAGTTTGGCTATTATATATGAATTTTAAATACAGTGTAAAAGAATATAAGACTATGTAATATAATTTTAATATAAGGGAAACTAAAAAAGAATAAAACTGTCCCAAAAAAGGAGAAAAGATGACTATTAGAAGATATTATAAAGTGTATGGAGAGGTTCAAGCCGTTGGTTTTAGGCATTTTTCGAAGGTTGTAGCTGATGAATATCATTTGACAGGATATGTTAGAAATGAATATGATGGTAGTGTTACGATAGAAGTTCAAGGAGAGGAAGATATAGTACGAAATTTTTTAGAAGAAGTGGAAAAAGTGTCATATCATATTGAAATTAGTAGGTTTTCATGGGAAAACTTGGCAATTTGTTCCCAAGAAACGAGTTTTTCAATTTTATAGGAAACGATAGTATGAAAAAAGACAATGTAAAACATTAATAGTTTCTTGAAAAAGTCAAAAATACTAGTAATTTTTAACAAAAGTTAGAAACTGTATTTGTGGAAATAAATAGTTGAATATTTATTAATTAAATGTTACAATAAAGAAAACTTAACAAAATGGTATGGTTTCCATTTTGAAGGTAATGATTTTAGAGAAAAAGAGGTATGTTTAAACATGAGATGGAAGTACAAAGAATCAGAATTAAGAGAATTCATTTTAGACACAACAATTCAACTATTTAAATTAAAGGGATTAAAATTTACAATGGATGAACTTGCTAAGGAAATGGGCATCAGTAAGAAAACTATCTATAGAGTTTTTCCAGATAAGAAGACAATGTTTTATAGAATGTTAGATTTCTTCTTTGATAAGATAAAAAGTAAGGAAGAGGCAATTCTAAACGATTCAAGTTTATCTACGGAAGAGAAAATCAGAGCAGTTCTTGGTGCAATGCCAGATGAATATAAAGATATTGATTTTAGTGCGTTATACATTGTACGTGAAAAATATCCAAAGAGTTATGATAGAATAGTACAAAGACTTGAAACAGGTTGGGATAGTACAATTGCTCTAATTAATGAGGGAATTAAAGAAGGCGTTGTTCGTCCAATTAATGTTACAGTTATTAAAGCTATGCTTTCAGCAACAATTGAACAATTTTTCCAGAATGATATCTTAGTAAAGAATGAAGTTAGCTATCCAGATGCATTAGCTTCTGTTGTTGATATTATTTGTTGTGGAATTATTGTAAAATAATTAAAAATAGAGAAATGGTATATAATTAATTTTTGCACATATCATAATTAATAATATGTTTTGTGCGTGGAGGGAAAATGGAAAGGATATATCTCAATGATGGATGGCAGTTTTTGCAAGAGTTTAGTAATTCTTTGTTAAAAGATAAATTAGATGATAAAATAATGCATCGTATCAGTGATATACGAATTCCCCATACAGTAAGGGAAGTTCCATATAATTATTTTGATGAGAAAGATTATCAGATGGTTAGTGGATATAGAAAAATACTGTTTGCACCTAAGGAGTGGGCGGATAAGTTGATTCGCCTAACTTTTGAAGGTGTTGCACATCAGGCTACAGTGTATGTTAATGGACAATTGGCATATAGTCATAGCTGTGGTTACACTGCTTTCACAATTGATATAACCAAAATGCTTAAATATGGTAGCAATAATATAATTGCTGTTAAGGTAGATAGCAATGAGAATCTGAATGTACCACCATTTGGATATGTTATTGACTACATGACTTTTGGCGGAATATATCGAGATGTTTATGTTGAAGTTTCAAATAGAAACGCAATCTTAGATGTATTCCCTAAAATTTTCTTTGATGACATCGATTTGTTAAATGCTAATTTAATAAATGCAAGTGAAAGTGAACATACTTTTTCGGGGAAAAGAGTAAATAGAGCTAAAATTCATACAAAAATTAAACTGTCAAAAGATTTTATTTTGAATTCAAAACAAAATAAAAAAATAAAAATAGTTCATGTATTGTTGGATAAAAATGATTCCATTGTCGAGCAATGGAATGCATCTTTATTAGACGATTGTGCAGAAGGAAATGAAATATTAGAAAAAATTTTTTTATGGGATATAAATACCCCCAATTTATATAAATTAAAGACCATATTGTACATTGATGATGAAGTGGTTGATTCTAGAATAGATAAAATTGGATTCAGAAAAGTGCAATTTAAGCAAGATGGTTTTTATTTAAATTGCGAGAAAATAAAAATTAGAGGTTTAAATAGACACCAAAGTTATCCGTATGTGGGATATGCAATGCCACAGTCTATGCAGGAACTTGATGCTGATATCCTTAAATATGAATTAGGTGTTAATGCTGTTAGAACATCACATTATCCGCAATCTCATTATTTTATTAAGCGTTGTGATGAAATCGGTTTATTAGTTTTTACGGAAATACCAGGATGGCAGCATATAGGAGATTCAAACTGGAAACTACAAGCCATAGAGAATACAAGAGACATGATTTTACAGTATAGGAATCATCCTTCGATTTTTTTATGGGGTGTAAGAATTAATGAATCACAAGATGATGATGAGTTTTATAGAAAAACAAATGAAGTCGCAAGAAGTCTTGATCCGACAAGAGCAACTGCAGGTGTTCGTTGCTTTAAAAATAGTCATTTGTTAGAAGATGTTTATACATATAATGATTTTGTTCATTCTGGAAACAATATTGGGTGTGAAAAAAAGGCAAAAGTTACCTCTGATTTTACAAAGGCATATATTGTTAGTGAATATAATGGACATATGTATCCAACGAAGGTTTTTGATTCGGAAGAACACCAAGTATCACATATGCTTAGACATGCAAAAGTTTTAAATGATATTCAGTTACAAGAAGATATTGCAGGTTCATTTGGATGGTGTATGTTTGATTATAATACACATAAAGATTTTGGCAGTGGAGACAGGATTTGTTATCATGGGGTTATGGATATGTTTAGAAATCCTAAAATGGCTTCTTTAATATATGCTTGTCAAAATAATGAAAGAGTTATTCTTGATATCAGTTCGTCTATGGATATTGGTGAGCATCCTGGATGCAACAGAGGTAAAACGTATATTTTGTCAAATGCAGATTCTGTAAGAATGTACAAAAATGGAGATTTTATTAAAGAGTATAATTGTAAATTAGATTCAGCTTATAAAGGACTTAAATATGGTCCAATTTTAATAGATGATTTTATAGGCGATAGAATAGAAAAAAATGAACCTGCGTTTTCGAAGAAAAAGGCAAAAGATTTAAAGTATGCGTTGAATTATATTGCTGTTAATGGGTATGGTAAAATTTCACCTAAACTTTTGTGGATTGAATTAAAATCGTTGACCTTATATAAAATAAAACCATCTGATGCAATTGGATTGTTCAATAAATATATTGGGGATTGGGGACAAACATCTACAGTATATAAGTTTGAGGCAATAAAGGATGGTAAAGTTGCCAAGACAATAACTAAAGCACCTATGACAAAGGTTGTTATTAAAGCAAATGTATCAAATTATGAATTGATTGAAAAAAATTCATATGATGTTGCAGAAGTTCGATTGGTTGCAACAGATGAAAATGGTAATAGACTTTCATTTTTTAATGAAGGTGTTGTTTTCGAAACAAAAGGACCAATTGATTTGATTGGACCATCATTTACTGCATTTAGAGGTGGTTATGTTGGGGTGTATGTTAAAAGCAAAGCAGAAACGGGCGTGGCTAAACTTATTTGTACATCTTCATTGGGCAATAAAATAGAAATAAATTTTACTGTAAAAAGTAAAAACATATTTAAAATATAGTGTAAAAAGAGGGGAAAAATGAAAGACAGATCAAAAATAATTTTCGGAAACGAAATATCTAAAAGAGTGTATAAAAAAGCACTTAAATCAAAAACTAAAAATATAAAAAAATTTGGTGATGATACTGCAGCAGATTATAAAATTTGCCTAAAGAAAAACCCAGTAATAGGAGATAGTCTTTTTGTATCAGATGTACTTTTAAACGATGAAAAATCAGAGGAAAAATTTGATATAGAAAAAGGTGTTATCGTTGGAAATATTAGAATGGGTTTTGGACATTATAGAATTTCGATGGCAATGGCATCTGCAGCCAAAGCGTTAGGATATAAACCATATTGGATGGATTTAAATGGATATCCACAGACGACATGCACTAAATTAATTAGTTCGCAAAATAAATTATATTCTTTAGGTTCAAGATTATCTAAAAACCCAATTTTTAACAAGATTGTATGGGAACCATTAAACTATGAAGGTTTTAGGAAGTTATCATATAATGCAGTGGATCAAAAAAATGCAGAATTAATGGCACCTGTTTATAAGAATGTTCCAAAAGATATTCCAGTTGTTGGAACTCATGTGTGGCCGGCACAGGCTGCTGTACATGCCGGAATGAAGTATGTTGTGAATGCCATTCCTGATAATTGGCCAATGGCACTACATTTAGCTGAGGGAAGCATTCATACTGTACAGTGTAGAAATTCTTATATGGGATATAGAATTTTAAATGGCTTTAATAAGAATAAAGTTTGTAACTCTATGCCAAAAGATAGTCTAGTTTATACAGGACATTATATAGATCATGAATTAGTATCAAATATTGAAAGAGATTGTGAACAAAGAATTTCTCGTAAAAAGAATGATAAGCCAATGAGATTTTTGCTTACAATTGGTGGAGCAGGGGCTCAGCAAGAAATATTTATCACCATAATTAAAGAGTTATTACCTAAAGTTAGGGAAAAGAAAGTAACTTTATTGGTAAATGTTGGTGATTATGAAAATGTTTGGCAAAGCATTCTAAGGGAGATACCTCATATGAGAGGTGTTATTGTAGAGCATTTTAATGATTGGAATAAAACGGTAGAGTTTTCGGAACAATTATTAGATGAGAATAAGGAAATATTTGGTATACATAGTTTTTGTCATAAAAACATATTTGAAGCAGTATATTGTACTAATCTATTAATGCGAGGCACTGACGTTATCATTACAAAACCAAGTGAATTAGCATTTTATCCAGTACCTAAGCTATTTATAAGGCGTGTTGGAAAACATGAAATGTGGGGAGCAATTCATTCGAGTGAAGTAGGAGATGGTACATTAGAATGTAGAGATATTCCTCATACAATTCAGATGATTAATCTGTTTTTAGAAGATGAACAGTTATTAATTGATATGTGCGAAAACATTAAAATGAATAAAAAGATTGGATTGTACGATGGAGCGTATAATGTTATTAAACTTGCAATGGGAATGAAACAATAAAAATGGTTTAGTTTTTATTAAGTAGGAAGATTATAAAATTAATAAAGGACAAGGTATTAAAATGAATGAGAAAAGATGTTTAACAGCAAAAGAGAAAGCATCTTATGGCGTTGGGGCCGTAGGAAAAGACATGGTATATATGCTTTCGGCAAGTTATATACAGTACTATTATTATGATTTATTGGGAATGAGTGCGATGGCTCTTGGTGTGATTTTGTTGATTGCAAGAGTATTTGATGCATTTAATGATCCTATCATGGGAGTTATTGTCGCAAGAACAAGAACAAAATGGGGTAAATTTAGACCATGGTTATTAATAGGAACTATAACAAATGCAATTATATTGTTTGTTATGTTTGCGTGTCCACCAAAACTAAATGGCGCAGGAATGATTGCATATGCAGCAGTTTTTTATATACTGTGGGGTGTTACATATACAATGATGGACATTCCGTTTTGGTCAATGATACCAGCATTTACTAAAGGCGGTAAAGAAAGAGAAAATTTAACGACATTAGCAAGATCATGCGCGGGTGTTGGATCCGCTATCGTTCAAATATTTACATTAATGGCAGTGCATTTTTTGGGAAATGCATTTGGAGGAAACGGAAACAATAATATAGAGATAATTGGTTTTAAATGGTTTGCCTTAATAATAGCATGCTTATTTGTGGCCTTTATATTAATTACTTGCATAAATGTTAAAGAAAAATCAACTGTAAATATGGAAACAGTATCCGTGAAAAAGATGTTTAAAGCTTTAATACAAAATGACCAGGCTATGTCGGTAGTTATAACTATTGTTTGTGTAAATACAGCGCTTTATATTACTTCTAATCTTGTGATTTATTTCTTTAAATATGATTTAGGTGGAACAAGATGGTATGCTGATAATACGGTTTTTAATACAGTAGGTGGAGCATCACAAATACTTGCAATGATGTTGTTGTACCCGGTTTTAAGAAAATTTTTTAATAGTATAAAAATTTTTTATATAAGTTTGGCGATGTCAGTTATAGGATATATTACACTTTTATTATTTGCAATGTGCGGAGTAAGATCATTAGCAGTTTTTTTGATACCGGGAGTATTAATTATGGCATCAGCTGGAATGAATAATGTATTGGTAACAGTTTTTTTGGCTAATACTGTTGATTATGGAGAGTTAAAAAATGGAAGACGTGATGAATCTGTTATTTTTTCAATGCAGACATTTGTTGTAAAATTAGCAACTGGTTTAGCTATTTTTGTGACTTCAGCAGCTCTTCAGTTTTTAAATTTAAAATCTGGGGATTCATCGAAAGTTGCACAAACAATGGATTTGTCGGGAATGGTTAGCAATTCATCAAAAATGGGTTTACGAATGGTAATGACAATTATTCCAATTCTAGGTTTAGTGTTTGCGTTCTTCTGGTTTAGAAGTAAATACATTTTAACTGACAGTAAATTAAATGAAATTTCTAGTGAATTAGAAAAAAAATTTAGATAAAATGGAATTTAATAAAATATTTGAAAAAGGATTTAGGAAAAAGGTATGATTAAAAGATATGGAGATTATTTTCAGTTAGATACAAGCAATACAACGTATAGTTTTAGGGTGACACAAACAAAACACTTAGAACATCTTTATTATGGTCAGAGCATTAAGATAGATTCTGAAGAAGAGGTTGAGTTTTTGTATGAAAAGCATGAATTTGCTGCAGGAAATACTGTTTTATATAACAATGAAAATATTAATCTTACGCTTGAAGATGAGAGATTAGAGTTTTCTTCTTACGGTAAAGGGGATATAAGAGAACCATTTGTTGTTATAACTAGTGAGGATGGTTTAAATACTTCCGATTTCCTTTTTAAAGAAGCTAAAATATCAAAAGGAAAACAAAAGTTTAAGACTTTGCCAGGTTCATATGATTTAGCAGGTGGGGTAGATCATCTAGTAGTTTCTCTTGTAGATTATAATGCAAAGGTTGAACTCCAGTTGCATTATTTTGTGTATGAAGAGGCTGACATTATTACAAGAAGCTCAAAAATTATAAATTTAAATGATGATAAAACAATTTGCATAGAAAGATTGATGAGTACACAACTTGATTTAGATTCAGACGACTATGTTTTAACAACTTTTAATGGAGCGTGGGCAAGAGAGATGGATAAGCATGAATTTAAAGTTACTGCGGGAAAACATGTGAATTCATCGTATACTGGAACATCTTCAAGTAGAGCAAATCCTTTTATAATGCTGGCAAAAGAAAATACAACAGAGGATTATGGAGAAGTTTATGCATTTAATTTAATTTATAGTGGAAATCATTATGAGGCAGTTGAATGTTCAAGTAATCACAAAACAAGAGTTGTAACAGGTATAAATCCAACTAATTTTATGTTTGAAATAAAAGGTGGAGAGGAATTTGAGGCGCCTGAGGCAGTTATGACATATTCGGCAAATGGGTTTAATGAAATGAGTCATAATATGCATGATTTTGTCAGAGAACATATTACAAGAGGTAAATATAAATACGAAAATCGTCCAATTTTAATCAATAGCTGGGAAGCATCTTATTTTGATTTTAATGAATCAAAACTTTTAAAACTAGCCAAAGAAGCCCAAAAAGTTGGAATTGAATTATTCGTTTTAGATGATGGCTGGTTCGGAAAAAGAAATGATGATAAATCTTCGCTTGGAGATTGGTTTGTTAATAAAGAAAAATTACCTAGTGGATTAAAAGGTCTAGTAAGCAAGATAAATGATTTAGGATTGGATTTTGGATTATGGGTTGAGCCGGAAATGGTAAATGTAGATAGTGATTTATATCGCCAACATCCAGAATGGTGTATAAGTCATCCTTCAAAACCACATTCAGAAGGTAGAAACCAAAGAATTTTGGATTTATCAAATGATGAGGTCGTAAGCTATATTATAGAAGCAATGACAGATGTTTTTTCATCAATAAATTTAAAATATGTAAAATGGGATATGAATAGAATTTTTAGCGATTACTATTCACCAATGTTGGCTAAGCGAGGTGTTTTTGCACAAAAAGAATTGGCTCATCGTTATGTTATGGGATTATATAAAATTATGGAAGAATTGACTAATAGGTTCCCGGAAATTTTGTTTGAAGGATGCTCAGCTGGAGGGAATAGATTTGACTTAGGAATTTTATGTTATTGTACACAGATTTGGGCAAGCGATGATACTGATGCAATTTATCGTGTTGGAGCACAAAATAATTATAGTTACGGATATCCACAAAGTTGTTATACAGCGCATGTTTCAGTATGTCCAAATCATCAGACTTTAAGAGAAACTCCGCTTGATACAAGGTTTAATGTTGCTGCATTTGCTTCATTTGGGTATGAATGTAATCTTTGTGATATGAGCAAGGATGAACTAAATGAGATTAAAGAACAAATTGAGATTTATAAAAAATATAGACAAGTTCTTTTATACGGTGATTTCTATCGATTTGATAGAAAAAATCAGGATAATCTTTATCAATGGGTTGTTGTTTCAAAGGATAAAACAACAGCGGTTGGTATGATTTTACAAAAACTAGTTAATGCAAATACTACATTTAATGTTTTTAAACTAAAGGGTCTAGAGAAGGATAGAAAGTACATTTTTACGAACAGAGTAATTAAACAAAATATTAAAAATTTTGGAGACTTGATTAATACACAATCGCCTATTCATATAAAAAATAATTCATTGTTACAACATTTAGTTTCAAAATTTGTATCAATGCCAGGAGAGACAGAACTTTATATTTCATCAGGTAGTGCTTTTATGAATGGTGGAGTTAAGCTTTCACAAGCATATGGTGCAACAGGATATAATGATAAAGTTCGTTATTTCCAAGACTTTAGCTCAAAAATGTATTTTATTGAAGAAAAACCAATTCGGCAGAATTAATATAAAGTATTAGATTATTAATGATATGTTTGTTCATATTTTCATTTTTTTGAAAAAAATAAAATAAATTAAAAGTCAATATCTAATTTTGTTTTTTTAAAAACGATATATTATCTAGGAAAATATTATTGATTTTAAAATCAGAAGAGATTATATAATATATTCATTATATTAGAAAAAATTATATATAAGGGTTTGAAAAGACAAGATATTAGGAGGATGAAATATGAACAAAAACATATCATTTAGAACAAGATTAGTAATTGCGAATGTGGTATTGCTATTGATAATTTCTATAATTATGCTTTTTAGCACAAAAGAGTCAGAAAAAAAATCAGTTCATAAATCTTCGTCTATAGTAAAAGAAGAAATAGAGTTTGAAAATAAAATTCCTAAAAGTGCAAATCCAGATGAAAGTAGTCAAAATAAAAATGAAGAATTAAATAAATATAATTCGGTTTTAGAATTAAATCCATCCAAAGTTTCAGCTGTTGAGGTAATAGGAACTCAAATATGTAATGAAAGTGCGTATCCAATTGCTATTCGAGGAATGAATATTGATGTGAATTCTAATTATATTAATTATGATACAATGAATTTTTTGAAAGATAATTGGAAAATTAACGGAATAAAATTAAGCGTTGATATTACTAAAGATAATAATTCATATTTTGGAAAAGATGCTAATATTATTAAACAAAAATTAAGTCAGGCTGTTCAAAATGCTAAGATGCTTGATTTATTTGTTATGATAGAAGGAGATTTTGGAATAAAAACATCTAATGATGAAATAAAGAAGTTCTATACAGAATGTTTGCAATATTCTAGTGGAACTACTAATTTGATGTTTGCAATAAAATTAAAAAATATAGAAGGTTTAGAAAAAATAGATTCTGATGAATATAATGAAAAAACAGGAATAGTAAATGAAGAAACTAAAAGTGATAAGATAAGTAAAAAAAATTGGGCTAAATATTTGAAAAAAGTAAATACTGTCGTTTCTAGTCTGAGAGAAAACAATAATAATTCATTAATAGCAATTAATGTGCCTTTTAAGGCAATTAAATTAGAATCAATAAGTAAGAATAAGATAAAAACAAACAATATTGTTTTTTCGATAGATCTTGGGAACCTAGAGGCAAAAAATGTTCAAATTGCAGCAAAAAGCATTAAAAAGAGTATAGATTTTGGAACACCTGTAATGATTAGTGATTGCGGTATATCTAGCAATAGTACTAAAAAAGAAGATTTATTTTGTGAGACAAAAGAAAATATATATAAATATAAATTGACTTATTTTTATGGTGGAATGAATAATTTAGGCGAAAATAACTCAATACTAAAGAAAGATACAAATAAAATCTCAGATTTTACAGAAGAGGATTATACAGACGTGGGAAAAATTTTATACAAATATAATAAATAGTTTGGTTTATAAATACTGGTAATATGACGAAATAGAAGAAGGCTGAGTACGAGAATTATAGCAGATAACAAAAAAATGTATTGATTTTTTTTAATGTAAAGTAAAATGCATGAAAATGTCTGTATTTGAGTACAAAATCGTAAAACTATTGTATTTTGTATACAAAAGGTATATAATATATACCGACAAATCGAAAAAGTGTCGTATGTAAAAAAATTATTGATGAATATTTATTTTCAAGGAGGAACATTCATGAAAATCCTAATTTATGATGCGAAAAGTTATGACATCGAATCATTCAGCAAAGAAGTAAAGAAATACAAAGATATCGAGCTTGATTATATCGAATCTGATCTTGATATCAGAACAGCTTCATTAGTAGAAGGACACGAAGCAGTTTGTGGTTTCGTAAGTTCTGATTTTAGTGCTGAAGTAATCGCTAAATTAGCTAAAAAAGGCGTAAAACTTATTTTACTTCGTTGCGCTGGATTTAATAATGTTGATATTGAAGCTGCTAAAGCTAACGGAATCAGCGTATTCAGAGTACCTGGATACTCTCCAGAAGCAGTTGCTGAGCATGCAATGGCTCTTGCTCTTGCAGTAAACCGTAGAATTCACAAAGCATATATCAAGGTTCGTGAAAACGACTTTAGTTTAGATGGATTAAAAGGTAGAAACTTACATGGTAAAGTAGCTGGTATCATCGGTACAGGTAAAATCGGTGCTGCTATGGCTAGAATTTGTGCAGGATTTGGTATGAGAGTTATCGCATATGATAAATTCCCTAACAAAGATTTAAAATTTATCGAATACATGAGCTTACATGATGTATTAGCTCAGGCAGACTTAATCTCTATCCACTGCCCACTTACAGATGAGAACTACCACATGATTAACAAAAAAACTATCACAACTATGAAAGATGGTGTTATCCTTGTTAACACATCTCGTGGTGAATTAGTTGATACAGATGACTTAATTCAAGGAATCCGTGCTCACAAATTCCATGGTGTAGGTCTTGACGTTTACGAAGAAGAACGTAACAACGTATTTGAAAACAGAAGTCATGAAATTCTTGAGACATCAATTACATCAAGATTAGTATCTTTCCCTAATGTAATTGTAACATCTCATCAGGCATTCTTCACAGAAGAAGCATTAAGCGCTATTTCTGAAACAACATTACAGAATGCTAAAGCTTTCATCGCTGGTAAACCATTAGAGTTCAACCAAGTTAAATAATTTTATATATAAATAAATTTGATATTGGTGTAAAATAATGAGGTAGGCTTAGGCTTGCCTCATTTTTCGTATAATAAGATATAGTAAGATGTTATATAAGCAAAGTATTGAATTAGTAAATATTTCATTAATCATTTTAGAATAGATTACTGTAAAAAAGAGATGAGAGAGGAAATGAGATGGCAAAATTATATTTTAGATATGGCGCAATGGGAAGTTCTAAAACTGCAAATGCGTTAATGGTTCAGTATAATTATTTGGAGAGAGGTAAAAAGGCTTTACTTGCAAAACCTCGAACAGATACAAGAGATGGTGAAAGAATAGTAAAATCAAGAATCGGATTACAGAGCGAATGTATTTTAACGGATGAATTGCTAGAATTTTCTGATGAAGAAATAAAAAAATATGATTGTATTATAATTGATGAGGCACAATTTTGTACTAAAAATCAAGTAGAATTTTTTACACATATTGTGGATGATTTAAATATTCCAGTCATTTGTTACGGATTGAGAGCAGATTTTAGAAATGAATTATTTGAAGGAAGTATGTGGTTGCTTGCGTGGGCAGATACTATTGAAGAAATAAAGACTGTTTGTTGGTGTACTAAAGCTGCAAAATGTAATGCTAGATTTAATAAAGATGGAATTATTAGAGAAGGATCACAGGTTGTATTAGGTGGAAATAGTTCCTATATTGCTTTGTGTAGAAAACATTGGAAAGAGGGTAATTTAGGTCCAGATTTTTTGAAAAGATTAAATGAAGAATAAAAAACACTTATTATATTTTTATTAGAAGTCGATAAATACTTTATAAAAATATAAAATTTGGTTATGCTTTATATAAATATTTGTTCTAGTATTTTTAATAAAAAAAGTTGACACTTTAAGGCTGATAGCATATACTTTACTTAAGTAAATTACTACTGCACGAAAATGAATATTTATCAAAAAGGGCATAATTGAAAAGCTTTTTCATAAAGCAATGAGTGTTTTGAATGTATGATGATTAATTAATTGTCATATGTGAGTTTTGAAAAAAGAATGATTTAAAAGTGAATATTTTTAAAATCTATGATCGAAAGTAAGTACTTTAGAGGATGATTTTCAGAGAGCAAATGGTTGGTGTGAATTTGTAGTTTAATCTAGAGGAATGGATTCGTGAGATGCTAGGTGAATAAAAAGTAGCTGAGGCCGTTTCCTAACGTTATATAGGGAAGATATCGATTTAGCGTTTATAAGAAAGATATGAAACGTGAAGTCCGTATCTAGTGAGGTTGTATTGATTAGTGGCTGATATCTAATTATAGGTATCAGTTTTTTTGTTAAAAAAGTACAATGAAATTGGGTGGCACCACGACAGATAATTCGTCCCTAGTAGTTAAAAACTATTAGGGATTTTTTTTGTAAAAATTTTTAGTAGGAATTTTAATAGAATAAAGGTTGTGTATAGGTTTATTTATAGTAATTAGGAGGAACAATATGAAAAAACGAAAAATGAAGATTTATATGAAAACGGTTGAATTTGCTGTTGATGATCAGGCAATTCAAATATATAAGAATTATGTTGGTAATTCAAATGGTTTTATGTTAGAAAGTTATGAAGAAATAAATCAGGTAAATAACGAAGCTGACTATGACAATATTCATAATATAACAAATGCTAAAAATAATAGGTTTACTATTATTGGAGCTGATGTTGATGAAATAATTCATTCAGATAAGAATAGCCTGGTTATAGAGAAAAAAGATGGAGAAAAAGAAGTAAGAAAAGGTAATCCATATAAGTTGTTGAAACAGTATTATGAGGAGTTTGATATTTTGAATTTAGAGGACTTTAAAAAGGAAACTAATTTCAATTTTTCGGGAGGATTAGTTGGAAGCCTTGGATTTGATTTTATTAGATATATAGATAAAATACCTAATACTTTAGAAGATAAACTAGGTATAGAACGAATTCAATTAATGTTTTCAAGCAGAATTCTAGTTATAGATCATTATAAAAGAACTTTAAATGCAATTGTTTTATATGATCCTTATAGTCATAAAGAAAAAAATATAAGCACTGTGGCTGATTATATGATAATTAAGGCTAGATTTGGAAAAGAAATAAAGGAAGAAAATGATATTTTAAACACAGAAAATTACAAGAATTTTGATGAGCAGGGCATTATAGATGGAGAATTAATTGATGCTAGTGACACATTAGAATCATATACAAAAAAGGTAAAGAAAATAAAAGAGTATATTAGAGATGGACATGTTTTTCAAACTGTATTATCACAAAGATGGACTGTTGCGACAAGACGAGATGGGTTTGAGATTTATGAACAATTAAGGAAACAAAATCCATCTCCATATATGTTTTATTTTAAATTCCCTGAGTTTGAAATAATTGGAAGTTCACCAGAGATGCTTGTAAAACAAAAAGATGATAAAGTCTTTACTTGTCCAATTGCAGGGACAAGAAAACGTGGTCAATCATATGAGGAGGATATGCAGTTAGAAAAAGAATTGATTTCTGATGAAAAAGAACAAGCAGAACATGTAATGTTAGTTGATTTGGCTCGTAATGACATGGGTAAGATTGCAAAATTTGGTTCTGTGAAGGTAGAAGATTTTATGAAAATAAAGAGATTTTCGCAAGTAATGCATATCGTTTCTTTGGTTTCGGGAGAAAAAAATGAAAAAATACATCCATTGGATGTTATAGGTTCTTTTTTACCAGCGGGAACGTTAAGTGGTGCTCCAAAACATAGAGCTTTAGAGATAATAGAAGAACTTGAAGAAAGTAAAAGAGGTCTATATGGAGGAGCAACAGGTTATATAGATTTTTCAGGAAATCTAGATTTTTGTATAACAATTAGAACAATGGTAAAAAAAGCAAATGAGATATATATTCAAGCGGGTGCAGGTATTGTAGCTGATTCGGTACCAAAATTAGAGTACGAAGAATGTTGTAACAAAGCAAAAGCTTTAATGAAAACTATCGTTGAAGAGGAGAAGATGTATGATATTGCTAATAGATAATTATGATTCATTTACTTATAATTTATATCAATATTTTGGAGAATTAGGAGCTGATATAATCGTTAAAAAGAATGATGAAATCACTGTTGAAGAAGTAGAAAAGTATTATCTTGAAAAGGATTTAAGAGGAATTGTTATTTCACCAGGACCAAAAGCTCCGAAAGATGCAGGAATCTGTATTGATGTAATAAAAAAATTTTATAAACTTATTCCAATTTTAGGAATATGTTTAGGACATCAGTGTATTGGTGAAGCATTTGGAGGAGAAATAGTTCATGCAAATAAGATGATGCATGGAAAGAAAAGTATAATAAAACATAATGAAAAAGGAATATTAAATGGAATATCTAATCCACTAGAAGTTGCAAGGTATCATTCTTTGGTTATAAGTAAAGAAGACTTTCCAGATGATTTGGAGATTCTTTCGATGTCAGATGATAATGAAATTATGGCAGTAGAACACAAAAAATACAAAGTGTATGGATTGCAATTTCATCCGGAATCAGTTTATACACAAAAAGGTCATGAAATACTACTTAATTATTTGAACGAAACTAAAAATGTTAAAAGCGAGGTGTTACAAGTTGATTTTAGATAAAATTGTCGAAAAAAAAATTGTTTTTTTAGAAGAACAAAAGAAAAAAATATCAGAAGATGAAATGAAATCTATGGCTCTTAGTATTAAAGAAAAGCCTACAAATACAACATTTTATTCAAATTTGAAAAAAGATGGTTTGTCGATTATAGGAGAATTTAAAAATGCGTCACCAAGTGCGGGCGATTTTGATTCGAAAGTTGATTTGGCAAGTAGAATTGATTTTTATAGTAAATCAGTTGATGCAATTTCATGTTTGACAGAAGTTGATTATTTTAAAGGAAGTATAGAATATTTGAAGCAAATTAAACAACTTACATCACTTCCAATTTTAAGAAAAGATTTTATGATTGATGAATATCAGTTTTATGAAGCAAAAATAATAGGAGCTTCTGCTGTTCTGTTAATTTGTGCAATACTTGATGATTATCAGATTAAATACTTTTATAAGTTAGCAAGAAGCCTAGACTTAGATGTTTTAGTTGAAGTTCATAACGAAAATGAGATGGAGCGAGCTTTAAAAATAAATCCTAGAATTATAGGAGTAAATAATAGAAATTTAAATGATTTTTCTATTAATTTAGACACAACAAGAAGATTAAGAAAAATGGTAGATGACGAAAAGATTTTTGTGTCCGAAAGTGGTATTTATACGCCAGGGGATATTTCATATCTATCAGATGTGAAAATAGATGCAGTTTTAGTTGGACAAATGTTAATGGAATCATTTAATCCAGAGGAAACTGCTAACACAATAAAAAACATCTATAACGAAAGAAGAGTTGTGGCGTATGAAAATTAAAATATGTGGAATTACAAAAAAAGAAGAAATTTCATATGTAAATGAGTCTGGAGTTAATTATGTTGGATTTGTATTTTATCCAAAAAGTAAGCGCTTTGTCACATTTGAAGAGGCTTCGAAATTAAAGAAAAACTTAAAAAATGATATAAAAACGGTTGCAGTTACTGTTGATCCAAATGATGAACAGATAAAGAATATTGAAAAAAATGAATTCGATGTAATTCAAATTCATACTAAAAAAGGAAACTTTTTTGATGAGGATGTGTTATCAAAAATAAATATTCCTATTTGGTTGGGATTTAATATTGATACAGTTGAGGACTTAAAGAATTATATTTTTAAATTAAATGAGTTTTCAATAAAAAATAGAAATAAGGTTAAGGCAATTGTTATGGATAACAAAGATTATGGAAGTGGACAAACTTTTGAATGGAATTCTGAAAATGAGTTTAGAAAAGAATTAGAGAGTTTAAGAGATAATAACAATTGTAGAATTATATTGGCGGGAGGACTAAATAGTCAGAATGTTTCTGCGGGAATAAAAAAATTTAATCCTGAAGTAGTAGATGTTTCGTCGTCAATGGAAGTTGAGTATTATGAAAATAATAAGAAGTTATTTAGAAAGGATAAGGAAAAAATTATGAGTTTTGTATCTGAAGTAAAAAAATGTGAGGTTGAGATTAATAATCAGATGAAAAAGGGTTATTATGGAAAGTTTGGTGGAAGATTTGTTGCAGAATCATTAATGGGAACGTTAGAAGAACTTGATAGAGAGTTTGAAAAAGCCATCAAAGATGAATCATTTAAAAAAGAATTTGATTATTATATGAAGCAGTACGTAGGAAGAGAGACTCCTTTGTATTTTGCAGAAAAATTAAGTAAAATATGCGATACTAAAATCTATTTAAAGAGAGAAGATTTAAATCATACGGGAGCGCATAAAATTAATAATGTCATTGGACAGTTATTACTTGCAAAACGTATGGGAAAAACAAAAGTTATAGCAGAGACAGGTGCTGGACAACACGGTGTTGCTACTGCAACAGGTGCTGCATTATTCGGAATGGAATGTAGTGTTTTTATGGGAAAAGAAGATATCGAACGCCAAAAACTTAATGTTTTAAGAATGGAAATGTTAGGTGCTAAGGTAGTCAGCGTAGAATCAGGAAGCAATACTTTAAAAGATGCAACAAACGAAGCTATTAGAACATGGGCAAAAACAGCAGAAGATACATTTTATGTAATAGGATCAGCAGTTGGACCATATCCTTATCCAAAGATGGTAAAAACATTCCAAAGTGTAATAGGAAAGGAAACTAAAAAACAACATTTTGAAGTGGAAAAAAGAAATCCTGATGTTGTAATGGCTTGTGTTGGTGGTGGATCGAATTCAATCGGTATGTTTTCTGCTTTTCTACAAGATAAAGAAGTTGAATTAATAGGTGTAGAAGCAGCTGGATGTGGAATTGATACAGGAATGCACGCTTCAGCTATGGCTGGTGAGCAAATAGGTGTTTTGCATGGTATGAAATCATATTTACTACAGGATGAAAATGGTAACGTTAAATTGGCACATTCAATTTCTGCTGGATTAGATTATCCGGGTGTAGGACCTGAACATGCATATTTAAAAGATTCACATAGAGTTAAATATGTTTCAATAACAGATGATGAGGCAATGGAAGCTTTATTATTATTATGTAAAGAGGAGGGAATTATTCCTGCAATCGAAAGCGCACACGCTGTTGCTTATGCTTTGAAAAAGGCAAAGAAAATGACAAAAGATCAAACAATGGTAATTTGTTTATCAGGTCGAGGAGACAAAGATGTTAATACAATTTCAGATTATGTAAATGGAAATGGATATTTAAACTAAAAGAAAGTCTGAATTAAAAAAATCAAAGTAATATATTTTAGAGGTGAAAGAGATGAATGTTATGGAAAAAATAATTAAAAATGAACAAAATTCAAAAGTAGGTTTTGCTGAACAAAATAGAATAGAACAACGTTTTGCAGAACTAAAAAAAGAAAATAAAAAAGCATTTATTACATATGTTACAGCGTGTTTTCCAGATTATGAGCACACAATTGACATCTTGTTTTCGCAGGAAAAGGCTGGAGTTGATGTAGTAGAATTAGGAGTTCCTTTTTCAGATCCTATAGCTGATGGTCCTGTTATTCAGAGTGCTTCATTTGAAGCAATTCAAAAAGGCGCTAATTTAGTCAAAACATTTGAATGTGTAAAACAGGCTAGAGAAAAAGGGCTAAAAATGCCAATAATTTTTATGCTTTATTATAATACTATCTGTTTTTATGGAATAGAAAATTTTATAAAAAAATGTAATGAAGTAGGCGTTGATGGAATAATTGTTCCAGATTTACCATTTGAAGAGCAGGATGATTTACAAAGAGCAATTGATAATAATTCAAAAGATAAAACTATTATTATTCAATTAGTTTCTCCGGTATCAAGAGATAGGATGGATATGATTTTGAAAGATGCAAGAGGCTTCGTTTATTGCGTTTCTTCTATGGGCGTAACAGGTCAAGGAGGAAATTTTCATAGAGAAGTTAGTAATTATCTAGAATCTGTGAAAGAAAAAACAGACATTCCAGTTATGTTGGGATTTGGAATCAGAACATTTGACGATATAAGCAAATTGATTGATAAAGTAGATGGTGCAATTGTTGGCACACATTTTATTGAGGTTTTAAGAGAAAATGATTTTTCTGTGGATGAAGCATATAAATATTCAAAAGAATTTAAAGATGCTTTAGATTTAGCTGTCAAATAAAAACTAGAAAAGCTACTAAAAATAAATAGCTAAAAAAATCTAGAAGAATAAATTGGAAACGTGAATCAAAAAATAAAAGAGGAAGAAGGAGAAATATTATGAAAGAAGTATTAAATAAATTAGTATCAGGAAAAGATTTAACAACTAAAGAAGCAATGTTAGCGCAAGAAGAAATATTATCAGGACAGGCTACACCAGTTCAGATATCGTCTTTTCTTACAGCTCTTAGATTAAAAGGTGAAACATTAGATGAAATAATTGGGTTAGCAACTGTTTTAAGAGAAAAAGCTAATACAATTTCACCTAAAGTTGATAATTACGTAGATTTAGTTGGAACAGGGGGAGATTGCACATATTCATTTAATATTTCGACTACATCATCTTTTGTTGTAGCTGCAGCGGGTTTACCTGTGGCTAAACACGGAAATCGTTCGATTTCTTCAAAATGTGGTGCAGGAGACGTTCTAGAATCTTTAGGTGTAAACATTAGCTCAGATGTATCTAAGGTTCAAAAATGTGTTGAAGAAGGTGGAGTAGGCTTTATGTTTGCACCAGCATTTAATCCTGCAATGAAATATGTTGGTGGAGTAAGAAAAGAACTTGGAATGCGTACAGTATTTAATATTTTAGGACCTATGTCAAATCCATCAAGAGCAAAAAATATGTTAATTGGTGTTTATGATAAATCATTAACAGAGGTAATTGCAAAAGCAATGTCAAAGCTTGGAGTAGAAAGAGTAATGGTTGTAAGCGGATGTGATCACATGGATGAAATAACATTAACAGGTGAAACATATGTGACAGAAATCATAAATGGAGAAGAAAAGAATTATGTTATAACTCCTGAAGAATTCGGATTTGATAGAGTAGAACTTGATGAATTACGTGGTGGAGAAGGACCAGTAAATGCTCAAATAACAAAAGATATTTTAACTGGAAAAGAAACGGGTGCCAAAAGAAATATTGTATTGTTAAATGCAGGTGCAACTCTTTATATTGGAAATAAGGTAAAAAGTATCAAAGAAGGTATTGAATTAGCAAGAGAAGTTCTTGAAAACAATAAAGCATATGAAGTTTTAGAAAAAATGGTTAAAATATCAAATGAAAAATAGTTTTCAGCATTTAAAAGAAGCATTTGTCAGCAAAATATAGAAAAAATAAATAATTAGCTATATTTTTATAGTAAATTCTTGCAAAAATGTGCAATATAAAATATAATGTATTTATATCCGAAAAAAAACGAAAGTATAAATTATTAAAAGAAAGAGGAAATAGGATGAAAACATTAAGCACATTTAACAAGAATTTACTTAATGCTGATGGAACAACAACTTTTACTTTATGGTCACCAAGTGCAAAAGCTGTCAGTGTTAACATTTACAATGATTCGGTAGGAGAAAAAGAAAAAACATACGAACTAAAAAAAGATAATACAGATATTTGGAAGGTTACAATTAATAAAAATCTAAAAAACAAGTATTATGATTTCGTTGTAAAAAATGACAAAACCAGAATTACTCAGGATCCATATGCAGTGGCAGTTGGCGTCAATGGTGTAAGATCAATGGTTTGTAATCTTAGTGAAACTAATCCAGATGATTTTGAAAATGATAAGTGTGTGATTTTGAAAAATGCAAATGATGCTATTATAATGGAAACTTCAGTTGCAGATGCAACACTTGATAAAAGTATAGATATTCCAAACGAATATAGAGGTAAATTTTTAGGAATGGCACAAAAATCATACATTGATTATGTGAAAAACTTAGGTGTGACTCATATTCAAATTATGCCTTTCTTTGATTTTGGAAGCATAGATGAAAGTAAAAAGGATTCCAATCAGTATAATTGGGGATATGATCCAATAAACTATTTTTCTTTAGAGGGCTCGTATTCAACTGATCCTTACGATGGAAATATAAGAATTAAAGAATTTAAAGAATTAGTCTCAACATTTCATAAGAATAACATAGGGTTAATTATGGATGTGGTGTTTAATCATACATATTCAGTAGATGATTTTTGCTTTCAAAAGGTTGAGCCAGATTATTTTTTTAGAAAAAATGATAAAAAATATTGGAATGGTTCAGGTTGTGGAAATGAAGTAGCTTCCGAAAAAGATATGGTTAGACAATACATTGTAAATTGTGTATGTTATTGGGCAAAAGAGTATCATATTGATGGTTTTAGGTTTGATCTTATGGGATGTATCGATTTAGAAACTATGAATATCATTTCTAAAGAACTTAAAAAAATTAATCCAAATATTATAATTTACGGAGAGGGATGGAGCGCAGAACAATGTGGCTTAAAAAAAGAATTACTCTCTCTAAAAGAAAATGTAACAAAATTAGATGGAATTGGTGTTTTTTCAGATGACATTAGAGATTCTGTAAAAGGACATGTTTTTTACAAAGAAAGTCAAGGATTCGTAAATGGTGGAAAAAATATGGAAAATGATATAGCCTTTTCTGTTGTGGGAGCAATTAGACATAGTCAGGTTGATTATGTAAGCTATGCGTATTCCCCTAATGGAGCATGGAATGATGATCCACGCAAAGTTATAAATTATGTTTCCTGTCATGATAACTACACTTTATGGGATAAACTAAATATTGTGTATGATGAAAATGAAAAAATTAATAATAATGATGATATTGCAAATGAAAAACTTAAAAGAGAATTATTACTGGCACAAAATAGATTATCTGCAGCAATAGTTTTTACATCACAGGGTATACCATTTTTCTTACAAGGTGAAGAAACCCTAAGAAGCAAAAAAATTTATAAAAATGGTGAATTTATTGATTATGCTGAAAATAGTTTTAATTTATCAAGAGATATTAATAGCATAAAATATGAATTAGACAGCGATAGAAAGAAAATGCTAGATTATTACAAAGGTTTAATTGCTGTTAGAAAGAAATTTGATCAGTTAAAATTAAGAACTGAAAAAGAGATAAAAAAGGATATATTCTTTTATAAATTAAACGAGAGAATAGTAATATATACCATTAAGAATTTGTTGATAATATATAATGCAAATAGGAATAGTACCAAAATTAATTTATGTGATATATTAGATTCTAAAATTATTGACAAAGAATTAGAGATATATGTTTACGGTGATAAAGCATCAGATACACCTTTACAAACTATAAAAGCAACCAAAAATCTGGAATTAGAAGTGCCAATGATTTCATGTGTGGTAATTAACATAAAATGATATATTTTAAATTAGAATGCTAAAAGTATGATATGTACCCTCTTTGCTGGACAGTCAGTAGAGAGGGCATTTTTATATTTATCTATTTAGTAAATCCTTATTTTTAAAAATAAAATACTAAAAAAAATAAAACAATAATTATTGACAACAATAAAACACAGTTGTATTATAAATATAGTTTCTAAAACGCCTTCATATATATATATATATACGAAACTAAAAAGATAACGTACAAGTATATGTAAACCAAACATAGTATGTATGAATCAAATATATTATGCATGAATCAATGTAGTTTTTTATATTGCTATATATATGAAGTAACTAAATACCGAAGAACGATTTTGTGTAAGACTAGAAATGACTATTTAACCTAAAAAACTAGTTAAATAAGACAAAAACTAGACTAACGTAAAGGAAAGCGTAGAAGAGGAGGATAAAGTGAAGAAGAAGACGTTTGCTATATACACAGT
>NZ_FNPG01000015.1 GCF_900107245.1 Lachnobacterium bovis DSM 14045
TTCTACCTCTGTACCCAGTGTTAAAATTTAAAAGAAAGGAAATGTGGTGATTTTTGCAATTTACACTTGACAAAGGTCACTTCATAACAGGTTAATTATGAAAGATTGGGAAAAAAATATTAGAAAGGTTGTTCCTTATACACCGGGTGAACAGCCAAAAAAAGCAAATATTATTAAATTAAATACAAATGAAAATCCATATCCACCTTCAAAGGGAGTTTATGAAGAGTGGAAGAATCTTAGTATTGATAAATTACGTCTTTATCCAGATCCTACAATAGGAAAACTTACAAGTGCAATTGCTGAATTTCACAATATTTCAAATGATGAAGTCTTTGTAGGAGTAGGCTCAGATGATGTTCTTGCTATGTGTTTTATGACATTTTTTAATAGTGAAAAACCTATTCTTTTTCCAGATATTACCTATTCATTCTATGATGTTTGGGCTAATATGTTAAAAATAAAATACAAACAAATCCCACTAGATGATAACTTTGAAATAGTAGTAGATGACTATAGTGTTGAGAATGGAGGTATTATTTTTCCAAATCCAAATGCCCCTACAGGCGCTTTATTGCCACTTGAATCAGTTGAAAAAATAATTCAAAATAATCAAGACGTTATAGTAATTGTTGATGAAGCATATATTGATTTTGGAGGAGTCAGTGCACTAGAATTAATTCATAAATATGACAATTTGTTAGTAGTTCAGACATTTTCTAAATCTCGTTCAATGGCTGGTGCAAGAATCGGTTATGCAATGGGAAATAAAGTGCTTATCAAATATTTGAATGACGTTAAATATTCATTTAATTCATATACTTTAAATACAATGGCAATTGAGTTAGGTATAAAGGCAATAGAAGATAGAGAATATTTTGATGAAACTAGAAATAAGATAATAAAAACAAGAGAATGGACTAAGGCAAAATTAAAAGACCTTGGATTTAGTTTTAAAGATTCAAAGAGTAATTTTATTTTTGCAAAACATGAGTCAAAAAAAGCAAAAGATATTTTTGAAGCTTTAAAAGAAGCAGGAATTTATGTACGTTATTTTTCTAAGCCAGAAAGAATTAATAACTATCTTAGAATTACAATAGGAACAGATGATGAAATGGAAAAATTAATCAGTTTTTTACAGCAATACCTTGAAAAATGATTAATTATTATGTAACATAGTATAGGTTTGAACTTATGAGAAAGGAAATAGAATATGTTATATTATCTTATTACTTTTTTGATTTCTATGGTTCCATTAGTAGAAATCAGGGGTGCAATTGTATATGCTGATCAAATGAAGTTACCTACATTAGCTTCATATGCATTATGTATTTTAGGAAATATGTTGCCAGTACCTATAATTTATTTGTTTGCAAGAAAAGTTCTTATATGGGGAGCTGATAAACCTTTTATCGGGAAATTTTTTACTTTTTGTTTGGAAAAAGGAAAAAAAGGTGGTCAAAAGCTTCAAGAAAAAGTTGGAAAAAACACATTTGTTGCGTTGTTTTTATTTGTAGGAATTCCTCTTCCGGGAACAGGTGCATGGACAGGAACACTTGCAGCTAGTATCTTAGATATGGATTTTAAATCAACAGTTATAGCCGTAATGTCAGGCGTATTGTTGGCTGGAGTGATTATGTTAAGTGCTTCAAAGATTGCAACACTCGGTGTTACTGTATTTAGACTATTCTGCGCATAAAGAATTTATAGTATAAGAATGTTTTTGGTATATAATAAAGTTTTGTATTTTGAATATTAAAAAGCTCTATATTCTATGGATAAAACCTTAGTTTACAATCCTAAAGAATATAGAGCTTTTGTTCTATTAAAAAAAATATCAACATCAAACATTTTTTATTAAAAAATATTAGCATCCAGATTTTTTATTTCATGTTATGATATTCTAATTCTTGTTGTAGGCTTAAAGAAAGTCGTCTGCTTGATATACATTTATTTAATAACCAAATAAATAATGGAGAAATTAATAATGCAATAAAATAGAAAAATCCTATAACCCCTTTATTGATAGATGATTTAATTAAGGTAGTAGAGATTAATGTTCCCCATATATTAAATAGAATGTGATAAATCATTGAAAAATAAATGGAACCACATCCTTCGCATATGTATCCAAGTATAATTCCAAGGGCAAATGCGTATGTTCCTTGAACAAGATTCATGTGATAAATACCAAAAGCTAAAGCTTGAAATAAATTCGCAATCCAAAAAGGAACGGATTTTTTGAACATTCTTAAAGCAAAACCTCTAAATAAGAATTCTTCAGCAAGTGGTGCAAAAATTATAGCATAAAGCTGCATTGGTAAAATACTATTATCGTTTAAACCAGAGTCATTAATCAGATGTTCATAGTTTCTTACAACCTCTGGGGCTAACATATTATAAAAAACCTGAATCATACCTGCTAAAAATTGTGTAGCTGGAATTAACATAACGCAACAACCGATGATTCCCCAAGTGTGTCCTTTGGTAAAGTCTGTAACTTTAAGTGATCCACCTAAAAAATGGTTATACAAATATCCAATAAAAAAGATTAATATAATGGAATAAATAATCATTATATATCCTGCGTCATATTGAACACTTCGTCTGTTGTATCTTAGAAAATAAAAAATTTCTCTCATAAATACGAAGAAGTATGTCGAGAATAATTGAGAAACTATTCCCAATAGAATTGCTGAAAATCCAGCAAAGAAAAAGGCTACTCTTTTCATATAAAAATCTCCAATCTAAACTTTTTACAAATATTATATAACAAAAGTATAAAAAAAATCAACTTGCGCTTTACGTTAAAACTTTAATATGTTAAAATAAAGTTTGACCAAATGAGAAAAGGGGTAAAAGTGATGAGCAAAAAGCTTAAAACAGAAGCAGTCGATCATTTATTTGATGCCATTTTGTGTTTAAAAAATCGAGAAGAATGTTATACATTTTTTGAAGATGTATGCACAGTAAACGAGTTGTTATCACTATCACAACGATTTGAAGTAGCAGGTATGCTTAGAGAACAGAAAACATATTTAGATATTGCTGAGAAAACGGGCGCATCAACAGCAACAATTAGTAGAGTAAATCGTTCATTAAATTACGGAAATGACGGATATGATTTAGTATTTGCAAGATTAAAAGATGAAGAATCGAAATAATAAAACAATCATTATATAATCATTAATAAGTGGTAGAGTTAGTTTAAAGATATAAACTAATATATTAAACAAAGAAAATATTAAACGAATAAAAAAAATATATATTATTAAAGATCGAACAAAAGCTTCAAAAAAAGGCAGATAAGAGCATTCTTACCTGTCTTTTTTATTGCGACTTTTTCTTTTCTTTATTTTTTTTGTCTTTTTTATCTTTATCTTTTTTCTTCTTTGTGGAATCTGAATCTGTTGAATAAGTGGCATTAATCTTATCAATAGTATTTTCGATAATCATTTTCTTTAAATATACGTCATAACTTAAAAGGCATATGAAACTAAACTGCTGCAAAAAATCACGGTCTTCTTCTGGAAAATCCATGAATGTGTCAGTAGCAATCATATATTTTTTTCCAACATCCTTTAAAAACTTCTTAGACTCCTCGTGCTCTAGATTAAAAACTTCATTGTAGATAGACTCCATATTGAAATTTTTACTATCGCCACCAAAATATTTATCAGTAATAGGATTTAAGACAGATTTTATGTCATTAATACTTAAAATATTTTTGAAATAATATATAAATAACAAGGTTAAAACATGCTCTTTAGAATATTTCTTCTTCTCAGGTGGAGGTAAAAGGTCATTCTTGGCATAGTTATTAATCATAGTTTTTGTAAGGATTTTATCATCTTCGTGACGTTTTACGTTGGCAAGCTGTGTTTCCATAAAAGTTGTCACTTGATCCATATATAAATTTATATTTGGAACCTCTTGAGATTTAACATAATCCATTGAATGTAAAGTATCAAGAAGCTCTTTTAAAAAATCTTTTATATTCATATCATTCATAGTATACACCTCATATCACATTATATAGTAATTAAAACCACATAACAAGATAAAAAAAGAAAAAAATAACTATTTACAAAAAAAAAGAATAGGGATATCATAAATGTATGTTGTTAATTAATTTTTGAATTAGTTTTAAAACTCGACATTTATAGGAGGAAATAAAATGGGTGAATTTGAAAATTTAAATCAGAATACTGCCAATGGTCAGTTTCAAGGAGCAAATGTAGGTATGGAAGGAAGTAATCAAAACAATCAGCAGTACAATTATGCTGCACAAAACCAGGGTTATGGAAATCAGCAGGGTGGTTATGCTTATCAGAATCCATATGATGATACTAAGATATTAGAAGAGCGTGATGCGGCAAGTAGCGCATATCATCTTTCATGGTTTAGTTTACTTGGAATACTTATACCACTTGTAGGTTGGATAGTTGGTGGTATTGTCTTTTCAAAGGTAGGAAAGATTATTACAACTGATGAAATTGCATTACACAAGAAAAAGTCAGCTAAAACTATTGCAACTATTGGCTTTACGCTTTCTTGGATAGTATTCTTTATTTCTGTTTCACTACGTTTAAGATAGTGTTTTAATCTAAAAAGGAAAAATAGAAATAATTATAAAAGGACTGTTGATAAAATTCAAACTTTGGTTTATGTAATTATAATTTTGTAAGATCTAAGTTTATTTTTAGATGCAGCCTTTTTTTAGTTGGAAATAAATGTTAAAAATAATAAACTATATAATAGTAGATATTAGGAGATAAGGAGAATAATCCTATGCAAGATTTTGAAAATAAAAATGATATGATGTATGATAATAATGGATCTGTGGATTTAGCTAAAGAAAATTTAAATGGTTTTAATACGAATAATGTAGAAGCTCAGAATAATGTCGCTTCACAGTTTGAAAGCGGAAACCAATATAATATAGGTGCACAGAATCAGCAATACAATAATATGTCGCAACCACAGGGTTATGGAACTGCTCAGTACAATAATATGTCGCAACCACAGGGTTATGGAACTGCTCAGTACAATAATATTTCACAACCACAAGGTTATGGAACTGCTCAGTACAATAATATGGGACAAGATCAATACGAAATTTCGAAAATAATGAAAGAACGTAATGCTGCACAGAACATGTTGATTCTATCATGGTTTAGTTTTTTAGGAATTCTATTGGCGATTATTGGATGGATAATTGGTATTATTGTTTTTGTAAAGTTAGGAAATATTTATACAACTGATGAAATAGCTTTAAGCAAAAAAAGGACAGCTACAATAGTAGCAAGTATTGGTTTTGGATTATCTGTTGTAAATAGTATTATTGGTATTTTAAGAGTATTTGGTTAATTAAAAAAAACAAAAGTGACTACGCTAAATAATAACTTAGTTTATTTAATTAGAAAATTATAAGTTTATTTTTAGTTGTGGTCTTTTTTTGTTTGGGAAAAAATGATAAAATAATACAGTATGTAGTATATTATTGAAAATAAGGAGAATAATTTTATGCAAGAATTTGAAAATAATGATGAGATTATGGCTAGAAATAATAAATCGGTAAATTTAACAAAAGATAATGATTTATCAGATAATCAAGTTGATATAACAGAGTTTGGTGCTAATAATCAACAACAGAATACACAAAATAATTTTGATACACAGTATCAGAATCAGCAACCAAATATGCAGTACACTGAAAATACTCAGTATAATGGAGAGTATCAGTACAACGATGGAGCCCAATATAATGGAGAAGCTCAGTATAATGGCAATCCACAGTATAACGGAGGAGCTCAGTATAACGGCAATCCACAGTATAACGGAGGAGTTCAGTATAATGGCAATCCACAGTATAACGGAGGAGCTCAGTATAATGGTAATCCACAGTATAACGGAGGATATCAGTATAATGGTAATCCACAGTATAATGGAGGAGCTCAGTATCAGCAGTACAATAACGGGGCATACAATCAGGGATATCCAAATCCTATGAATCCTTTATATGATAGAGAATATGCAAGAAGTATGAGCGAAGCTAATGGTATTTCGACATTAGGCATTGTTTCATTAGTAACTTCTATTATCTTTTTTGCAGTTGTTTCATTGATTTGTGGAATAATAGCATTAAACAAAATAAAAGAAACAGATAGATTGGTAAAAAATAGTGTTATAGAAAGCAAAATCAATACAGGACGTACTTGTGCTGTTATTGGTATAGTTATTAGCGGAATAAGAATTGGACTTTTTGTTCTTATTATGTTTTTTGCTGCGCTAGAGTAAGAGTAAATAATATTATGACTAGTCTTTAAATTGTTAGAGAATTCTGCTTTTGTTTATTAGTCTTTTTATAGCATAATTAGTTGTGTTATAATGGATTATAAAACAAATATATGTATGGATTATATTTGCAGAAAGGAATCAAAATGATAGATTATAGTACGTTGAATAATGAACAAAAACAGGCGGTTGAACACACAGATGGTCCTTTATTGATTTTGGCGGGTGCAGGTTCAGGAAAAACTAGAGTTTTAACATACAGAACAGCTTATTTGATTCAGGAAAAGGGTGTTAATCCCTATAATATATTGGCGATTACATTTACTAATAAAGCGGCAAATGAAATGAAAGAAAGAATAGAAAACATCTCGGGGTTAGGATGTGAGGCTGCGAGTGTTTGGGTTTCTACTTTTCATTCTACATGCGTTAGAATATTGCGCAGATATATTGATAGATTAGGATATTCGAATAATTTTACAATATATGATACAGATGACCAAAAATCTTTAATAAAAGATATTATTAAAAGACTTGAGATTAATCCTAAGATTTATAAGGATAAAATGTTTTTAAATGCGATTTCAAGAGCTAAAGATGAATTGGTTGGGCCGGATGAATTTGCTGAAATGGCTGGTACAGATTATATTAAGAAAATGCAGGCGCAGGTTTATAAAGAGTATCAGATAGCACTTAGAAACAATAATGCACTTGATTTTGATGATTTGCTTTTTAAGACAGTTGAGCTTTTTAAATTGGATAAAGAGGTCTTGGCAGGATATCAGGATAGATTCAGATATATAATGGTTGATGAGTATCAGGATACTAATACTTGTCAATTTGAATTTATTAGATTGCTTGCATCAAAATATAAGAATTTATGTGTTGTGGGTGATGATGATCAGTCTATATACAAGTTTAGAGGCGCTAATATAAGAAATATTCTCAATTATGAAGAGTATTTTCCAAATGCAAGGGTAATTAAACTTGAACAAAACTACAGATCTACTCAGAACATTTTAGATGCTGCTAATGCTGTTATTGCAAATAATGTTTCAAGAAAACAAAAAACATTATGGACTGACAACGAAAAGGGCGAAGTACTTAAACTAAAACAATTAGATACAGCATATGATGAGGCAAACTTTATTGCTAATAGGATATTGACTAAGGTAAGGAGAGAAGGCGCCTCATTTAATGATTGTGCAGTTTTATATAGAACAAATGCACAATCACGTATTTTAGAAGAAAAATTTATAGCAAATGGAATTCCTTACAAGATTATAGGTGGTATTAATTTCTATTCTAGAAAGGAAATAAAAGATTTGCTATCTTATCTTAAAGTTATAGATAATTCAACAGATGATTTAGCTCTTAAAAGAATAATAAATGTTCCTAAAAGAGGAATCGGAACTACAAGTATTGGAAAAGCAGAAGCATTTGCGTATGAAAGTGGCATTGATTTGTATGAGGCATTGGTTCAGTCGGACACTATTGCTTCGCTTGGACGTGCTTCTTCTAAGATTCAAAATTTTGTTACATTTATTCAGGCACTTAAGGCTAAGGCTAAACTTGTTTCAGTTGAAGAATTATTAAAAACAGTTATAGAAGATACAGGATATGTAGAGAATCTTAAAGCTGAAGGAACAGAGGAATCTAAGGCTCGAATAGAGAATATTGACGAGCTTATATCTAAAGTAGTTGATTATGAGCAAAGTGAAGATAATCCATCGCTTAGTGGATTCCTTGAAAATGTTTCACTTGTAGCGGATATAGATTCTTTAGATACATCTAACGATTATGTTGTGTTGATGACTTTACATAGTGCAAAAGGTTTGGAATTTCCATATGTATTCTTAAGTGGAATGGAAGAAGGTATTTTTCCAGGATATATGACCATTTCTAGTGGAGATTTAGAAGAGCTGGAAGAAGAAAGACGACTAGCATATGTTGGAATTACAAGAGCCCAAAAAGAGTTAACATTAACATCGGCTAAGATGAGAATGATTCGAGGAGAAACGCAATTTAACACAATTTCGAGATTCGTCAGAGAAATACCAGATGAATTACTAGATGGTGTTTATGAAGAACATAAGCAAAAACCACAGGAAGTAACTGGTAAAACAGCATACAGAAAAGCAAAACAGGCATTTAAGAGTGTACCTTGTTATAATCAGCAATCATTTGATACAACTTCGACTAAAGAGAAAAGTTTAAGCTATGATGTGGGTGACAGAGTTATGCATATTAAATTCGGCGAGGGAACAGTAACTGGAATTGTTGCAGGTGGCAGAGATTACGAGGTAACAGTTGATTTTGACAAATTTGGAACAAAGAAAATGTTTGCAATGTTTGCAAAATTAAAAAAAGTTCAGTAAAAATCTGTTTGCTATGTATTTTTTCTGTTATAAACACGAAATATATGTTATAATTTTATTATATAAAAAGTATATGAAATATATGTAAACGAAAAATGTTGAGAAGGAGTGGTGGGATAAAATGAATAAAGTAGAAGATATTTTAAACACAGCTAGACTAAATGAGTTAATTAACAAACAAGCTAAAGAAGAAAAGAAACCTTCTAAAGCAGTTGTTATTTTTGCAATAATTGGTGCAGTGGTAGCTATCGCAGCAGCAGTTTATGGAGTATATCGTTTCTTCACACCAGATTATCTTGATGATTTTGAAGATGATTTTGAGGATGAATTCGATGATGATTTTTTCGATGAAGACGATGAAACATTTGATGATGTAAAATAAATTCAGTTTAATTTTTAGGAGGGCTACTAAGGTAGCCCTTTTTTTTAAGAAAGGATATAAGATAGATTAATGAAAAAAGGAACAAGAACTCAGGGTATCGTTGATAGAATTGAATTTCCAAACAAGGGTATTGTTTTTACTGAAGATGGAGAGAAAGTAATAGTAAAAAACACTATTCCAGGCCAAAAGGTAGAATTTATTGTAAATAAAGTTCGTCGCGGAAAAGCAGAGGGTCGTTTAATGGAAGTAGTAGAAAAATCACCATTAGAAGAAAAATGCGATTGCCCTCATTTTGGAATTTGTGGTGGGTGCGTTTATAAAAGCTTACCTTATGAAAAACAATTAGAGTTAAAGGAAAATCAAGTAAAAAAATTAATTGAAGATGCAGTTAAAGACAAATGTGAATATGAATTTTTACCTGCAATTGCAAGTCCTTCAACAAATGAATATAGAAACAAGATGGAGTTCACTTTTGGAGATGAATATTTAGATGGACCTTTGGCTCTTGGAATGCATAAAAGGGGGAGCTTTTATGATATTGTTCCTGTTACAGAGTGTAAGATAATGGATGGTGACTTTAGAACAATTTTAAAAGAGGTTACTAATTATTTTAGAGAAAAAAATATTTCTTTTTACCATAGAATGAGACATGAAGGATATTTGAGACATCTTCTTGTTAGAAAAGCCACAAAAACTGGAGAAATACTTGTAGATTTAATTACATCAACTCAGGTGGAAAATTTACAAGTTAATGAGGATGAGTTGTTAGAAGGATTTAAAAATGTACTGTTAAACGCAAAATATACTGGAAAAATTAAAGGAATTTTACACACTAAGAATGATAGTTTAGCAGATGTAGTAAAAGATGAAGGAACAGATATTTTGTTTGGAGATAATTTCTTTTTTGAAGAAATCATAGGACTTAAGTTTAAGATTTCTCCTTTTTCATTCTTCCAGACTAATTCATTGGGAGCCGAAGTTTTGTATGAGACAGCAAGACAATTTATAAGAGAGTCTGTTGAGGATGAATCGGCACTAAATGATAAAATTGTATATGATTTATATAGCGGAACTGGTACAATTGCTCAAATGATGTCACCAGTTGCCAAAAAAGTGGTAGGTGTTGAGATTATTGAAGAAGCAGTTGAAGCTGCAAAAGACAATGCTAAACTTAATAATATTGATAATTGTGAATTTATTGCTGGGGATGTACTTAAGGTAATTGATGATATAGAAGAAAAGCCAAATTATATTGTACTTGACCCTCCAAGAGATGGAATTCATCCAAAGGCAATAGGCAAAATTATAGATTATGGTGTGGAAAATATGGTTTATATTTCATGCAAACCTACAAGCTTAGCCCGAGATTTAGAAATCTTTCTGGCTCGAGGCTATAAATTAAAAAAAGTTCGTTGTGTTGATATGTTTCCATTTACTGCGAATGTGGAAACAGTATGTTTATTGTCCAAACTTCATGAAGCGAAGCACCATATCAACGTAAAGGTGGATATGGATGAGCTTGATCTTACAAGTGCAGAAGCATGGAATCATAGAGCGTGATAATTATAATATACGCGAAGCAACGAGGAGAATGGACTGCTTGCAGTCCGATTCGACGACTGCCGCGAACGGTGAGAATGATAATTCTCACCGTCAGCCAAAATCAGAGAACAGCAGACAGCCTAGATGTCCGGAAGAAAAGGTAAAGGCTATTGAAGCCGCTTTAAGATTTTTAAGATGATTTAATCTAAAGACTATGATTATCCGTTTGAATGGGGTGTCATAGTCTTTTTTTGCTGTTTTATAGTCGTTTCATGCAACAGAGTACATTTTGAAAGAAAAAATGTCGATAATATATAGATAAATTGAGAGAGAAGGATTTTAGTGTGACGATATGTGATAAGTATCTGGTCACTCTGCGTATAAGTTAATGGTGGAATAAATTTTGGGGTGTCGCATAAATTGCGGCACCCCATTGACATTACTATGTATTTTCAGCTCATCTTGATCAGGTCTTCTAATACATTCTTAACTCTGACTATAGTCTCCTGAATATGAACAGTTGACGTTGACATTTCCTCAGTAGATGCAGCTAGATTCTGAGTCATTTTATTTATCTCATCGATCTCGGTTGCAAGCTTCTCTGATTCACTCATTATCTCTACTACAGCCTTATCAATGTTAGCCTGATTTGATGTACTGTTGTTGGCTGTCTCTCTGGAGTTTGTGGCAAGAGAACTGATTTCCGATGCCACAACTGCAAAGCCTCTTCCGGCTTCTCCTGCTCTTGCGGCTTCAATAGAAGCATTAAGAGAAAGAAGATTTGTGTTGTTGGCGATCTCAACGACTTTCCGGCTGTCATTTCCCAGCTGATCTATCATGGATCTGATCTTTTCCATGGATTCATTGAGCTGCTCGGTGAAATTAACAACACCTGATACCTTTCCGGCAATATTGATGGAGTCATTGGCGTTGGAATCATTTCCGGCAACAATTCCTGCTATTGCTTCGTTTATTTCTTCAAACTTGGAATTTATATCAGCAATGGCGTTAACAAGTCTGTTATGTACTTCGGTTTCCTCGGCACGCTTTTGTTCAACTTCCTGTGTAAGACGCTCGGCAATTTTAACTTCCTGCTGCACCAGACCTTTCTGGTAATGGATACAGTTTTCTTTTACATTGAAGCCGTTAAATATTGCCGTTGACATATCACGGCAGGTATCGTATCCGCAGCAAGTACAATCGATCTGTTTGGACGCCTTGGTAAGTTTTCCCATGGATTTGTAAATCTCGTCCCTTTGAGTTTCGCTTGGCTCCTTGTAGCATACTGTCTTTGACCTGTCAGTATATTTCCTAAGATAATCCTCTAGATTTAGTTTTTTAAACTGTTTATTAAGATTAGCAAGGCGCTTTGCAGGTGAATCAGGTCGTGACCAGGCATCGCCTCTTTTATTCTTCTTGGACTTTTCTTTTATCCGGATCAGATTGTAAAGCGCGTCGTCTGTTTCGCTCATTTTTGAATCTACAGCAGTTCCGCAGATACATCCATTTTCACAATTCAAAGCATCTATAAATACGAACGGAGTCTGGTTATCCTTTATGTGCTTTTTATTTTTCTGAAGCCACTCATACATTCGCTTTTCGCCCTCAATCTGGCGAACTGCTACATCGTCTCCAAGAAACCAGTAAACATTTTCCTTAAGACCACCGGGGGTTGGATAAATGGAACCAAGACCATACTCAATTTCGTCGGAAGCGTCCGGACCTGAAATTTTATTGGCTTTAACATAATCCATAAGGTGTTCAAAAGTTACATTATACTGAACGAGCCCTGCATTGTTAGGATCTTCTATCTCAAGCTTCTTGGCTATACATGGCGAAATAAAGGCAAGCTTATCTTTTAAGCCCAGAACTTTTCTGCAATAAATAGCACCGCACATGAGGGGCGATTGTACAGGAAAGAGTTTGGGAATAAGCTCCGGTGTGTAGTTCTCAATATATCGTACGACCGCAGGACATGGCTGCGAGATGCCGCCGACAAAGTTGTATTTCTGGATATAATTAAGGTATCCCCACGTGGTTATATCAGCACCAAATGAAATGGATATGATCCTGTTTACTCCGAGTTTTTTTAAGCCTCCAAGGACTGAGCCGTATTCCCTAGGATAATTTGCCAAAAAAGCAGGAGCTATCAGAAGTGAGATTTTTTCTCCTTTCTTTAGGCCTTCAAAGAATTTATCTGTGTCATCGGTAAACTTTCTTGCACCGTGTTTACAAGCATCAATACATGCTCCGCATGAAACACAGTATTCGGAATTTACGTGAATTGTCCTGTCCTCGTTGGTTTGTCCTTCAACGGACATGCAGGCACCCATGGCGGGGCAGGCATTTACACATTTATTACACCCAATGCACTGATCGGTGGTGTAAACTAGAGATTCAAAAGAACCGTTATTCATTGAAGACCTCCTTTTCTGTCGTTAGATCATTCGATAAAACGCAAATGGAAAATGTACAACTATATGATTCTTATATCGGAGCAAAATAAAGGATTTCTTAAAGTTAGTACTTACTTTTTAGACAAAAATCACTTTTTTGGCTATTTTGTATATGCTGTTTTTAATTCTTCATTGGATTCCGTTTCAATGGTGCGTTCCATTTCTTCCTGTGATGCAATATGTATTCTCAGCCTCTGTGTTTCTATCATCTCTATAACTTCCAATTAATCTATGGAGATACATTCGTGTCATCATCTCCCTGAACCATACAAAGAAATCAATGTCAGTAAGATATCATACTTTAAAACAACTTGACCGGCTGATCCACACTGAATTTGAGCTTTTTTACACTTCATTATCTCAGTTGACAGTTCAGGACTTTTCTCAATAAAACTTTCATAATGAATCAAATTTATTTTGTAACCTAATTTACGTTACAAAATAAATATAATACAAATTATTTTACATAAATTTTACAATAGCTGGATCATAAAATTTACAGGTTTTTTATAGTATAATATATATAATGATTGGGAAGGAGAGGTAAGATGATTTATTGTGTAGAAGATGATAACAGTATCAGGGAATTGATGATATATACGCTTAAGGCCGCAGGATTTGAAGCTTGTGGATTTTATGATAGTGTTGATTTTTGGAAAAAGATGAATGAGAAAAAACCAGAACTTATTTTATTAGATATAATGTTGCCAGGAGAGGATGGTATTACTATTTTAAAAAAAATAAGAGAATCTTCTGATGCAAAAGATATTCCGGTCATAATGGCTACTGCAAAGAGCAGCGAATATGATACAGTAATAGGTCTAGATAGTGGAGCTGATGATTATTTAGCGAAACCATTTGGAATGATGGAAATGCTATCGAGAATCAAGGCAGTGTTAAGACGCAGTAAACCACAAAAAACATCAAGGCTTATAAGATGCGGAAATATACTGATTGATGAAAATAAACATAAAGTGACAGTAAATGATAAGAATATAGTATTAACCTTAAAAGAATATGAAATGTTAAAGCTTTTGGCTGAAAATGTAGAACAGGTATTTACAAGAGAGATGTTGTTGTCTTTAATTTGGGAAAGTGATTTTGCAGGTGAAACAAGGACAGTTGATGTTCATATTGGTACCCTAAGAACTAAGCTTAATGAGTGTGGAAATATGATAAAAACTGTGCGTGGAGTAGGATATAAGATGGAAGGTGTTGCACATGAACAAAAGAATATTTAATGCAATATGGAGTGTAGCAATTGTTGTTTTTTTATCATCGCTGATATTTATTATGGGTGTTTCGTACAGCTATTTTTCAAGGATTCAGGCGAAGCAACTTAAAATTGAAACAGAGCTGGCGTCACAGGGCGTTGAGATGGGGGGAATAAGTTATCTCAAAAAAATAAATTCAAAAGAATATCGTGTGACGTGGATTAACTCTGATGGAAAAGTTTTATTCGATAATGCCATTAATAAAAACAAGATGGAGAATCATTTGAAACGAAAGGAAATAAAAGAAGCAATTAAAAATGGATATGGTGAGTGTGTTCGTTTTTCTAGCACGTTATCAGATAAACAATTATATTCTGCAAAAAGATTATCAGATGATTCAATACTGCGACTGTCAATTATTCAGATGCCAGTATGGACGTTGCTACTTGGATTTGCACAGCCAATCTGTTTTGTTATTTTGATAGCATTATTTTTTTCTTTTTTTCTTGCATCAAGATTGACTAAAAGAATTCTAGAACCAATAAATAGTATAGATCTAGACAATCCCATGAAATATTTTAAGGAAGAAGAATATGAAGAGATAGCGCCGCTTCTTAAACGTATTCAGTTTCAACAGGAACAATTAAAAAGAGATCAAAAAGAAATAGAAAAGGCTTCATTAATCAGGCAGGAGTTCTCAGCTAATGTTTCGCATGAATTAAAGACGCCTCTTCATGCTATATCAGGTTATGCTGAATTAGTTGAAAACGGCATGGTAAAAAAAGAAGATATACAACCTTTTGCAGGAAAAATAAGGGAAGTAACTAAACGTATGTTAAAACTAGTTGAGGATATTATAGAGCTTACAAAGTTAGATAATGGTGGAGCGGAAATGAAATGGGAAGAGTGTGATATGTATTTTATTGCAAAAAATGCAATAGACAGTTTAGAGGTTGAAGCTGCTTCGTCAGGAGTAGATGTTACATTGAAAGGCTCTAAGGCTCCAATTAGGGCAATTTCACAACTTTTATATAGTATAGTTTATAACCTTTGTGAAAATGGAATTAAGTATAATCATAGTGGTGGAAAGGTTGAAGTTGATGTACAGCAGTCAGCAGTTGGTATAATTTTAAGGGTGAAAGATACTGGAATAGGAATTCCGCCGGAAAGTATGGAACGTATATTTGAAAGATTTTATCGTGTTGATAAAAGTCGTAGTAAGGAAGTTGGTGGTACAGGACTTGGACTTTCAATAGTTAAACACTCGGTTTCAATCCACGGTGGAAATATTGAAGTAAAAAGCAAAATAGGGGAGGGTACGGAATTTATCGTAAAGTTGCCTAATGAATCGGAATAAATAATAGAATAAAAAAAGAGTTATTTAAGGAGCTGTGATTTTTGTAATATTACATGGATTTTACAATAGATGGATAATAGATTTGATGTTTTATTGATACCATTTCCTTGAAAGAAAACTTAACAAAGAACAATAAGTATATTATGTATGGTATATGGTGTATCAAAAAAGATATAAAATATGCCAAAAAGAATGGAGAGTGTGTATGAATATTTTTAACATTTTAAATCTAATTGGAGGTTTGAGTTTATTTTTATTTGGAATGACGTTGATGGGTCAGGCACTTGAACGCAGAGCAGGGAATCGTTTGAAAAGTTTATTAGAAAAGCTTACGACTAATAAATTTATGGGTTTTTTAACGGGACTGGGAGTGACAGCTGTTATACAAAGTTCATCTGCAACGACAGTTATGGTGGTAAGTTTTGTTAATTCTGGGCTTATGACATTACGTCAGGCAATTAATGTCATCATGGGAGCAAATGTTGGAACAACAGTTACGGCTTGGATTCTTAGTTTGTCAGGAATAAGTAGTAAAAATATTTTTGTTAGTTTGTTAAAACCAATTTCATTTACTCCAATTTTGGCTTTAATAGGTATTATTCTGTTTATGTTTGTGAAAGATTCTAAAAAAAATGACACTGGAATGGTTTTATTAGGGTTCGCAACTTTAATGTATGGAATGGAAAATATGTCAGGAGCTGTATCGGGATTGCGTGATTTGCCAGAGTTTCAAAAGCTGTTTTTGATGTTTACTAATCCTGTACTTGGAGTTTTAGCAGGTGCTATTTTAACGGCTATTATTCAGTCAAGTTCAGCATCTGTCGGGATTTTGCAAGCACTTGCATCTACTGGAGCTGTAACATATGGTGCTGCAATTCCAATAATTATGGGGCAAAATATTGGAACGTGTGCAACTGCGATTATTTCCTCAGTAGGAGCAAGCAAAAATGCCAGACGTACTGCATTAGTGCATTTATGTTTCAATGTTATTGGAACGGCTGTATGGCTGAGTGTTTTTTGCATCATAAAAGTAGTTGTAGCTCCTGACATACTAGGAGAGTCAGCAGGTTTAATGGGAATTGCAGTGTGTCATTCTTTTTTTAATATCCTTTGTACAGTCCTTTTGCTTCCGATTTCTGAGTTACTTGAAAAGATTGCAACGAAATTGATTCCAGAAAATGAAGTTGTTGAAATAATTGAATAGTATAAGAGAAGGGTATGATATTATCAATTCTTTTTGATTATTTGACGATAAAATATGAGAAGGTAAGTTCTCATATTTGTTTTGATTGTATTGTGGAGGTTGAAATGAAAAAAAAGAATGATAAAGTATCAAAAAAAGATAAAATTCCGTTTATGAGTAGTGTTCGTACAAAGCTAATTTTAATTATGGTTGTTTTGTGTGCTGTTCCAGTATTTATTGCTATTATGATAAGTTATAATAGTTCTATGGATAGGTCACTTGAAGATATTGAAACGATTAATTATCAAAAAGCAAAAGAGGTAAGTAAATCATACAAGATAGAGTTGAATGAGATGATTGTAGCTTTAAAAGCGGTTGCAAGTAATCATGAACTTATAGAGTTTATGGAAGACGATTCCAAAAAGTATGATAGTGAAAATATAAAAAAATGGTTACAGAACGTAGAAGATAACTTACAGGGTGAGAATTCAATTGCTGTAACAGTTGCAAATGGCGACCAATTGGTAAGATCTTCAGGAAAGTTGCAAAATGTATCAGATCGTCAGTATTTTCAGGATGCATTAAAAGGTGAAGTTGTAGTCTCAAGTGTTTATGCGGGTAAATCTGGCGGCGATGCTACAATATTTATTGTTGTACCTGTAAAAAATGATGAAGGTAAAGTAATAGGAACTGTTCAAAGACCGTATAGAGCGTCATTTTTACATGATATACTAAAAGAAGTTGTAAACAAGGATAAAAAGGAAGAGGGATTTATTCTAGATAACAATGGTTTATTGATAGGACATTCTGAATATGAAATAGACCCTAAAAATTTGATGGATTGTAGTAAATTAGGTGCATATGAAGAGGCACAAAGTAATGATTCTGGTACAGCAGAAGTGGTATACCAAGGTAAAAAAATGGTTATGTCATTTGTAAAAGATAAATCTACAGGTTGGATAGTGTTATCTGGAGCTAATTATAATGTAGTTATGGGACCAACTTATAGAAGTACTCGTTTAATAATGCTGATTGGTGTCATTATGGTTGTTGTTTCAATAGTTATTGCATTCAATATGGCAATTTCGTTTACGAGACCATTAGAGCATTTAGATAATTCGATAAACGCTTTATCAGAAGGACGATTTGAGTACGTAAAAAAATATATCAATAGAAAAGATGAATTTGGTCTTCTTATAAAATATACGAATTCCGTAATTGAAAAGCTTGAAGGTTTGGTTGTACATATTAAGGAATCAACAGTTTCTGTAAATAATTCTTCGGATGATCTTGCAGAAACAGCAAATCAGATTTCAAAGACGGCTGAAGATGTTGCAAATGCTGTTCAGGAAATAGCAGCAGGTGCTTCTCAGCAGGCAGATGAAATTCAAAGTGTAACAGAGAGTGTTGGAGACATAGGAGAGGCTACAAGTTCTGTACAATTGAATACGAATGATCTATCAGAGTTAGCACAAAAAATGCAGCATATAAGTAAAGAGTCAGCTGAAAGCCTAAGTGAATTGCAGGAAAGTAGTCAAGAGATGCGGGATTATATTTCTAAAATAAGTGAAAAGATAGGTGCAACGAGTGAGGCAGTTTCAGGGATAAATGAAAAAGTTGAAGGAATTGCATCAATTGCGGCTCAGACAAATCTTCTTTCTTTGAATGCTTCAATAGAAGCTGCAAGAGCAGGCGAGGCTGGAAAAGGTTTTGCAGTTGTTGCAGAAGAAATTGGTAAATTAGCCGACGATTCTAGAAATATGGCCGATGAGATAAGGGTAGAAATGGATGTACTTCTACAGGAATCTCAGGCAGCTGTTGATATGGCGTTAGATGTTCAAAAAGGAAATGAAAAACAGGAAGAAGTTTTGACGGTGACGGTAGATAGCGTAAGGACAATGATAGACGATATTTCATCTACAGTAAGTAGCGCAAAAAATATTGAAGAAAACACTGCTACTTGTGTAAATGCCAATAATGTTGTTGCGGATGCAATGAATTCACTTTCTGCAATAAGTGAGGAAAATGCTGCATCATCAGAGGAAACGGGAGCATCTATGGAAGAATTGTCAGCAACTGTAACAACGCTTGCATCTTCAGCAGATTCGTTGAAGATTGTAGCAGATAAGTTAAAAGAAGAGATATCATTCTTCAAATGATATTGTTGCAATTATTTTTTTAAATTATAAATTTCGTTGTAATTCATTTTAGTAAAGATGGGATGAATAATTAGAATGGAAAAATACAATAATATTTCGGAGTATGTAGTAGACAATATAGAAAATGCAATAAAAGAAGGGTGGGTTAAAGTATACTATCAGCCAGTGATTCGTTCATTAACAGGTGCGTTGTGTGGAATGGAGTCACTGGCTAGATGGATTGATCCCATGAAGGGCTTTTTGTCACCAAATAAATTCATAGAGCCACTTGAACAGGCACAGAAAATCTATATTTTGGATTGCTATGTGGTTGAGAGAGTTTGTCGTGACATTCATGATCGTATGGAAAAGAAACTTCCAGTCGTACCAGTATCCGTCAATTTTTCACGGCAGGATTTCTTTATGTGCGATATGCTTGATGTTGTTGAAAAGAATGCTATGAAATATGATATTCCGCGAGATTTTATACACATTGAGATTACTGAAAGTATGATGGTAACTGATTCGCAGATGATGAAAAAAATAATTGATAGTTTTCAGAATGCTGGGTATGAAGTTTGGATGGATGATTTTGGAAGTGGATATTCATCTCTTACGATGTTAAAAAATTTTGAATTTAAATTAATAAAATTAGACATGGATTTTTTGTCTGATTTTTCCCAGAAAGCTAAAGATATTGTACGTGCAATGGTTGGAATGGCGAAGGATTTAGATATAAGAACTTTAGCAGAAGGAGTGGAAACAGAAGATGAAGCTCAATTTTTAAAGGAAATTGGGTGCGGTAAGATTCAAGGATATTATTACGGAAAACCAGCTCCATTAAATGAGATGTTTAGAAATTTAGAGGAAAAGGGTATATCTATTGATACAAGAGGTGTACGTCAGTTTTATGAGGCTGCTTGTAAGTATATTCGTTCGTCAGATGTTCCAATTGAAATAGTAGAGTGTGATGGAAAAAAATACAGAACTTTATTTATGAATAAAGCCTATATGGAGCAGATTTTTGAAGATTATCCATCGCTTGAAGAAGCAGATGACAGAATTTATAATACCACATCACCACTTCTTACAAAATATCAAGAGTTTGTAGAGCTCATGAAAAAAACACGACAGGAAGAGCATTTTTATTACACGGTGGGAAATTGTTACCTGTATTTTAGAGCTAAAATTATTGCTGAATATAAGGGAAAATATCTTTTAAAAGGTACAATTACTAATATAGGTACAAGTAGTTATATTGCAAAAAGAGAAGAATTAGACGGAAGAATTATAGCATTGCATCATATTTTCAGTGTTGTTCATCATATTGATTTAAAAAATAATACGATGACGCCATTAGTTGGAAAATATAAATATTCAGTGAATCACATGGATAAAAGTTTGTCGATTCAGCAAAGAATACAAGATTTTTTAGAGGGAAAAATTTTTCCTTCAGATAAAAAAAGAGCAGAAGATTTTTTAAACCTAAAGAATCTTGAAAAACGTTTAAAAAAGACGGAGAGTGGAATTATTTCTGATGTTTTTAAAGTTATGCAGGAAGATGGTTCATATACTAATGAAGAAATTTTAGTTATGATAATTCCAGGAACACACTCATCTGAATTGTTATTATGTATGAAGGATTATCGTGATTTGAATTCAAATGTGGATTCATGGTTTGCAAAAAAAATAAAGAATGCGGATATTGAAACGAAAGAATTTGCGAATATTTTTAAGTCATTGGTTTGGAAATCGAATATTAAATTTTTCTGGAAAGGATTGGACAGGAAGTATTTAGGGATGAGTCAGGCTTTTTTAGAATATTTTGGTTTGAAATCGATGAATGAATTGATAGGGAAAAGATTATCTGAGACACATTGGTATGTTTATGAAGAAAAAATTGAAGAAGAAGAAAATGCTGTTTTGAAATTAGGAAATAAAATAGTTCGCTCTAGTAGAAGATGTATAATAAATGGAAAATATAAAAATGTTTATGTGTCGATGCAACCATATTATGAAAAAGGAAAAATAGTTGGTATTGTTGGTTATTTTGAAGATATTGATGAAATTGGTGTAAGAGATAACATATGTACTCAGAAAAAAACAATGAATCTGCAAAATAATATTTATGATCCGCTTACAGGATTACTTAATGTTCATGGATTTATGGACGCACTATATGATTATTCAATTCGCTATGAAAGAGAGCGTTTAGAGTATGGTTTAATAGTTATAAAAAATAAAAATCATAAAAGGATAATTGATTCTTATGGACAAGATGTAGGAGAAAAACTAGTATTGCTTATGACAAATAAGATGCAAAACTTACTTGATTATGATTGTGTTTTATCCTATTCGAAGGATTCAATTTTCTTAGTTCTTGTTAGTACAGATAAAAAAGAACGATTAGAGAAAATAGCAAGGAAAATTTGTAAAGCTGTAAATTCAATTAAAGAAGTGGAAAAAGTTCCAGTTACTATAGTAATGGAATATGAATACCTATTAAGATCAGATGAAGGAGTTACGGATGAGAATATATTTGCAAAAATAATTGATAAATTTGCAAAGAATGACTGATTAATTGAGAAATAAATGAGAAAATTTTTTGTGTAGTATTTGAAAGGAAAGTTTGTCCGATATACGTTTTAACGTTAAAAGGTGGTGAGATTTATTAAATGAGATTTTTATGAGGTGGTGAGGAGATGATTTTAGAAAGAAACGTTAAAATTAGTGTTATTATGCCAGTATATAACTCCCAAAGAACTTTAGTTAGGGCTGTTGGTTCGGTTTTAAAGCAAACGTTACAAGATATAGAGATTATTTGCGTTAATGATGCATCGACAGATGATAGCCTTAATATTTTGATGCAATTACAAAACATTAGTCATGGAAAGTTAGTTGTAATAGATTCAGAAGAGAACTTAGGTGCTGGAGGAGCAAGAAATTTAGCGTTGGATGTTGCAAAGGGAGAGTATATAGGGTTTGTAGATAGTGATGATTATATAGCCCCATTGATGTACGAAGCGCTATACAATGAAGCAAAAAAATATGATTATGATATAGTTGATTCGGGTTTTTACAAAGAGTCAGAAGATTTAGCGATAATATATACTTCAGATGAACTAAAAGGTGAATTAGATGCGTATAAAAGAAGTGAATTAATAGTAAGTGGAGGGTATTTGTGGTCTAAAATTTTTAAAAAAGAATTATTTGAAAGCCCTAAATTACGTATGAGAAAAAATGCTATTTTAGAGGATGCTGATATCTTAACATACCTATTGTTAAGGGCAAAAAGTATTGGAAATGTAAAAGAAATTTTTTATTTTTATGCAGATTCGTGTGGTTCACTTTCAAAAGAGAATAATAATGTAAAGTATTATGAAAACGTATATAATGCGATGGAAGCTATTTATAAAAAAACGCACAAATTTGAATTCTACAAGGACGTAAAAATGGCGGTTGAGTATGAGATTATTCAACTTTATTCATATGGAGTAAATATTTGCAAAAGTAATATCGAAAATATAAAGTGCAAAAAACAATATGACGATAATAGGACATCTAATGATGAAGAGATTATAGAAATATGGAATGAAAGACTGAGTAATCTTGTAAAGTTAAAGAAAAGAATCATAGAAATTAATTTGGATGATAATAAGTACGTACAGAATAAAATGAATAAATTGGATATTGAGATAATGAAAAGTGTAGAAATAGATAGGTGAAATGGATATGTAAAAAACAAATGAAAGTTGAAACGGGAAGTCTTACAACTAAAAAAAAGAAGTAACTGGCCATAAGAAAAATTAAATCATATTAATAGGAGAAGTCGAAATGAAAAATTTAAGAATGGATTTATTTACTGATTTTAAATGTATTGGAAGTAAATGTCCTTATACATGTTGTAAAGGATGGAGTGTTTTTATAGATAAAGAAGCAGCAGAATACTATAAAAAAGTTGAAGGTGAGCTAGGTGAAAAATTAAAAAAAAGTATTAAATATGAGGGAGAAAAGATCTCTTTTATTATGGATAAAAATGATAGATGTCCTTTTTTAAATGATGATAATTTATGTGATATTTATATAAACTTAGGACCAGAAAATATGTGTAATATATGTCGAGAATTTCCAAGAATATCTCATCAATATGGAGATATATATTTTCTTACAGTATATCAAGATTGTCCAGAAGTTGCAAAGATGCTAATTGAAAAAAAAGAACCGATAAAGTTTCAATTTGCAGAGAGTGATAAAATAAAAGCTGATATAAAAGAAGATATTGATTGGAAAAAGTTTAACAATTATATAGATGCATTTGTAACGGTTGAAGATATTGTAAGTAATCAGTCAATTTCAATACAAAATAGAATTAAGTTAGTGATTTTGTTTTCAAAACAATTTGATGAATTGCAAGATGATAGCTCAAATGAAATTCAACAAATGCTAGAGTTTTTTGGAAATGAGGAGAACTATAAACAAATCATTCCAGATTTAGAAAAAATAGAATATTTACCAAATAAAGATATACTTTTTTTTAGACAAGTAGTAGAAATTCCTATGTTGAGAGAAGATGCAAAGCATTGTCGGGAGTTCTTTAGTGATGAAGGAATAAGTCGATACAAAAATGATATTAAAAATAATGAGGAAAGTGCGTCAAAGTTACATAATTTACAGGAAAAATTACTACAAGTTATTTTGTTTAAATATTTTATGGAAGGGTTTAATATAGATGATTTTAAAAAAGTTTTTTTTGAAGGAATGATTTTATACAAAGTGTATGAATATAGTTTTAAAAATATTTATTTTGATACCGGAGATGTCTTTAATGAAGAAAGAATAATAGAGAGGATTGCAAAAATTGGAAGAATTTTAGAGCATACGGTTGATGAAAAAAAAGAAAAAAGGAATTATAAAATAATTTTGGAAAAACTAAAAGAAAATGGTATTTATGAATATGACATTTTGCTAGAAATTACTTAATGAAGGGAGTTTTTAGGATGGAAAGGATAATGGTTACCCGTTCATCGATGCCACCATTTGACGAATATGTAGAAGAAATAAGAGATTTGTGGGATACGCGATGGCTTACGAATATGGGAAAAAAACATGAAAGGTTAAGAAGTGAATTAAAGGATTATCTTAAGGTTGACAATATAGATTTATTAGTGAATGGGCATATGGCGTTAGAGTTGACAATGCAGGCATTGGGGGTAAAAGGTGAAGTTATAACTACACCTTTTACTTTTGCTTCTACAACTCATGCAATTGTAAGAAATAACCTAAAGCCGGTTTTTTGTGATATTAAACCAGAGGATTTTACTATTGATCCTGAAAAAATAGAGGACTTGATAACAGATAATACTTCTGCTATTGTTGCGGTTCATGTGTATGGAAATGTTTGTGATGTTGATACAATCCAAAAAATAGCTGATAAGTACGAATTAAAAGTAATATATGATGCTTCGCATGCTTTTGGAGTTACAGTTAATGGGAGTGGAATTGGAAACTTTGGAGATGCTTCGACATTTAGTTTTCATGCAACAAAAGTTTTTAATACTATTGAAGGTGGAGCAGTTTGTTATAGAGATGAGGAAATTGGAAAAAAAGTATATGATTTAAAAAATTTTGGAATACATGGACCTGAAAAAATAGATGCGGTTGGTGCAAATGCAAAACTGAATGAGTTTTGTGCTGCAATGGGATTGTGTAATTTGCGCCATATTGATGAAGAAATTGCAAAAAGAAAAAAAGTTGCTAAACGTTACAGAGAAAATTTCGATGGAGTAAGGGGAATTGCTATTAATCCCATTCAAAAAGGAATAGTCAATAATTATCCTTATTTTCCAGTTATTTTTGATGAAAAAATATATGGGGCAAGTCGAAATCAGATATTTGCAGAGCTTGAAAAAAACGGAATTTTTGCAAGAAAGTATTTTTATCCCATTACAAATACATTTGATTGCTATCATGACAGGTTTGATTCATATGATACACCAATAGCGTTACATTTGAGCAAGAGGGTTATTACGCTTCCGATGTATGCGGATTTGGAAGAAAATGATGTGGATAGGATTTGCAAAATTGTTTTAGATTGTAGAAGTTAGGGGCTGAAAAAATGGATTTTTTAAAAAAACAAGAAAGTGTGTATGAAGAGATAAAAAATACCAAAAATCCGGTATGGATTTGGGGAGCAGGAAGTATGGCTGAAGTGATTGAAAAGAGATTGAATGAACATGGTATTTTTCCTAAAGGAAATTTTATTAATCTGTCAGATATTGAAGTAGACAATGAAAAACTATGGCAATTAAAAGAACTAGAAGAAACAGGCAATAGAATTGATGTAATTGTTGGTCATGGAAAACTGGATTTGGTTAAGAATTTAAAGAATTGCAATATAGTAGATGAAATATATGTACTCGATAGTCCATATGAACAGTATTGGCCAGATGTAAAAGCAATAAAAAAACTAGAAGATTTGATGTTAAAAGGAGAAATAAGAGAAAGAATATACGATAATAAATCATATGAATGTGTAAATAAATATGTTGAATTCTATAATGGAAAAATGGAGAATAATTTTTTTGAAGAGGTAGAATTACTTTGTGAAGATATGTTTGAATTTGAAAAATTAAATCTTACAGAAAACGAAAATTATATTGATGTAGGAGCCTGGGATGGAGATACAGTAATCGAATTTTTAAAATATACAAAAGGAAAATACAATAAAATATATGCAATAGAGCCAGATGACAAGGGATATAATATGTTGTCAAAAAAATTTAAAGATAGTATTAGAATTAGCTTATTAAAGATGGGGTTAAGTTCAACGAAAAAAACATTATATTCATCTAAAAGCAATACACAATCTATGCATTTGATAGATTCAGGTGAAGGAAAAATTGTGGAATGTAATACTTTAGATTATTTGTTAGATAATAATATTATTGAAAATAAACCAACTTTGATTAAAACTGCTGTTCCGTTTATGGATTTAGATGTTTTAAGAGGGGCTGAAAAAACTATAAAGATGATAAAGCCAAGATTAATATGTAATATTTCATGCAGTTATAAAGAAATATCTTCAATTATAGAATATATTTTGGGGTTGAATTTGGAGTATAAGATTGCATTTAGATATAGATTACCAGTTCCAACTCAATTATTGCTGTATGCTTTTTAGGAGTAGATTACTATGATTAATGTTCTTGTTACATCAATTGGATCATTTTCTTCAGAAATTGTAATAAAAAATTTAAAGGTTATTGGAAATAGAGTTGTGGGTACAGGTATTTATCCTAAAGAATTGATTGCAGAAGCGTTGTATGTGGATAGTTTTTATCAAGTTCCTAAATCAGATTCATTGGAATTTAAAAAAACGCTGTTAGATATAGTATATAGGGAACGGATTGATTTGATAATACCACTTACGGATATTGATGTAGATTTTTTTAATTTTAATCGTGATGCTTTTAAGAAAAGCATTATTTGTTTTTCAAATAAAAATGTAATAGATATATGTCGCAATAAAATGAAAATGATTGAATTTTTGAAAAAAAGCAAGGAACTTATTCAAGGACCACCAACATGGGCTTTGAATCAGTTTAAAATAGAAAAATTGGATTCTTCTTTTTTGTGTAAGCCTTATGATGGGAGAAGCAGCAATGGAATTGTGGTGACAAATAAAATATCAGAAGTGAAAGAACTGTTAGAAAGTGAATTAAGTAATAAATATATTATTCAACCTTATATTGAAGGACAGATTGTGTGTGTAGATGTGATTAGAGATGATAGATTTAAGCATTGTTATGCAATGCCTAGAGAAGAACTTATAAGGACACCTAAAGGTGCAGGATTATCTGTAAAAATAATTTGTGATGATTTTATAATCCAGAATAGTATTAAAATAGCGGAAAGATTAAATATTAAGGGATGTGTGTGCTTTGAATTTATTAGAGATAAAGAAGGAAAGTATTATTTTTTAGAATGTAATCCTAGATTTTCCGGAGGAATAGCTTTTTCATGTATAGCCGGATATGATTTTATAGGAAATACGCTTAAAATTTTTGAAGGTAAAGAGATTTGTAAAATGCCAGAATTAAAAGAACAGTTCATAGTTAAACATTATCAAGAAGTTGTTACGTGTAGGATGTAGGAATTTTGAATAGTACAAGTTATTGTTATGCTTGTGAGGTGAGAAAACATGGAGTGGAAAGAATATAAAGAAATAATAAAAGAAAAAATAATAAAAGATGAATTCATCTCTTCAGAAATGCTTGAAATTTTTAATAAAGATGTATTATGTCAAACAGATGAAAGTGAAATAATAGAAGATATTAGAAGTATGAAAAATATAGAAAAAAAATTAGAATCAGACAGTACTTTAGAAAAAATTTTAGTAAACAAATTACGATTGTTATTTAAACAGTTACTTGTGTATTTGACAGGTTTGTCGGGAGATTATTATGATTTTTTGCAGGAAATAAAAGAAGTAGATGATTATAAGGAGTTAGTTTATCTGTTTTTGCAAGCAAGATCAATGCAAATAGAAAATACCAATATAGTATCGAAAGAAAGTGACGCAATATTTTCTGATATTGATACAAAAATATATAATTTATGTAGAGAAAGAAAAAATGCAAATACGTCTCATTTAAGATATGAATTAAGAGAAAATAATGCAGTAGTTATTATAATATCAAAAATGGAAGATGAGATTGATTTAGAAAATTTAGAAGAAGTGTGTAAATATACGTATGAAATATGTGGAAAAAATATCATTGTTATAAATACAAATGATTATGTGACAGAAAACAATAATCAGCCGTTATTGTTACCTTTTTTTAAAGGAAAAGACATTTTGGAGGGAAGAGAAGAATTTTCGTTTGGTAGTACAAAAGTGCAGTATATTTCTGTTCAAAATCTTGCAGAAGAAGCATTACAAATGGATATGCTAATAGATTATATTAGAGAAATAAAGCCATATTATATAATAAATTTCGGCGGAATAAACTATTTTGCAAGAATGGTAAATAGTGTAGTACCAACACTGACATTAACAACAAATAAACAGGAAGAGTGTACTAGTTTTAATATGGTTGTAACAAGCAAAGAGGATATAAACAAAGGAATAAAAGAGTATAAATTTAAGGCAGATAGTTATGATTATGATTTTATTGAAGATATAAAAAAACATATAGTAAAAGTGGACAAGTCAAACTGGAGTGGGAATGAAATATTGGTTTCAGTATTTACATTATCATACAATCACGAGCCATTTTTGCAAGAAATGTTAAATGGTGCGTTGATGCAAAAGACAAGTTTTCCTTTTGAAATTGTAATTAATGATGATTGTTCGACGGATTTGTCGGCAAAAATAATTAAAGCATATCAAGATGAATATCCAGAAATTGTGCATCCATTATATCAAAAACAAAATCTTTGTTCCTTAGGAGTAGATTTTACTGATAAAATACTTTATCCAAATACAAAAGGAAAATATATTGCTTTATGTGAAGGTGATGATTATTGGATTGATGAAAACAAATTAGAAATACAAGTAAAATATATGGAAGATAATCCTGATGTAGCAGGGACTTTTCATGACGCATATATGAAAATGAAAGATGGAAAGTTTATAGAGCATAGTGATAGAAAGTTAGAAGAAGCCGATTATGATACATCATATTGTATAAGTAAATCACAAACTAGGATAGATACAGCAACTATTGTATATAATAAAGAAAAGGTTTTACCAATACCTTATTTTTCAAAATATGCAAAAACAGGTGATTATTTGTTGTGTATTACAATTTCATTGAGAGGAAAATTTCATTATTTTCCAAGAATTATGGGAGTATATCGAATGAGTGATAATAATTGGTCAAGTACGATTTTAAATAATCCTAAAAAATATAAAGAGTTTTCAATGGGAGAAATAAGGTGGCTATTTGATTTAAACGAATATACAGATGGAAAATATTATAATGAAATAGCAAAAGTCATTGCTGTCAGAGGTAGAGATTTAGCAAGGGTTATTGAATATGAGGAAGCGTTAGATATGATTAAATGTTAGATATGATTTAGGAAAAAAAGATAGTAAAAACAATAGATATAATTAAAAGTCTCCCTGTAAAAACTTTTGTAATGTAAAAAATATAAAAGTTTTTACAGGGAATTTTTTGTTATAAATATTATAATTCCTATAGAATTACTATTATATAAAAAAATTATTGCCAGTCATAATAAATAAAAATTATTACTATTGAAGAAGTAGCTGATATAATATAACATATTAAAACAGTAGGAATTGAAGAGGTTAGTTAATAAACTAAAATTTTTGGTCGTTAAATTATAAATATTAAAAAATAGGAGTGGTAAAAATATGAAAAGAGGAATTAATACACGATGTTTGCATATAGAACAGGATGAAAAAGAAAATAACAGTTTTAATAATTTTGGTGCAATAAGCTATCCAATTTATCAGACAGCAACATATGCCCATCAAGGCATAGGAAAAAGCACAGGTTACGATTATAGTAGATTGCAAAATCCAACACGTAACCAGCTAGAAAAGGTGGTTGCTAATTTAGAAGAAGGAATTGATGCGTTTGCATTATCAAGTGGAATGGCAGCAATAACTTTGATGATGGAAATTTTTAAGCCAGGAGATCATTTGATAGTTGAAGCTGATTTGTATGGTGGAAGTATTAGATTATTTGATAATGTTTCAAAGAAAAATGGTATTGATTTTACATATCTAGATTGCTCAAGTGAAGATATTGAATCTCATATAAAAGAAAATACAAAAGCAATTTATATAGAGACACCAACGAATCCTATGATGAATATTTCTGACATTGAAGAAATATCTAAAGTTGCAAAAAAACATAATTGTATTTTAATTGTTGACAATACGTTTTTAACACCATATTTTCAAAATCCATTAACGTTAGGGGCGGATATAGTTATTCATAGTGGAACAAAATTTTTAGGAGGTCATAATGATACTTTAGCTGGATTTATTGTGACAAATAATGAAGAAATCCAGGAAAAACTTAGATTTTTAATTAAGACAACAGGTTCAGGACTTGCACCGTTTGACTGCTGGTTGATTCAAAGAGGAATTAAGACATTAGGGGTTAGAATGGAGAGAGCACAACAAAATGCAATAGAAATTGCAGAATTCTTAAAAAAACAAGATAAAGTAACAGATGTTTTTTATCCGGGGTTACCTGAACATAAAGGGCATAATATTATAAAAAAACAGGCACGCGGATATGGTGCAATGTTGACATTTAATATTGACAGCGAGCAACATGCTTATGAAATTTTAGAAAACGTGAAGATGATAAAATTTGCGGAAAGTTTAGGCGGAGTTGAGACATTAATTACGTATCCAACAACTCAAACTCATGCGGATGTTCCAGAAGAAAAAAGATTAGCAAATGGAATTACTCCTAGAACTTTGCGAGTTTCTGTTGGTATTGAAGATGCGAGGGATTTGATTGCAGAGTTAGAGCATGTATTCGCAAAGTTATCGTAGAGTACTAAAAAGATAGGAAAGTGTAAATACGATAAAATTGAATTTTAGAAAGTAAGTATTAAGAGGTAGGTGATAAAATGCCAGAAAAAAATTTAAATTTTGATGAGATAATAGCTAGAAAAGGAACAGATTGTTTAAAATACGATTTCGCGTCAAGAAGAGGAATGCCAGAAGATGTATTACCTTTTTGGGTTGCCGACATGGATTTTAAAACCTCTTCATACGTTGAAGATGCGTTAATTGAACGTGTAAAGCATGGTATTTTTGGATATAGTGAAGTAGGAGAACCATATTTTAAAGCAATTGCCAATTGGATGAAAATACACCATAATTGGGAAATTAAAAGAGAATGGCTTGTAAAAACACCAGGTGTGGTTTATGCACTTGCAATGGCTATAAAAGCTTTCACAAATGAAGGCGATAGTGTCTTAATCCAGCAACCAGTGTATTATCCTTTTTCTGAGGTCATAGAAGATAACAAAAGAAAAATAGTAAGCAATGATTTGGTATTAGGCGAAGACAATAAATATTATATTGATTTTGTTGATTTTGAAGGAAAAATTATTCAGAATAAAGTAAAGTTGTTCCTCTTATGTAGTCCACATAATCCAGTGGGGCGAGTTTGGACAAAAGAAGAACTTATAAAAATTGGAGATATTTGTCTTAAACATGGAGTACTTGTGGTAAGCGACGAGATACATAATGATTTTGATTATGAAAAAAGACATATTGTTTTTTCAAGCTTAAAAAAGGAATTTGAAGAGAATTCTATCGTTTGTACTTCACCAAGTAAGACATTTAACTTGGCTAGTATGTTGATTTCGAATATTTTTATCCCAGACAGAAAAAAAAGACATCTTTTTAGAAAGCAAATTGATGCATCAGGAATGAGTCAACTTAGCGTATTAGGACTAGTTGCAACTCAGACAGCTTATGAAAAAGGTGAAGAATGGTATGATGCTATGATTTCTTATGTGAAAGAAAATATAAGTTTTGCAAAAGAATATATAAAAAAAAATATGCCAAACGTGAAAATGATAGATATAGAAGGAACATATTTGCTGTGGCTTGATTTTAGAGAAACAGGAATTGATGTCGATGAATTAGACAGAAGAATAATTTATGATGCAAAATTATGGTTAGACAGTGGGAAAATTTTTGGAAAAAGTGGAGAAGGTTTTCAGCGAATCAATGTTGCGTGTCCAAGATGTTTACTTGAGGAAGCATTAAAGCGTTTAAAACAAATATTATAATTTGCTTTTATTTTGAAGTAGTAAAAGTATAATATATATTTTATAAGATATAAAACAGTAAAAAATATAATAATAAAGAGGATGAAAAAATGACAATACTACAATTGAAATACGTTATTACAATAGCTAATTCATCGTCTATGAGGGAGGCTGCGAGTAAATTATATGTTTCGCAGCCTGCTCTGTCTGCAACGATAAGAGAATTAGAACAGGAATTAAATATCAAAATATTTGAAAGAAATAATAAAGGAATAAATGTAACAGAACAAGGAAGAGAGTTTGTAAACTATGCAAAACAAGCGGTCAACCAATATGAAATAATAGAAGATCGCTATTTTTCAGGGGGAGAGAGAAAAAAACATTTTTCAGTTTCAATGCAACATTATGTCTTTGGAATTCATGCATTCGTAAATGCATTAAAAAAAATAGATTATCCCAAGTATAATTATTCAGTATATGAGACGAGAACAGAAGAAGTCTTGTCAGATGTTAGAAAACAAAAAAGTGAGGTTGGAATTATTGCATATACAAAAAGTAATGAAGCAGTAATAAAAAAATTATTTAGAGAGTTTAATCTAGAGTTTTTTCCATTATTTCATAAGGAATCATGTGCATATGTTTGGAAAGAGCATCCACTTGCAGGTGAAAAGGAGTTGTCGCTTGAAGATTTAAGAGAGTATCCATTTTTATCATTTGATCAAAGTAGTGATAGCGAATTTTATTTGTCGGAAGAGCCTCTTAGTGATTACGATTTCCCAAAAATTATTAAATCAACAGATAGAGCTACTTCGGCAGAATTAATGGCAGCTTTAAATGGATATTCAATAGGAACAGGTGCGATGACAAAGAGTATTTCATTAAAAGATGAGTTTTTAAGCATAAAATTAAAAGAGCAGGATCCAGTCACAGTAGGTTATATTCTTTTGAAAAATCACAAATTAAGCGAAATAGGAAAAACTTATGTGGAGGAATTAAAGAAAATTTCCTAAGAGAATTTGGAATGAAATAGTGGAATCGTTTTTAGTGCCTTTTAGAGACAATTTAATAGAATTATTATTTGTGATACAAAAATATTATTACAGAAAATAAAATTTAGTAATTAGATAATAACAAAAATTTATGTTATATTACAATCAACATGAATCAGAAATAGTGTTAAAGAACTAGAGGTGAGTAAGCCTCTAGTTTTTTAATAAAATTTACTAAAAAGAAGGAGGGCAAAGATGATAAGAAAGCAAGCTAAAAAAATAAGTTTTATTATTTCATGGTTGCTTGCAGTGTTAGTTGAACTAATGGTAGAAAATGACGTGACACAGCCAGAAGCTAATGAACCATATTATTTGTATCTATTAGGTATAGTGGGAGTGATTATAATTGTTTGTTATTTAGGTTCTTTTTTTAAAAATAATATATCAAAAAAATTGGATGATTATTTACAAAAGAAAGCACCACTTTTTGCAGGAGGAATTTTATTAATAAATATTATCAATATTGTTTGTAGTAAATTAGCATTGCTTCCAGTTTTATTTTTCCCATCGCTGGATAGAATATTTGGAGCTTTAGTTAATGATAGAGTGTTGTTGGGGGAATGTATTTTAGCATCAGCAAAGCTTTTATTAATAGGATTTTTGATAGGAGGAATAACAGGTTTTTTTACAGGAATACTAATAGGATTTAACAAGGTTGCAGCATATTGGATAAATCCTTTAACCAAAGTAATAGGACCAATACCACCAACAAGTTGGTCGCCTCTAGTACTTTCAATTTTTAGTACATCTTATCAAGCAGCAATCTTTATGGTTGCACTTTCTGTTTGGTTTCCGATAACGGTAATGACAAGTAACGGAATATCAAATGTTAATCAGACATTTTTTGAAGTTGCGGAAACAGTAGGTGCAAGTAAAAGATATCAAATTTTCAAAGTTGGAATACCAGCAGCGATGCCAAATGTTTTTTTAGGATTGTTTTATGCAACAACAGGAGCATTTGTAACATTAGTTACAGCAGAAATGTTCGGATGTAAGTCAGGAATAGGTTGGTATCTAAATTGGCAAAAAAGCATGATGTTATATGCAAATGTATACGCGGGATTAATTGTTTTAGCTGTTTTGTGTAATTTGATTATAAAAATTTTATTCAAGGTTAGAACAGGATTGTTAGGTTGGCAGAAAGGAGTAATTAAGTGGTAGAAAAAAGTGGAAATATTGTAATAGAAAATGTATCAAAATATTTTGATCAGGCAGATGGTTCAGTTCTAACAGCCTTAGATGGAGTAAATTTGAATATAAAACCAGGGTCATTTGTTTCATTAATTGGTCCCTCCGGATGCGGAAAGACAACTTTATTACGCGCAATAGCGGGATTGAATTGTGCCGATAAAGGAAATATCTTTTTGGATAATGAATTGATAAAAGGGCCAAGCTATGAAAGAGGATTCGCTTTTCAACAAGCTAATCTGTATCCATGGTTGAATATAGAAAAAAATATTTCATTTGGTTTAAGAGCCAGAGGAATATATAAGGAGAAGAAAGAAGATGTAAAAGAATATATTGAAATGGTTGGTTTAAAAGGCTTTGAAAAGTCATATCCACATCAACTTTCAGGTGGAATGAATCAGAGGGCCTCACTTGCAAGGGCGTTGGTTGGGCATCCTAAGGTTTTATTATTAGACGAGCCATTTGGTGCGCTTGATGCTTTTACAAGAATGAACATGCAGGATGAAATATTAAGAATATGGAAACAGCAAAACATGACAATGATAATGGTTACACATGATGTTGATGAAGCAGTGTATTTGTCAGATCAGGTTGTGGTTATGACTCCTAGACCTGCTAAAATTGAAAAAATAATTGATATAGAGTTATCGAGACCAAGAGCAAGAGGAAATCATGATTTTTTGAATTATAGAACGAAAATTTTAAAAATTTTAAATTATGCAGGAACAAATAAAGAACCTGAGTTTTATTTATAGCATTATAAAAAAGATAGGAGGTAAAAGGAGAAAATGAAAGGAAAACGAAAAAAGTACATTGTAGGATTACTGTTGCTTACTATGACGGTATCTTTATTTTCAGGATGTAGCAAGTTTGGAAAGAAGAAGTCATCAAAAGACTTGACGGTAAAAATATTAAATAACAAAGAGAGCTTGTGCCTTGCACCGGTTCATATTGCAATAATCAATGGTTATTTTGATGAAGAATTCAAAGCAGCCGGTGAAAAATATAAGATTGTAAATTCGAATATTGATACAGTTACAGAACAAATTACGAGTGGTGAGATTAATGCAGGTTACGGCTTGACAGGTACGTTGATGCAGCCAATTTCAAATGGTCTTCCAATTTCGTTTGTAACTGGCTTACATAGAGGATGTACTAAGTTTTATTCGAAAAAAGGGTCATCAGTAAAAAGTCTTGAGGATTTAAAGGGAAAAACAATTGGCGTTCCATCGTTATCGGACTCATCCCTTATCCAAATGAAAAGAAAACTTTTTAGCCTTGGATTTAAAGTAAATGGAAGTAAACCAGATGTTACATTTGTAGCTTATGCTATGAATGATTTACCAACAGCATTAGATAAACAAGCAGTTGATGCTGTTGGTTTACACGATCCTGTTGCATATAATGCAGAAAAAAAATATGATTTTATAAAAATTCTAGATATAGGTGAAGATAAGGAGTTTTCAAATGAGTATTGTTGCCAGGCCTATGTATCTCAGGAATTGATTAAAAACAATCCAAAAGGTGCAGCTGCTTATACAAGAGCAATCCAAAGAGCAGCAGCTTTTGTGCAGGCAAATCCAGAAGAAGCAGCAAGACTACAGGTGAAGCATGGTTATATGCCAAGTGAAAGAGAAGAAGATGTTGTAAATTACGGAAAAATTTTGGCAAGCTTAAACTATGAGCCTTCTGTAAAGTTAGGTAGAAAAACTTTTGAGGCAACATTTAAAGATCTTCAAAAAACAAAAGATATAGATTCAAAGTTGGATTTGAAGAAGTTTACCGAAAAGGTTTATCCAGATTTGAAATGGGTACCGGAGGGATATACTTATGATAATAAAACAAAGAAATTTAAAGAAATTAAGAAATGAGGTATTTGAATATGAAAAAAGCAAGATTAAAAAACATTTTATTTGTGTTGACATCAATTTTTTTAGTGGTAGGGTTGTTAACTTTTGCCCATGGATGCGGTTATATGCATGGAGTGCATGGACCATGCTATAAAACAAAGGTAATTGCGATTATAAGTGCTGCAGTGCTTGTACTGATTTCGGTAATAGATTATTTTGTAAGAAGTTCTAAAGTTAAAAATTTTTTGAGTGTATTACAATTATTGACTAGTATTTTTCTTATTGTTTTGCCAACATACGTTGCACCAGTATGCCGAATGAAAACAATGCACTGCAACATTTATACAAAACCATTTATTATTTTAATTGGTAGTATCGATTTAGCAATTTCAGTGGTAGCAATAGTTGTAGGCGTTTTAGTAAATAAGAGGAAGGAAAATGAAGCATATCAATAAATTTTTTATAAGTTCAGTTTATAAAAATATGCTTTTTAAGAGCATAAATTCAAGATATTATAAATCATATGGAATTGGCTTTTTGGCTTTACTTGTAACTATTGTAACGTTTCTAGGAAGTGTTATTGTAAGCGGAATAAATCATGGAAGTGAAAATCTAGTTGCTCAAATGGGTGCGGACATTATTGTCGCACCTAAGGGCACTGAAAATGATTATGAAGGAATGCTGCTTACAGCACGAAAAAGTCAGTTTTATATGGGAAGAGAGAAATTAAAACAAATAAAAAAAATAGAAGGTGTAAAATCTGTAACAGAACAAACCTTTTTAATAACATTAGAAGCATCATGTTGCGATCAGTCAGTTCAGGTGGTTGGAATTAATCCCAAAACAGATTTTACAGTTAGTCCCTGGATAAAAAATCGATCAATTATTAATTCAAAAAATCAAATCAGTTTAAAAAATCATAGCATTTTGGTTGGAAGTAAAATTGCTTTAAAGAAGAATAGATTTAAAATGTTTGGAAAAGAATACAATGTTCAATCTAAGCTAGATGAAAGTGGAACATCCATGGACAATACAATTTATATAAATCAAAAAGATATTCCACAGTTATTAGATACAGCCAAAAAAGCCAGACAGGGTATTCTAAAACCAGTAAACAGAAATTCAATTTCAGTCGTACTTATAAAAGCTGATAATCAAAAAAATATTCAGGAAATTCAAAGCAAGTTGTCTCTGTTAAAAGGCGTGGTTCCAATAAAATCCAAAACAATTTCAGCACAATTAACAGACAAAGTAAATGATAGTTACAGATTTTTTGTGATTCTTATGTTAGTAGTATGGATTGTATTTATCTTATTTTTCTTAATAGTGCTATATATAACAATAAATGAAAGAAAAACAGAATTCATCAATTTGAGAGTTCTTGGAATGAGTAGAAAAAATCTGATAAATTTTATACTTAAAGAAAATTGTCTTATTATTTCGGGGGCTACATTTATAGGTGAATTTTTGGTGATCCTAAGCTATGTTTTGTTTAATAAAGCAATATACATGAGTATAAATATGCCATTTATGGTTTGTAATGCTAAAGAATTAATTTTACATGGGCTTGTAAGTGCTGTTATTTTGATAGGATTTAGTTTATTATGTGTCAGAGTATTACTTAATGGAGTTTGCAAGGAGAATATTTATGAGTGAAAGCAATGAGAAAAAAAATAAAAATCATAGATTAATTGTACATGAAGTATCTAAATTTTATAGTGGGAAAAGCAGAAAATTTAAGGTGTTAGATCACAAGAGTTTTATGTTTCAGACTGGTGAATTTTACACAATTATGGGAGAAAGTGGAGTCGGAAAAAGTACATTGTTGAACATAATTGCAACTCTTTTGCCTGCTAGTTCGGGAAAAATTTTGTTGGATGATTTAGAAATTAGCAATATGTCAGAGCTTGAAAAATCCAATTTTAGGAATAAATATTTCGGAATTGTTACGCAAGAGTCTAATCTGGTGAGTTATCTAACATTAGAAGAAAATATGTTTCTGGCTTTAGAATTATGTGGGAAAAATACAGAGTCAAGAGCAACTGTTGAAAAATACCTTAAAAGATTAAATTTGCTTCATCTAAAAGATGAATATCCTAAAAATCTTTCAAGTGGAGAAATAAAAAGATCAGCAATAGCTAGAGCACTTGTAAAGGAATCTAATTTTTTATTGCTTGACGAACCAACAGCTAACCTAGATAGTAAGAATACAAAAGTTGTGTTACAACTTTTGAGAGAAAAAGCAAATGAAGGTATAGGCGTTATAATTACAACGCATGAAAAAGAAGCAGTTGAGTATGCAGATCAAAAAATATATCTTGATTTTTGTGAAAATGCGCGATAAGAAAAACTTATCACAAACAATAAGAATTAAACAATTTTCTATTCCCTACTACAGTGGTATGATATTAACAACTCAAAAAGAAGTAATAAAAAAACACAAGAAAAATAAGAACTTTGTGTAAAAGAACTTCACAAAAAAAGAAAAATAAAAGGCAAAACAAGGAGGATAAAGTCATGGGAAAAATAGTAGAAAGCGCATTAGAATTAATTGGTGGAACACCACTTTTAAAATTAAACGGATATTCAAAAAAGAGAGATATCACTTCAGCAACAGTACTTGCTAAGTTAGAGTATTTAAATCCAGCAGGATCTGTAAAAGATAGAATTGCATTAGCAATGATTGAAGATGCAGAAAAGAGCGGAGTGTTAAAACCAGGAGCAACAATCATTGAACCAACAAGTGGTAATACAGGTATCGGTTTAGCAGCAGTTGCAGCAGCAAAAGGATACAAAGCTATTCTTACATTACCGGATACAATGAGTGTTGAAAGAAGAAACCTTTTAAAGGCGTATGGTGCTGAACTTGTTTTAACAGAAGGTGCTAAAGGAATGAAAGGTGCAATTGCAAGAGCTGAAGAATTAAATAAAGAAATTCCTAATTCAATTATTTTAGGTCAATTTGTAAATAAAGCAAATCCAAAAGCTCATAAAGAGACAACAGGTCCAGAAATTTGGGAGCAGACAGATGGAAAAGTTGATATTTTCATTGCAGGCGTTGGTACAGGCGGAACAATTACAGGTGTTGGCGAATATCTTAAAGAAAAAAATCCAAACATTAAAATCGTAGCAGTTGAACCAGCAACAAGTGCTGTATTATCAACAGGAAAACCTGGAGCACATAAGATTCAAGGTATCGGTGCAGGATTTGTTCCAGATGTTTTAAATACACAGATTTATGATGAAATTATTCCAATTGAAAATGAAGATGCTTTCGCAGAAGGAAGAGCTTTTGCAACAGCAGAAGGAATTCTAGTAGGTATTTCATCAGGAGCAGCATTAAAAGCCGCTGAAATTTTAGCAAAACGAGAAGAAAATAAAGGTAAAGTTATTGTAGCATTGTTACCAGATTCAGGTGACAGATATCTTTCAACACCTTTATTTAATGACTAATATAGTATGATATAAAACAACTATCCAAAATTTTAAACAACAAAAGGAGTAGAGATGAGTAGTAATTCATATAAAAATCTTCAAAATTCTCATCCTTGCTTCGGAGGTCAAAAAAACAATGCAGGTCGCATCCACTTACCGGTTTCTCCCGGATGTAATATAGCATGTAAGTTCTGCGACAGGACTATAAATGATGTGGATGAGCGACCTGGTGTGACTTCCAAAATCCTTCAACCAGAGGAGTGTGTTGAGGTCTTAGAAAAAGCTCTTAAGATATGTCCTAGTATAAAAGTGGCTGGAATAGCTGGACCAGGTGATACACTTGCGACGGATAACGCAATTAGAACATTCGAAATAATAAAAGAAAAATTTCCTAAGTTAATAAAATGTATGAGTACGAATGGCTTACTGCTAAATGAACGTGCAGAGGAATTAATAAAAGTTGGAGTGGATTCATTAACTGTAACTGTAAACGCAGTGGATCCAGAAATTGAAAGCAAACTTAATTCCTATATCATTTATCATGGGAAAAAAATAGAGGGAATAGAAGCAGCAGAGATTCTGATTAAAAATCAATTAGAGGGAATAAAGAAGATAGCAAAAGCAGGCATAACAATAAAAGTGAATACTGTATTAGTGCCTGAAATTAATGGAAATCACATAGAGGAGATCGCAAAAACAGTCAAAGAAGCAGGAGCAAGCATCTATAATATTATACCGCTTATACCACAATACCAATTGAAAGATTGTGAGGCACCAACTTGTCCGCAGATAGATGAAGCGAGAACAAGAGCTTCAAAATATATAGATGTTTTTAGACATTGTCAAAGATGTCGTGCAGATGCAGTCGGGATTCCTGGCAAATCTGAATATGGAGATCAAATATATCAAAGAAGATTAAGAATCAAGGAGACCTTTTCACATGGATAAAAAAGAAGATGAGAAGTACTTAGTAGCCGTGGCAACTAGTGACGGTATATTAGTTGACAATCATTTTGGACGAGCAAAAACATTTTATATTTACCAGATAGAAAATGATTTTGATATAAAAGAAGTAGAATACAGAAACGTATCTGCTGTGTGTGAAGGCGGAAGCCATGATACAGAAAAACTTATAGAAAATATTAAAAATCTTTCGGATTGTAGATATCTTTTAGTAAGTAAAATAGGGGATGTAGCTTTAAATATTGCAAAAAGCTATGGAATCACTCCTATTGAAATTCCAGGAAAGATAGAAGACTCGATTGAAGAATTAATAAAATTTAAAAAAATACAGGATCTTTTTCGTTGATAAAAGATGTTAAATTCTAAAAAACAATTAAAAGGGCATTATATATGCCTACAGAGAAACATAAAGAATATTAAAAAAAATTTAGGAAAGAGGAGTCAAAAAAGTGAGTGAATTAAGACAAATTGCCATTTATGGAAAAGGTGGAATAGGAAAATCTACTACAACACAAAATTTAACAGCTGGTTTGGTAGAACATGGAAAAAAAGTTATGGTAGTCGGGTGTGATCCCAAGGCAGATTCAACAAGATTATTGTTAGGAGGATTAGCACAAAAAACCGTTCTTGATACGATCAGAGAAGAGGGCGAGGATATCGAATTAGACAGAATCCTTAAGGAAGGATATGGTGGAACACGATGTGTTGAATCCGGCGGACCAGAACCAGGTGTAGGCTGTGCTGGTAGAGGTATTATAACATCAATTAATATGTTGGAAAATTTAGGTGCGTATACAGATGACTTAGATTATGTTTTTTATGACGTATTAGGTGACGTAGTGTGTGGTGGCTTTGCAATGCCAATTCGAGAGGGAAAAGCTAAAGAAATTTACATCGTAGCAAGTGGTGAAATGATGGCACTATATGCTGCAAATAATATTTCAAAAGGTATCAAAAGATATGCAAGAACTGGAGGAGTAAGATTAGGAGGAATTATCTGTAATTCAAGAAATGTAGATAGAGAACTTGATTTATTACGAGCATTTGCTAAAGAATTAGGAACAAAATTATTATATTTTGTACCAAGAGACAATATTGTGCAACATGCAGAAATAAATAAAAAGACAGTTATCGAATATAAACCTGACTCAAATCAGGCACAGGAGTACAGAAATTTAGCTCAAGCAGTTATTGAAAATAAAGATTTCGTAATTCCAACACCAATGACTCAAGAGAGACTTGAAGAAATTCTTATGGAATATGGAATGATGGAATTAGCAGATGACTACAAGATTTAAGTGATTAGTTTTTATTAGGTTTTTTAAGAAAGGGATATGAGTATGGGAAAAATTAATAAATCAATAACAGAATTAGTTGGTAAGACACCTATTTTAGAGTTGACAAATTATGAAAAAAAGCATGATTTAAAAGCAAAAATTTTAGTAAAATTAGAATATTTCAATCCAAACCAGAGTATAAAAGATAGAATTGCACTTTCGATGATAGAAGATGCAGAAAAGAAAGGGTTATTAAAACCAGGTTATACAATTGTTGAAACAACAAGTGGCAATACAGGTATTGGATTAGCAGCTATTGCGGCTTCAAAGGGCTATAAATTTAGAGTTTATGTACAGGATAATGTAAGTAAAGAAAGATTCCAAGTTATTAAAGCCTTTGGTGGAGAAACGATAAAATTATCAGAAAATCCAGTTATTAAAGAAGTGCTTGAAAAAACAAACGGAGATTTTGTAGCAGCTATTGCGGAATTAAGAGAGAAAGTTTTATCAAAAGAGGAGAATATCTATTTTGTTGATCAAACAGCAAATCCAGCAAATCCAGCAATTCATGAACAAACAACTGGTCCTGAAATATGGGAAGATACTGATGGAAATGTAGACATATTGGTTGCTAACGTAGGAACAGGTGGAACAGTATCGGGAACAGGAAGGTTTTTAAAGAAACAAAATCCTAATATCAAAGTTGTTGCAATTCAACCGGGACCAAATTCATTACCAAGTGATGAAAATCCAAGTCCAGAGGAAATAACAGGTGTACATCCATTTGAAGGAGTGCCTGTTGAAAGAGTTCCAGCGACTATGGATTTGAGCATATATGATGAAAAATATGAAGTAGAGACATCAGAAGCTTTCCAGGCAGCAAGAGAAGTTGCAAAATCAGACGGAATTTTAATAGGTACTTCATCAGGAGCCGCTATATATGCAGCAACTCAAATCGCAAAAAGAGAAGAAAATGCTGGAAAAACTATTGTTGCAGTGTTGCCAGATACAGGACTTCGTTATCTTTCAACACCATTATTCGAAGAGTAGGAGAAGATTAAAAAGAGTTTAGAAAGAAAAACAAGAAAAGGAGAAAGAAATGTCAGTTAATTTAAATAATTCCAACTTGGCAACTCGTGAAAATCGAATTGGATCAATCACTGGATATGTTGGAACTTTAAAAGATTTAGCTAGCAAGAGTGAATGCGGAACACTAAAAGGATGTTCGAGATGTTTTTCTCAGTCAAGTACATGTTTATCAATGTGTGGTTTGTCACAGCTAGCAGGAATCAGAGATGTTGCAATTATTCATCATGGACCAGCAGGATGTTCGGTTACATCAGCAGGCTCATATTATATGTCAAAAGTTATGTCCAAAAAACGTAACGTAACAAGTAACACTGTTTATGTAGGAACAGATATGAATGAAAATGACACAATTTTTGGTTCAACAAGAGTTCTAAAAGATGTTATTTTAAAAGTAAATGAGAGATATTCACCAAAGGCAATTTTTGTTTCAAGTTCTTGTGCAACAGGAATAATCGGAGAAGATATCGATAGCATAGTTGATGAAGTAAAAGAAGAAATCTCGGTTCCTATTGTGGCCGTTCATTGTGAAGGCTTTAAATCAAGGATATGGGCAACAGGTTTTGATATTTCAGATCATGCGGTTTTACAGGCAATTGTACAGCCACCACGTGAAAATGCAAAAACAAATAAAATTGCATTTAAAAACTTCTTTGAAAGCGCAAGACCAGAAATTATCGAGATGTTTAAAAAATTCGACCTAGATCCAATCTTCTTATATTGTAATTCTACAGTCGAAGAATTATCACATTTATCAGAGTGCATAGCAACAACATGTATCTGTGGTACCTTAGGAAACTACCTTGGTAATGCATTGGAAGAAAAATATAACGTTCCATATGTAAGAAGTATCAATCAGTGTGGTATTAAAGGCTTTGAAACATGGCTTCGAGAAATTGGAAAAGTAACAAATCGAAGCGAGGTTATCGAAGAATACATAAAAGAGCAAAGAGAAATATATCTTCCACAAATAGAAGAAGTGAAAAAAGAATTACAAGGGTTGACAGCAGTACTTGGAATGGGACCAGGTTATACATTTGAAGTGACTCGTGTTTTAAATGAGCTTGGAATCAAGGTTGTTTGGGCATTGGCTTGGCATTATGATAAAAAATATGAAAATGGTGATGTCCCACCATCAATGAAATATTTGCTAGATAACGACATTGATTTTGAAACAAGCGTAGCGGACCAACAAAATTATGAAGTAATGAATATTTTAAATAAATATCAGCCAGATATGTACTTGTCTCGTCATCCAGGTTCAACAGTTTGGGCAATCAAGAACGGTACACCAGTTGTTTTCGTTGCAGATGAATATACAATGTTTGGATACAAACATACTCTAGAGTTTGCAAAATCAATCTTAGATGCTACAAGAAACAGAAATTTTGAGCAGAACCTGGCAAAAAGAAGCAAACTTCCATATACAAAGTGGTGGTACGAACAAAACGTAGATGCATTTTTAGAGGAGGCTAAGTAATGGCAAAATTATTAGATAAACAAAGATACAAATGTGCCTTAGGTGCTATGCAATCTGTCCAGGCAATTGAACGTGCGCTTCCTATTCTACACTCTGGACCAGGATGTGCTCAAAAACTATCGGAGCAGATTGGTAGTTCGGGCTATTTTTCACCAAACATTTTTCCTTGTACAAGTATAAACGAAAAAGACGTAGTTTTTGGAGGAGTAAAAAAATTAAATTCAACAATTGAAAAATCATTAAAAGTTATAGATGCCGATATGTATGTGGTTTTAACAGGATGTATTCCTGAAATTGTAGGAGACGACTCGGGAGAAGTTGTTTCTAGATTTAATGAAGAAGAAAAACCAGTTTTATATGTTCCAACAGCTGGTTTTAAGGGGAATAATTATAAGGGACATGAACAGGTTGTTGATTCGATAATTGATCAGTTTTTAGAAAAATCTGAAGAGAAGGAAGCGGGGCTAGTAAATATTTGGGCAGATGTGCCTTATCAGGATTTATTCTGGCTTGGAAACTTGAGAGAGTTAGAAAATCTTGTCAGAGAATTAGGGCTTAAACCAAATACAATTTTTGGTTACAAACGAGGAATTGAAAATATTAAGAAGATACCAAAAGCACAGTTTAATTTATTGGTTTCTCCATGGGTTGGACTTTCAAATGTCAAAAAGATGGAAAGAAAACTTGGTATTCCATATTTACACTTGAAAACATTACCAATCGGTGCCACTGAAACAAGTAAATTTTTAAGAGAAGTCGGAGAATTTGCAGGTGTTTCAAAAGAAAAAATTGAATCAGTTATAAAAGAAAATGAAGATTATTATTATTATCTTATTGAAAGATATGCTGATTTATTTCTTGAAAACAGAGTAATTAACAAACAGTTTTCAGTAATTGCTGATGCACAGTATTCACTAGGAATTACAAAATTTTTAGTAAACGATATCGGACTTATTCCTGCAAAACAGTTTGTTGTTGATGATACACCTAAAAAATATAGAAAAGAAATTGAGGAGGAGTTTAAAAACCTAAATTATGGAATTAAGGCTGAGGCTTCATTTGAAACTGATGGATATTTAATTCATGAGGAAATAAAAAAACATGATTACCATGGCTATCCATTAATTCTAGGTGGATATTATGAAAAAGAGTTGACGGAAGATTTAAAGGGAAACTTCTTAAATATTTCATGGCCAGTTCAGGATAAGGTAGTATTTGACAGTTCGTATGTTGGGTATCGTGGCGGTATTAAGTTGTTAGAAGATATTTACACAGTAGCTGTACAGCGTTTTAACTAGAAATGTTGATTTTTAATAATTGTTTCTGTTGGTAGAGCACTTGTAACTTATAGAGTTTTTGTTGTTGGTAACTACTTGTACAGCTACCAACAACATAAAGAAGGAATCTTTAGGAGAAATAAATAGTATGTCATATAAAATTGCGATTGGCTCTTCAGACGGTGTTAACATAGATTTGAAATTTGGAGAGGTAAGCGAATTTCTAATCTATGAAGTAGAGGGCATAAATTATAAACTAATTGAAAAAAGAAAAAGAGCATTTAAAGAAAACAATGCTGTGTCAGGAGATACATTTGAAAGTTCGTGTGATAGTGGTTGTTGTAAAAACGGAAACAGAAAGAAATGTCAGGGGCCTAAAGACATTACTTCGACAATTGAAGTAATTAAAGATTGTAGATGTATTTTATGTAAAAAAGTAGGCTTCCAAGCACAAAAACAGTTTGAAAAAAAGCTGATAACTGTATTTGATATAGAATATCCAATCAATCAAGCTTTAAAAAGAATAGTTTTTTATTATAATTCAATAGATAATAATAGAAGTTGGCATTTATAACAAAATGTTTCAAGTAAGAAAATAATATTTTGTGTTGTTATCCCAAAAAAGTTGTATAATAGTATATGAATGATAAATATTTAACAAGCAAAAACAACGGTAGATGATGTATCCGTTTTATGATTTGTTTTTGCAAGTAAACACACTAAGTTTTATTGTTCTATAAGTAATAAAGGAAGCAAGAGGAGATAACATGAAATATCAAAATTTATTCGAGCCAATTAAAATTGGTAATCTAGAAATCAAAAACAGATATGCAATGGCTCCAATGGGCCCTTTGGGCTTAGGCGATTGTGAAGGTGGTTGGAACGACAGAGGAATCGACTACTATACAAGGAGAGCCAAGGGAGGTATTGGATTAATCATAACAGGTGTCACTTTTTCTGACACAGAGGTTGAAAAACCATCTTTTCCAAATACACCAAACAGTACATATAATCCAGTACAGTTTGTAAGAACTAGTAGAGAAATGACTGAAAGAGTTCATGCATATGGCGCAAAGATTTTCTTACAAATGAGTGGTGGATTTGGACGAGTTACAATTCCAACTAACTTAGGAGAATTTCCACCAGTGTCAGCATCAGCTGTTCCACATAGATGGTTAGACAAGACATGTCGTCCACTTACAGTTGAAGAGATTCATGGAATAGTAAAGAGCTTTGGTAAAGGTGCATATAATGCAAAAAGAGCAGGATTCGACGGAATTGAGATACATGCTGTTCACGAAGGTTACCTTATTGATCAGTTTGCTATTTCATTTTTCAATCAAAGGACAGATGAATATGGTGGAAGTCTAGAAAATCGATTACGTTTTGCAAAAGAAATAAGAGAAGAAATCGCAAGAACTTGTGGACCTGATTTTCCAGTAGCGTTACGCTTTTCTCTTAAGAGTATGATAAAAGATTTCAGAGAAGGTGCACTTCCAGGAGAAGAATTTGAAGAAAAAGGTAGAGATATCGAAGAAGGAATTGAAGCTGCAAAACTTCTTGAAAAATTTGGATATGATGCATTAGATGTAGATGCAGGTACATATGATGCGTGGTGGTGGAATCATCCACCAATGTATATGGAAAAAGCTCCATATAAAGAATTTGCAAGAATCACAAAAGAGCATGTTAATATTCCTGTTATTATGGCTGGTAGAGTTGATAATCCAGACACAGCAACAGAATGTTTAGAGAATGATATCTGCGATATGATCAGTTTAGGTCGTCCAACACTTGCTGATCCTGATATTGTAAATAAAATCAGATTAAATCAGTTAAGTAGAATTCGTCCTTGTATTAGTTGTCAGGAAGGTTGTATGGGACGTATTCAGACATATTCTTTAATAAATTGTGCTGTTAATCCACAAACAGGTAAAGAAAGATTAACAGAATATAAACCTATTACTAGAAGGAAAAAAGTTCTTGTAGTTGGTGGCGGTGTTGCAGGATGCGAAGCTGCTAGAGTGTTAGCAGAAAGAGGACATGAGCCAGTTGTATATGAAGCTAAATCTCAATTAGGTGGTAATTTAATTCCTGGTGGAGCGCCAAAATTTAAGGAAGATGATTTGGCACTTGCAAAATGGTATGAAGATGAGTTGACAAGGTTAAACGTTGAGGTACATCTTAATACAAAAGCTGATAAAGATACAATTATGAGCAGTGGGTATGATGCAGTAATTGTTGCAACCGGATCAAGACCAAAGATGTTTAAACTTGGTGATGATGAAAAGGTTTATTCAGCAGAGCAAGTTCTTTTAGGACAAAAAGATGTTGGAGAAAAAACTGTAATAGTTGGCGGCGGTTTAGTAGGCTGTGAACTTGCTTTAGATCTTGTACAGAAAGGTAAAAAAGTTACAATTGTTGAAGCATTAGATAAGATTATGGCAGTAAATGGACCTTTATGTAGTGCAAACAAAGAAATGTTAGAAAGATTAATAGATTACAATGATGTAGATGTATGCTGCAATGCAAAAGTTACAAACTATCAAGATGGTAAGCTAAAAGCTAAATTATCTGATGGAGAAAAGACTTTTGAAGCAGACAGCGTTGTACTTTGTGTAGGCTATTCAAGCGAAGATACTCTTTATAATGAAGTGAAAAATGAAGTTGAGGAAGTTTATTTGTTAGGCGATGCAAGACAAGTTTCAAATATCATGTATGCAATTTGGGATGCTTTTGAAGTTGCAAATCATATATAAATCGTATGTAGATTGAATGTAATAAAATAAATTTTTTAATCCTGTTTACTGGAAAATTTCTAGTAAGCAGGATTTTTTTTATAAACTTTTTATAAACATTATAATTTAAGAAGATTATTTCATATTAAAACTTACAATAATGTATAGAAAATTGTTAAATAAACTTGACGATTTGTAAAAAAAATGTTATTGTTGGATATAGTTAGAACGATCTAACGATAGTTATAACTATAAACCTTTGTGCAAAAGAGTGGGTTTAAAGCATGAATATGCGTTGTTAGTTTCAGAAATAGTGTTGGAGGTTATAGATGAAAAGAGTTGGAATAATAGGTGCTAGTGGAAAAATTGGTTTAATGGCAGCTAGAGAAATTGAAGGCTTTTGTCAGATAAAAGGAGGAAGCAGACATTACAAAAAGTGTTATGAAAGCTTAAAGAATTTTTATTGGCAAAAGGTAGATCTATATAATGAAGAGAGTTTATGTGAGTTCTGTTCTGATTGTGATATTATCCTAAATTGTGCCGGTCCAGCAGTTGTTGTAGAAGATAAAGTTGCAACTGTTGCGGGAAATTTTAAAATTCCGTATGTTGATACTTCGGATATTGTGCTTGTTGATAAAGCAATAAAAAAGAGTTTACCGAATGATTCGGTTTACGTGGTTGGTTCAGGATATGTTCCGGGGTTAGGAGGATTGCTCCTTAAATGGCTAGCATGCAGGCAATATGATGATTTAAATCTGGTAAAGTGTTATCAGTGCGGTATACAGAAATTTTCAGAGATAGCATTTGTAGATATTGTGTTTGGCTCACTTTCAGGAGAATCAAAGGGTGACTCATATTATAGAAGAGGAAGAATACTAAAAGAACATAATTTAGGAATCATTAAAAGAAATTTTCCATCATTAGAAAAAGAGTATGAATTTAAATCTTTTCTAAGTGATGAAATGATAGATACTGCTTCAAAATATAATATCAAAGAATTACATTGGTTTAACAATGTCGAAAACAAACAAATGTCAGAATTGGTAATGGATTCTGTAAAACTGTTATTGTCTAAGGGGGAAAAATCTGCCCTTAAAGAAATCAATGAAAATGCAAAAAAATATGCAAATTTGAGCATGGATAATGAAGAAGAATGGTCAAAAATTATCATTGAGTGTAGAGGAAAGCTTAACAATGAAAAAAAAGAAAGTTTTACCTCATTTGATGTAAACAAAGAAGAAGAAGCATGTGGTTTGGTTGTAGGACTAGTTATCAAAAAACTTGTGACTGAAAAAGTAAAAAATGGAATCTATTATCCACATGATATTATTACGGCAAATGAAATAGAACTTTTTTTAAGTAAAATAAAAAAAGAAAATTTTACAACATATGAAATTGACAGAGAAATTGAATATGCATAAAAGAGGAGAAAAATTATGAGATTCGCTAAGAAAACAGCTTATATTGTAGCAATGACCCTTTTAGTAGCAACTGGGTGTGCTAGTAATCAAAAAGGAACATCTAATGAAAAAGTAAATTATAAAATTGGTAAAGAAAAAAAGAATGTACAAGAAAAATATAGATATTTAAGAGAATGGAATGGTACATGGGAATCTTTTACAGGTTGTTGTAAAGATGAAAAATTAGACACAGAATGGAAAAAAATTTCTGAAAAAGCGGGCATTAAAGAGAAGAGGTTAAAAGATACTTTTTCACAAATCTGTTTTATTACAGATGATATTAAGTATTTTAAAATAAATAAAAACAATATTATAGCGTTAGATTCTAATGAAAAGAAAGTATTTGATAATGAGTATATCTTAATCGACAGTTATGGAAAAAATAGTAAAAAAACTGTTATTGAAGGTGAAAAATCATATTTATTACAATCAAAGAAGCAAGCAGGACGTTACAGTTATATTTGCATTATGCCTATTTGTTCATTAGAAGAAAATGGAGGCAATAAGATGCTGAAACATTTTCACTTTAATTATGGAAGAACTATTAAAGAAGCAACGAATAGGTCGAGAATTCCAACTATGGTCAAAAGTACACAAGATGACATAAGAAAAAAAGAAACGTTAGTTACTTTTTTCGGAGCTTAAGACATGAAAATCGCAAAAAGAAGGTTTACATAAGGAGGACAAAAGTGTTTTTAGAAATCAAGGATTTAAAAAAGTTTTATGGAGAAAAAGAAAATAGGATATGTGTTTTAAAAGGAGTTAATTTATCAATAGAAGAGGGAAGTATAGTTGTTATTTTAGGTCCGTCCGGATCTGGAAAATCCACAATTCTTAACATTATCGGAGGACTTGAAGTTCCAGATAATGGAACAATCCTAATAAATGGAAAAAAGATTGATAACATGAAGGCATCTAACCTTGGAAAATATAGAAGAGATATGATTGGATTTATTTTTCAGTCGTATAACCTTATTCCAAATTTGACAGTAAAAGAAAATATAGAACTTTGTCAGAAATTAGGAGACAAAGCAATTGATATAGATGAAGTAATTGATTTATTAGGTTTGACAGAGCATAAAAATAAATTTCCAAGATATTTGTCTGGAGGACAACAACAAAGAACAGCAATCGCTAGAGCAATCGTGAAAAATCCTAAATTGTTGTTATGTGATGAGCCTACTGGGGCGCTTGATTATGAGACTTCAAAAGAAACATTACGTTTACTTGAAGTGGTAAGAAAAAAATATGGAACAACAATTCTTATGGTTACTCATAATGAAGCAATTGGTAAAATGGCAGATAAAATATTAAAAATAAGTGGTGGAGAAATAGCAAAGGAAATTGTTGTGGAAAATCCATTATCAGTAGATGAGATTGAGTGGTAAGGAGAATAAATGAATAAGAGAGTATTTAGAGATATAAAATCAAATATAGGAAGATATTTAGCACTTTTTATTTTAACTGTAGTTGCTTTGGGAATGTATGTTGGATTTATTTCAGGTACAGATAGCGCTAAAACCACATTTGAAAAATATTTAAGAGATAATAATGTAGAAGATGGTTACGTTACGCTAGAAGGGAAAATTGATAATAGAATAAAAAAAGATGTTGAATCTTTAGGAATAAAATTCTATAACAATTATTATGTTAATCATAAATCAAAAGATGGATCAGTCGTTAGAATTTTTGATGAACGAACAAAATGTGATTTGCCATATGTAAAATTAGGTAGATTACCTAAAAATTCTGATGATATTTTTTTAGACCAGATTTATGCATCAAAGAAAAAATTACATTTAGGTGATGAAATAACTCTAGCTGATAAAAAATACAAGATATGTGGTATAGGCGCATTTCCTGATTATGCAATTAGTTTAGAAACAGCTACACAGATGTTAGCAGATAGAAGCAAATTTGGAGTCGGAATGGTTTCAGAATCTGTTTTTAATGAACTAGATAAAAATGATATTGTGTACAATTATTCTTTTAAATATACCAAAAAGTACTCAGACACAGAAAAAAAAGAAAAACTTAGAAAAATGGTCAAGACTCTTGTATGTGTGTCAGCAATAGAAAGTTACGGAAAGTTAGATGAAGCTTTTGAAAAAATGAGCAATGTAAGAGAAATCAAGTCTTATTGCGGAATAGACAATAATAAAAGAGTATCTGTAGTAACACAAAAAATGAAGTCAAATAAATCAATGGCATCAATGTTCGTTTGGGTTGTAATTGTCATTATAGCGTTTTTATATGTGGTGTTCACAAAACAAACAATTCAAAAAGAATGTTCAGTATTAGGAACACTGATGGCTTTAGGAATCAAAAAAATAAATATTCTAATTTCATATATTATAGCACCTTGTGTAATTACATTTTTAGGAAGTTTAGTTGGATTGCTTTTAGGAGCAAAGGTATTATATTTACTTCCAATTCATAGCTTGTCAGGCTATTATAGCATACCAGATTGCAAAGTAAATCTTGATGCTGCAGTGATTTTAGTAGCAATATTTGCACCAGTAATATTAATTGCAATTATAAATAGTCTATCAATCTTAAAAGCTCTAAATAGAAAACCATTACAATTGATCAGACATGATTTGAAAAAAACAAGAGGCATGAATAAGAGCCATTTGAATTTTGGAAGCTTTGATTTTCGCTTTAGATTAAGGGTATTTGCAAGCAGTATGGGAGCATACGTTTTGTTGTTTATTGGAATATTCCTAGGAGGTTTCTTGATGATGTTTGGAGTAGGAATGTCATCTTCTTTCGACGGATATATAGAGAAACAAAAAAACAATTCTCTTTGTAAATATCAATATTGTGTATCCGATGGTTATGAAATAAAAAATGATGCTGTAGAAGAGGCAACAGTAGGAAATTTCGAATATACAGATAAAAAGCTTAAACAAACTTATAGTATTTCAGGTATTGGAGTTATTAAGAACAGTGATTTTTTCAAAAAAATAAATAGGTTAACATCTGATGAAATAATAATTTCAAAAGATACTGCTCAAAAATTTGTATTAAAGAAGGACGATGTTATAAAACTTGAAAATTCAGCAACAGGTCAAGTTGATAAATATAAAATCAAAGATGTAGTAGATTACAATCTAGGATTATGCTTTTTTACACAACAGTCGGAGATGAATAATATTTTGTTAAAAGATGTAAATTATCTTAACTACTATTTTTCTAACAAAAAAATCGATATACCAAAGAAATATCTTGTTTCAAAATTAAGCGTAGAAGATTACGTTTCAAATGGACAAGTTATGAAAAATGCTATGAAGTCAATGATTATGATGTTCCCTACAGTTGCAGTGATAATATATATGATTATTATGTATATTTTAATAAAATTAGTTATTTCTCAAAATGAAATTGGTATTTCTATGCTTAAAGTCTTTGGATTTACTGAAAGCGAGATTAGGAAAATGTATATTAATACCAATACGATAATTACAATATTGTTTGTTTTAATATCCTTGCCTTTGCAATATAATTTCATGGTTTCTATATGGCCAGCATGTATTAAGACAATTCCAGGATATATTGGTTTTGTTATGGAAGGAAAGCATTTATTAATAATCGCATTAACAGGTATTGTATGCTATTTTATTGCAAATGTTACGTCGCTGAATAAAGTAAAGAAAGTTCCAATGGTAATAGCATTAAAGAATCAGGATATTTAAGGAGTTTAGAATATGAGTGAGAGCGAAAAAAAGGTTTATAAGATTTGGTGTGATGCCTTTAAAAGGGAAGATATATCTGTTGAAGATAATTTTTTTGAAATTGGAGGAGATTCTTTAATAGGCATGAAAATTGTAACTGCATTGAGAATGAAATTAAATTCTATTGAAGTAGAAGATTTTTTTGAGTATCAAACTATAAAATCGATTGCTACAAAAATAGATTTAGATTACGAATGGAGGGAATAAAAGAATGAAAAAAGTATACAAGGCGTCGTATATGCAGGAAGGCATTTTTTTCCATGATATGCTGTCAAAAAAGGCATTATATTATAATCAGGCGAGATTTGGGATTGAAGGAGTATTAAATTTTGAAGTCCTAAAAAAAAGTGTGCAGCTTCTAGTTGATTCACATGAGATATTAAGAAGTAGATATTATATTGATGATAAAAAAAGTCTTATGGTTGAAATACTTGAAAAAGGGGAAAAGAAGCAGCAAATAGTTTTCAAAGATGTTTCAAAAATGAAAAAAGATGAAATGGAAACATATTTTGAAAATGAGATAAAGAATCAAAACAATATTAAAGTTGATTTAGAAAAATCAGAATTGATGAATATGACATTATATCGTGTGAGAGAAGATTATCATGTTCTTATATGGGGATGTCACCATATTGCATTAGATGGTTGGTGCATGTCAATCCTAATAAAGGAGTTATTTGAATATTATAATGAAGGACTAAAAGGAGTATTTAAATTAAAAAAGGAAGTACCGTATTCAAATTACTTGAAATGGCTAAGCGATAACAATCAGGATTTAAATAAAAAATATTGGAAAAGTTATTTAGAAAATAAACCGGAAACATTTTTATTGCCTACTGAGGAAAATAATGATTCACTCGGAATCGAAAGAAAAACAGTAAAATTAAAAATATCAAAAGAAAAAACAGCTTTGATAAAAGAATTAGCTCTTAAGTATCGTTTGACAGTAAGTACATTGATACAGGGTGTATGGGGATTATTGTTATGTAAATTTAGTAATAAAAATGAAGCTATATGGGGGTGTGTGACATCGGGGAGAAGTGTACCAGTTGATGATGTTGAGAACATGGTAGGACTTTTTATTAACACATTACCTGTGATTTTTCGTATAGATAGAGAAGAATCTTTTATTAATCAGCTAAAGCAACTTGGAAAAGATATATTTCAGGCAGAATTCAAGAGTGGAATAGCATTAAGTGAAATTAGTGATAGGCCACAAGAATTATTCAATCATATATTGGCATTTGAAAACTTAGAGTATTCTAAAATGTTATCTGGAATATCTTTTGGAACAGTTAAAATTACTGATCCACATTTTTATGATAGAACTAATTATAATCTAACTATTAAGGTTCAGCCAGCAGATGAAATCAATATAGAGTGGAATTATAATCCAAGGGTGTTTGATAAAGAGGGAATAGAAATACTTTCACATAGTTATGAGGCTTTAATAGAACAATTAATTAAGGAACCTGAAAAGAAAGTATGTGAGTATAAGCTTATGACTAAGACTGAAGAGGAAAAAATTATACTTGAGATTAATAAGAAATATAAAAAAAATGAATCCCTACAAACAACTCAAGAAAAGTTTATGGATATTGTAAAAAAATATCCAAATAATATAGCCTTATCAATGGATGGACAAAATGTTAAGTATATAGAAGTTTTAGATAAAGCTAAAAGAGTTGCAGCGTATCTACAGAGCAAAGGTGTAGAAAAAGGAGACATTATAGGTATTGAGGCAACAAGTAATATAAATACAATAGAATGTCTAATGGGAATATTGCTTGCAGGATGTACATTCCTTTCGTTGGATTTATCGTTACCTAAAAAGAGAATAGATTTTTATTGTGAGAAAGCAGAAGTAAGAATTATTTTATCGGATGATAAAAATAAATATTTAGATGAATCTAAGCTAATTTCAAAAGCAGAGGTACTAGGGTATAAAGATGGAGAATTTCAGAAAGTAGAATATGGAATCAGAGACAACGCGTATATTTTATTTACTTCAGGATCAACAGGGGAACCTAAAGGTGTAGCAGTCTCAAGTGGAGCATTGTGTAGTTTTTCATGTGTTTCAAAAAAAAGTTTGTTGCATGGAGAAGTAAATGATCGTGTTGCACAGATTGCAACGCTAGCATTTGATGCTTGTATTTTTGAAATATTTACAACATTGTTAACAGGGGGCAATGTTGTAATTGCAACTACCAAGGATAAAGAGAGTGCATTAAATTTAGCTGCTTTTTTCAGAAAGAATAAAATAACAAGAGCTTTTATAACTACGCAATTATTCAATTTGATTGTGGATGAAGATGTACATTGTTTTGAAAACTTTAGATGTGTTTCAACTGGAGGAGAAAGAGCGTCAGCTATTCATTTTAAAAAATTAATAGAGGCGGGAATGAAAGTTTCACTTGTTAATGGATATGGACCTACAGAATGTGTATGTTTTGCATCAGGGTATGAAGCTACAGAAAAAGATCTTGATAAAGAAGAAATTCCGATAGGTTATCCCAACGAAAATCATACATATTATGTATTAGATGAGGATGGAAATTTATGTCCACCTTTTGTTGTGGGCGAGCTATATATAGGTGGAGAAAATGCTTCGGGTTATTTCAAAAAAGAGGATTTAACAAAGGATAGATTTGTAAGCAATCCGTATAAAGAAAATGAAGTGCTGTATAAATCAGGCGATATGGTTAAATATGTAAAAGGCGATGGAATGATTTATATGCATCGAAAAGATTCACAGGTGAAGATTCGAGGATTTAGAATTGAAACAAATGAAATAGAGTATGCATTAAGTAAGTGCAAAAATGTAACACAGGCCTGTGTCAAAATAAAACAAAAGGGAGATGCATGGAAGATTTATGGCTATTATATTGCCAATAAAAATATAGATAAAAACGAAATAAAAAATGAACTTTTAAAAACCCTACCATCATATATGATTCCAAATGTATTGATTCAAATGGAAAGATTTCCTTTAAATAACAATGGAAAGCGAAATCTGGATGCATTTCCTGATGTGGATGAAGATACTGAGACATTGTTTATGCCACCTCAGAATAATGTACAGAAAATGATACTAGAGGTCTGGCAAGAAGTTTTAGATAATAAAAACATAGGAATATATCATAATTTCTTTGAAAATGGTGGAGATTCAATAAAAGCAATGCAAATAATAGGAATCATGAAAAAAAATGGTTATGATTCAGAAATAAGAATGATTTTTGAAAATCCAACAGTTGAAGCATTCTCTAAGAAAGTACATTTAGGTAAAAACATTGATCAAGAAATAGTAGAAGGTGAAGTAGAGTTATTACCAATTCAGAAATGGTTTTTTCAACAAAATTTTGAAAAACAGAATCATTTTAATCAAAGTGCTTTATTAAAATTAAAATATGATATAACTAAAACTCAATTGAATAAAATAATGAAAGTGATAGTAAATCACCATGATATGCTTCGTAGTATGTATGTTTGTGTAGATGAAAAAGAACAAATATATGAACAAGAAATTCAATCAATAGATGCTGTAACTTTTCAAATTCATGAGTATTTAGTAGAAAATGATTCAGAAAATAGGACAAATGAAATCCTTAGAGAACTTCAAAGTAAAATGGATATTGAAAAAGGTATTCTGATGCAACTTGGATTGATAAAGAAGAAAAATGAGACATTATTGTTTATAGCTGTTCATCATCTTGTAATGGATGGAGTGTCTTTTAGAATAATACTTAGAGACTTGTCTGAGTTAATAAATAGCGAGATAAATAATATTTCAACGAAACTTTTACCTAAAACTGTCTCATATAGGAAATATGCCGGTGAGCTTAAGAAATTTGAAGATGAAACATTTAAAAATACTCCATGGGATTATATAGACACTGAAAAACTAGAATGGTTACCTAGTAAAAATGTTTTGAAGTTAGCAGATAGGAATTGTAAAACATTTATAATAGATGAACCTCACAAGAATCAATTAGAAAAATATATCAGAGAAAAAAGAAATGTTAAATTTGCGGACGTTTTGTTGGCACTTATTGGAAAGTCAATTAGTGATGTTTTCGATTTGAAAAATTTTGCTATAGATGTAGAGCACAACGGAAGAGGATTTAAAAATCAAAAATATGATCTTTCAAATACTGTAGGGTGGTTTACTTCAATTTATCCAATTGTATTTGATATTGGAGAAAAAAATGTAGACTCTCTTATAGGAGAGGTATCTGAGAAACAAATAGAACTAAGAAAATATAGCAGTGAATTCATGGCAAAACGAATGTCAGGTAAAGGTACGGATAAAATTTATAAAATTAATCCTACGATTTGCTTTAATTATTTAGGAAGTTTTGATGTTTTAGAGAATGAAAACTTAGCATTTGAAATAATCGCTGATAGTTCACAGGATAATAGAGAAAAAAATCAAAAAACACAGTATGAGATTGAAATAAACTCTTTAATATTAAATAAGTCGCTTTATTTTAGAATTGATTACAATAAGGATACTATAAGTGAGGAAAAAATAACACTATTAACAGATAAAGTTGAAGGATATATAAGGTATTTAGGAGAAGTTACATTAAAAAAATTTTATGAACCTTTTTCATTATCTTCATTACAAATGGCTTATTATATCGGAAAACAAGATTATTATGAATTAGGTGGTTTTACAACTCATAATTATATTGAAATGGAAACTAGAGTAAATATAAATCAACTAAATGATGCTCTTCAAAAACTTATTGATAACCAGGAAATGTTACGTACAGTAGTTTTAAAAAATGGAAAACAAAAAGTACTAAAAAATATTCCTAAATACAAGATATACATGGAAGATCTTAGGAAAATGACAAAAGAAGAACAGAAAGCACGAATAAAAGAAAAAAGAGAAAAGCTTTCACATTATGTATTTGATATATACAAGTTTCCTATGTTTGACATAAGTGGTTTTATTTTATCAGATGAAGAAAAGTATCTTTTTATAGGGTATGACACAATAATGATAGATTCTGGTAGCGCAAATCTTATGATTAGAGATTTGGCATATTATTATTTTCATCCAAATGAAAAGCCTAAAGAATTAGATTATCATTATAGAGATTATATAAATGATATGGAGACAATGAAATTAAATGAGAGTTATAAGGAAGCCAAAGCCTATTGGGATAAGAAGCTAGAAACATTTCCAGAAGCGGTAAAGCTCCCAATGGTTTGTAATCCTCAAAAAATAAGTAAAGGCCATTTTTTGAGAAAAGTAAAAAGATATAAAAAAGATGAATATGGCATATTAAAGAAAAAAGCAAGGGAACACGGAATGACGGTATCAGCGCTGTTGTTAAGTGTTTATGCACAAGTGATGAATTTTTATAGTGGAATGGATAGATTTTCGCTTAACCTCACTATTTTTAATAGGCCAAACTTCCATAAAGATATTGAAAAATTGTATGGTGATTTTACGTCAACTATCTTATTGGATTTTGATCTTTCAAATAATGAAAAATTCTGGGATGAAAGTAAGAAAGTACAGAACACTCTTGAAAAGGCATTAGAGAATAGAATATATGATGGAATCAGTTTTTCTAGAGATGTAATGCAAAAGTTTAATTATTCAAGTTCTAAAGCTGTTATGCCAATGGTATTTACAAGTCTTTTATTTGAGCAGGATGTTTGGAAAGATGTAAAAAAAATTGGAGATGTGAAGTGGCAAATAGGACAAACACCTCAAGTTTATGTGGACTTTAATGTTCTTGAACAAGAAGGACAACTTGTGATTCAGATGGATTATGTCAAGGAATTATTTGATGATGAGATGATAAAAAGTGTGTTTAATGCGTATTGTCAAATGTTAGATGACGTGATTATTGAAAACCCAAAAATAAGATTTCCGACATTAACATTGACGGAAGTGGAACAAAGAAAAGCATATAACAATACAAGAAATGATAGTAGTTTAAACAGATCTTTAACAGAATTGTTTGCTAAGAGTGTGGAGCAATTTCCTGATAAAACAGCAGTAATTTGCGGTAAAAATAGATTAACATACAAACAATTAGATTTATTATCTGATTGTGTCGCTTGCAATTTAGTTAAAAATGGTTTGAATCATAAAAATATTGGATTAAACGTAGAGAGAAAGATAGGAACAATAATTAACATTTTAGGTATTTTAAAGGCAGGCGGTTGTTATGTTCCAATTTTACCTGAATTTCCGGAAGAAAGAAAAAACTTTATTTGTAGAATGGCTAATATAACTAAGATACTTTATTCCGAAGATTATTTGGATATAAAAGATGTAGTTTATGACATTAATCTTAATGAGTATAAGTCTTCCCCAGAAGACAGTGCGTATATTCTTTTTACATCAGGAAGTACAGGAACTCCAAAGGGAGTTGAGGTATTAAATAAATCAGTTGCAAATAGTATAATCGGTGCAAATGAAGTATATGGAATTAATTCTACTGATATTTTTATAGGAATGTCAGAAATGAGTTTTGATATGTCAGTGTATGATATTTTTGGAGCACTATCATCAGGTGCAACACTTGTAATGGTTGAAAATATACATGCAATTGAAAATATTGCAGCTTTAATAGAAAAATATAAGATAAGTGTCTGGCAGACAGTGCCTGTACTAATGCAGATGTATATGCAAATACGAAAAGAGGGACAAGGAAAGTCTTTGAGACATATTATGCTTGGAGGAGATTTTGTTCCTAAAAAATTAGCAAATGATATACTAAAGGCTTTTCCAAAAGCAAAATTTATGAGCATTGGTGGTCCAACTGAAGTGGCAATTATGGACATTTATTATAATGTAAAAAAAGTTAAAGATGAGTGGAATAGTATACCATATGGATATCCAATAAGAAACTCTCAGCTATATATCATGGATAGTAAGGGACGAGAGTGTCCAAATGAAGTAATGGGTGAAATAGTTGCAGGTGGAATTGGTATCGCAAAAGGTTATGTTGGAAGTACAGAATTAAATGAGAAAAAGTTTTATAATCACCCAAAATATGGAAGATTATTTAAAACAGGTGATTATGGAATATTTAAAAATGAAGGATATATTGAGATTTGTGGAAGAAAAGATAATCAAGTGAAAATCCAAGGAATGAGAATTGAACTTGGAGAAATAGAAAATATATTCTTGAGTTATGAGAAGGTAAAACTTGCAGCAGCAGTTATATATGAAAACAGTAAAGGAGCAAAGAGTATTATTGTTTTTGTTGAAACAACGGAGGAAATCTGTAATGTAGATGAATTAAGAGAGTATTCAAATAAATATTTGACGGATTATATGAGACCAAAGGTTATAAAAAAAATCAAAAAAATGCCTATTTCAAAAAATAATAAAATTGATAGAAGAAGATTACTAGAAATTTTAAATGAAACAGGAATAGAAACTAAAGTTGTTGTATCACCCAAAAATCAATTAGAAGAAAAACTGTTAAAGATTTGGAAACGTATATTAGGTATTGAGGATGCAGGCGTTACAGATGATTTCTTTGAAAGTGGAGGAAATTCTTTAAAAGCAGTTGAATTTTTAACACAAATAAAAAAAGAAATAAATTGCGATAATCTTTTACTAACGGATGTTTTAATAGCAAAAAATATACGAAATCTTTCGGATATGATAACTAGTGACAAAAAGAAAGAAATTATAAGGATTCTTTCAAATAAAAAAGGTCATAATAAAAAAGCGTTCTTTATTCACGGAGGCAATGGAAATTCGGACAGTTACGAAAGTATAGTAACAGATCTGTCAGATACTTTTAATTGCTATGGAATAGACTTTACAGAAACAATAAGCTTAGAACCTAAAAAAATCTCATTAGCTAAGTTAGCTAAAAAATATGCAAAAGCAATATTAGAGATGACTTCGATGAATGAAGAAATAGTATTAGTTGGGTGGTGCATAGGTGGAACTATTTGCTTCGAAATAGCTCGAATTCTTGAACAGAATGGCTATGAAAAAATAAAACTTATATTTATAGATACTCCAGAACCTGGAAATGATAGCTTTTATGAGTATTCATTGGAAAGTGAATATAATTTTGTTAAAGAGCATTTCTTAGAATTTGATGTTGAATACTTAAAAAAATGCAAAACGGTTAAAGATTTTTGGGAAGAAGTATTAGATACTGTTGAACATGATAAAGAGTTAGAAAACAAAATGCAGAATGCTTTTATCGAACAGACAGTTGATATATTAGTTAACCCTCTGAATCTTTCAAATAAAGAAATGATTATGGTAAATAATTTCTTTAGAAGTACAGTTGATAATGCTCACAATATGAGATTAAGTGGAAAGCTTTATAATACAGAAGCTATATATATTCAAGCAGACAGAGGAAGTGTAGCTAGAAAACCTGAAAAATGGCAGGAATATATATCTAAAAAAATGATTATTCATAAAACAAGTGGATCTCATTTTGAAATCGTTATTAATAAGAAGGAAAATTATCGTAAATGGATAGTATAGAAAATGATAAAAGAATAGTTTTGTATAATATCGCAAAGAAAGGAATAAAAATTGGAGAAAATAGTAAATAAATGGATAGCGCATGAAAGCAATATAGATAAGAAAATTAATTTATTTTGTTTTCCACATGCAGGAGGATGTGCTGCAAATTATGCAAAATTTGGAAAAGAGATAGAGAATATGTCTATAATGCCAGTACAATATCCTATGCGTGAAAAAAGAATTCGAGAAAAGATGAGTAAGTCAATTCAAGAATTAGCACAAGACTTTGTGAATGAATCTATTGATATAATTAACGAAAAAGAGTTTTGTTTATTAGGACATTGTAGTGGTAGCATTGTTGCATATGAAGTAGCAAAATATATGAAAAAGCAATATGGAATTGAACCTAAAGTACTTTTCGTTTCCTCTTGTTATGCGCCTAAAGATTATACAGTGCCTAAATTGAGTGACTTAAATGATGAAGAGTTATTAAAAATGATTAAAGAAACAGGTTTTGTTTCTTTAGAATTATTAGAAAATCCAATTATGTTTGAATATTTTAAAAATATTGCAAGAGCTGATTTTTTATTGCAAGAAAACTATGTATGTAGTAATAACTTTGTATTACAAACACCAATAGTTGCTATGTATGGATTAGATGATAACAATATTTTAAATAGAGAATATATTGATAATTGGAAGAAATATACAAGTAGTTTATTTTCAACAGAAGTATTTGAAGGCAATCATTTTTATTTAGAAAGTAAAATAAAAGAAGTTGGAGTTGTTATTGAAAAATATTTAAAAATGGAGTTAGAAAATGAATAAAAAAAGATTATTAACAGATGTGCAATTTGCATATATGGCGGGTAGAAATGAAAACATTTATTTAGGTGGTGTATCGACACATTTTTATATTGAATTTGACAGAAAACTTGTACCTGAAAAGTTAGAGTTGGCTGTAAATAAATTAATAAAAAAGCAAGAAATGATGAGGGCATATATCTCAGATGATGGAACACAAACAATACTAGATAAGGTGCCTTATTATAAAGTTAAATGTGAGCAGCTTGATAAAATGCTTGAAGAAGATAAACAGAAGGTTTTAAGTGAGTACAGAAAAAATACATCTAATAGAATATTCGAATTAGGAAAATGGCCTATGTTTGAATTTCATTTGTTTAAATTAGATTCAAACATGTATAGACTTGCAATTGATTTTGATATGATGATTGTTGATGGAATGAGTACAGAACTTATAATTCAAGAAATTTTACATTTCTATGAGGATGGTGAAGATGAAAAATTAAAATATAATTTTTCTGATTACCTAGATTATAAATTTCAAAAAAATGAAGATTTAAAAGAAAAAGAAATGGATTTCTGGAATGAAAGAATTGAAGATTTCATTTCTGGCCCTTTTTTGAATAAAGTTGATAATGATTTGCCAACTGTACCACAATTTGATTATGTAGAGCAAATTATTGATAAACAGGATTGGGACAAAATTAAAGTACAGTTAAAAAAACAAAGAATACTTCCATCGATCTATTTGTTAACTTCATATGCTAAGACTGTGTCTAAGTGGATGAATTGCAATAGAATTACAATAAATATGACAATATCCGATCGGAAAGGTGAAAAGGGAATGAATCTTTCTGGAGTAATTGGTGATTTTACCAAGATTATTCCAATTGATTTTGATTTTACTATTCATAATGATATATATGAAATTTGTAGGATTACACAACAAAAGATTTCATTATATAAAAAACATTTAAATTGTAATATGTTAGCCTTTGCAAAGGAAGTTTGCAATAAAGATGGTGTAAAAAACAAAGCTGCGTTTCCATTTGTTTTTACAGGAATGTTTTTTGATTTAGCAAAACAAGGATGGAATGATTTTGGAGAGAGAGTTTATCAGGTTAGTCAAACACCACAGGTCTTACTCGATAATCAAATCACCTTAAAAAGTGGAGAATTAACAGTACATTGGGATTTTCCAAAGCAATATTGGATAAAAGACAAATTAAAGAAAATGCAAGACTATTTTATGGAAATAGTATTAAATGGAAAATCTGATTCATTAAAAAACTATACAATGGATTTTTTAAAAAAATATAATAATACGAAAAAAAATGATTATTATGTTTCTCCTATAGCAATGATAAAGAAACAAGCAGTAGTGAAACCAGATGATACTGCAATCATGACAAAAGATTCTGAATTGACATACGAAGAATTAGATGAGATGTCTACTAAAGAGGCTAATTATCTGATTGAAAAATATGGATATAAAAAAGGATTTATAATTGAAGATGAGAGACACTATACAACTATTGTCCATATGCTTGCGGTTGCTAAGACAGGGGGATTTTATGTCCCTATTCAAACGGATTTACCATCTAACAGAAAACACTATATTATGGAAAAAAGTGAGGCTGAAGCTGTTCTTACGAGAGAAACTTATAATGAAAAAAATATAAATTCTTATTCTACAGAGAATAACTTTGTAGAAGAAAATCCAGATGATTTATTATATGTAATTTATACATCAGGAACTACAGGACAGCCTAAGGGTGTTAAAATTACTAGAAAAGCGATGATGAATACCGTATTAGATATAAATAATAGATTTCAAGTGAAAAACGATGATACTTTTATTTGTATATCTTCTTTTGGTTTTGATTTATCAGTTTATGATGTTTTTGGAGCACTTATTAAAGGGGCGTCTATTTTTATTCATGATAGTAGAGAAAATGTGTATGACATGATTAAAGAAATAGATGAATTTAAAATAAGTGTATGGAATACAGTCCCAGCAATAATGCAACTTTTAGTAAACGAATTAGATGAGAATTATATTAATACTACATTGAGACTAGTGTTATTAAGTGGAGATTGGATATCAATAGATTTGATTAATAGAATAAAAAGTAAGTTTATAAATGCTCAAATTATTAGTTTAGGTGGAGCAACAGAGGCTTCAATTTGGTCAATTTATTTTCCAATAAAAAGTATCGAGTCACAGTGGAAAAGCATACCATATGGATATCCATTATCTAATCAGAAAATGTATATATTAGGATATGATAAAGATCCACTTCCAAAAGGAGTAGAGGGTGATATTTATATTGGAGGAGATGGACTTTCGCTAGGTTATCAGAATGATGAAGAAAAAACAAACTTGGCATTCATAAATCATCCAGTTTTAGGTAGATTGTATTACACTGGTGACAGAGGATATTTTTCAGAAGCAGGATACATGGTATTTTGTGGACGATATGATGGACAAGTGAAAATACATGGAAATAGAATAGAACTTGGAGAAATAGAAACATGTATAAAAAAGTTGCCTAATATTGTATCAGCAATTGCACAAGTTGTTTCATTAGATGAAAATGTAAAAAAATTATTTGCATATTATGTTCCAAGTGAAAATGGAAAATATGATGTGGAGTGGATAGATAATACGTCCCAAAAACAAAAACTAGTGTTAGATGAAAAACAAAAAAAATTACCAAGTCATATAACAGTAGAGGAATATGTTGATATGACTGATGCACTAGAAAAAGTTAGTAGTGCTATTATAAACAACGCTTTTTATAAGTTAGATTTTTTTACAAGAGAAGGGCAGATTTATTCCATTGATGAACTTTTTTTAAGCGGAAGAGTAGTAAAAAAATATAATAAACTTTTAAATCAATGGGCGGATGTTTTAGCAAAAGAAGAAAAAATAAGCAAGATTAAGGAAGGCATTTATAAGGTTAAAAATCCATTAAAAGAAGTAAATGTTGACGAATTATATCATGACATTAAGAACAAAAGAGGTATTTCATATTGGAAAGGTTCATTTGAGTTTTTAGATTTATGCAACAAAAATGTGATTAATATTCTTAAAGCTGATGTCAATCCGTTAACTATTCTTTTTCCAGAAGGAGAGACAAATAGAGCAGAGAATATCTATCGATCTAATCCTGTTGCAGAGTATATGAATATGCTCACTGCTAGTATTATAGAAGAATACGTAAAAAATTGGAATAAAAAAAGGCAAATACGTATACTTGAATTTGGCGCTGGAACTGGAGGAACAACAAAGAGCATACTTGAGCGTGTAGAAAAATATGAAGTAGATTATACATTTACAGATATTTCAACTTTTTTTACAGAAAAAGCAAAAGAACAGTTTAAACAATATGATTTTGTGAAATATGGAATATTTAATATAGATGAATTGCCTCAGAAACAAGGTTATTCTGAAGAAAGTTTTGACATTATAATTGGTGCAAATGTTCTCCATGATGCAATGGTTATAAAAAAAACACTGAAGAATTTCAGATATCTTCTTTCAAAAGAGGGCTTATTAGTCGCTTTAGAGGTTACTACGAATAAGATTTTTCATAAAGTTTCAATAGGATTTATAGAAGGTTTTTCAGGCTATAATGACGAACGTTTGAAGAAAAATGAGCCATTGTTAACGGTTAAAGAATGGAAAAATCAGATGAAAGAATGTGGTTTTACAAATGTACAATCATATCCAAACAATAATTCTGTTGCAAATGCGTTTGAGCAACATGTTATGTGCTGTTATGCTTCGTCAAAAAGAGAATATACAAGTGAAAAAGAATTATTGAAGAATTTAAAAAACAATTTACCACCTTATATGATACCAGACAAAATATATTCACTATATGAATTACCTTTGAATAAAAATTCAAAAGTGGATTTTAAAGAATTACCATTTGATTTTAAAAGTACATCAAAAGATAATTCAAAAATTGTAAAGCCAGTAACTAGAACAGAAAAATTATTACATGAGATAATGTGTGAAATTCTGGATTATCAAGAGCTTAGTATAGATGCTAATATATTTACTTTAGGTGCAGATTCGTTGAAATCTATCAGTATAATAACCAGATTAAAGAAACATAATATGGAGGTTTCTTTAAGTGATTTGTATAAGTATTCAACAATTAAACAATTGGCGGATTTCATAGAAAATTTTAATGAAGGTGTACAAAATGAATTAGAAGAATTATCAGATTTTAAACCTGATTTAGAGCATAGATATGATCCATTTCCATTGAGTGATCTTCAAGAGTCATATTATATTGGAGCACATGAAACAGAAGGTTTTAACAGCATTCCAACAGCAGGATATGTAGAAATTGAGTGTCCCAATTATGATAATGAACGATTGAATAAAGTCATAAAAACAATAATAGAACGTCATGATATACTCAGAGCTTATATAGATAAAGATGGAATACAACATGTGTTGAAAGAAGTTAAAGATTTTAGAGTTGAAACAGTTGATCTTAGAAGATTTAACAAAGCTAAAAAAGAAGAAGTTTTGGCAAAAACGCGTAAAGATATGGTGGCATCAAGACTTGATTTAACTAAAGCGCCATTGTTTAAATGTATAATTTCACAGATTAAGGATGATTATGCTATTATACATATTTATGCTGATGGACAAATTATGGATGGATGGAGTTTTCAATTATTTTTCACAGAACTAGGAAAACTTTATAAGAATCCTGATAAGAAAATGCCACCTTTAAAAGTTACATTCCGTGATTATATAAGATATCGTGAAGCTGTAAAAACAACCCAAAAATATGAAAACGATAAAAAATATTGGATGGAAAAGATAAACAGTTTACCAGCTGCTGGTGTATTGCCATTGGAAAATGATATTGATAAACTGGATTCAATAGAAGGTATACAAGTGGAATGTGGACTAGATATAGAGTCATGGAAAAAGATTGAGAAAAAGGCTATTGAGCATGGTGTTTCAGCATTTTCTGTTTTGATGACTTCTTTTGCGCTTGCTGTAGCAAAATGGAATGACAAGAGAAGATTTTTATTGAATATTCCAGAATTTTATAGACCTAAATTTCATGAAGATATATATAAAATTCTTGGAGAGTGTGCGTCGTTTTTACTTTTTACAGTAGATGATAACAAGGAAGATACTTTTTGTGAGAAGGTAATAAAAACTCAGCAGCAGATAATGGAATTGAAAGATCATAATAGTTTTAGTGGAATGGAAGTTACAAGAGAGATATACCGTAATAATAACGGATACAATGAAGTGCTTGCACCATTAGTTTTTGGAATGTTACCGGATGCTCAAGAGTTTGAAGACGAGTTTATAAATATTCAAAAAGAAGGTATGAGAATAAGATATCAAGAAAATCATACTTCACAAATATGGATAGATGTAAATACATGTGTTTACAGCGATAGAATAGAATTTAATTATAATAGTCTCAAAGGACTTATAAAAGTAGATATATTAAAAAAACTTGCTGAGATGCAAAAAAGTGTTTTATTGAAAGCGGCAAATGATGATAACTATTGGAATTCAAAAGTTGAGATTGAATTGCCAGAGGAAGATAAAAAAATTATCGATATGGCAAATAATACAGAAAAAGAATTTAAAATTCCAACAATGTCTTTACCAGATATTTTATCGGAATCATTTGACAAATATGCTAACAATGTATTAATTAAAATGAAGGATAAGTCTTACACTTATTCAAAAATTCAAGAAATGGTTAATACTTTAGCTTATGAATTAAAAAAACACGGAATTAAAAAAGGTGATTTGGTTGCGGTATATATTGGAAAAGGATTAGAACAAATTGTCAGTGCTTTAGCAGTTCAATATATAGGTGCAGTTTATGTGCCAATCGAATATAGTTATTCGAATAATATTTTAAATAATACATTGAAATGGATTGACTGTAAAAGTATTATCGTTATGTATGAAGATAAAGCTGAAGTGTCAAAATTTGTTTCAAATGTTATAAGTATTAATGAAAAAACATTAATTAGTAATAATAAGCCAATTAAGGTTGAAAAAGTATCATCTAAAGATGTTGGAATTATAATACATACTTCAGGAACAACTGGAAGACCAAAATCTGTTATGATTAAGCATGAATCTTTAGTTAATGCAATTATGTTTACCAATAAAAGATATAACGTGTCAAGTGATGATAGCGCCATAGCGGTCACTAATTATGCACATGATATGTCTTTATATGATATTTTTGGAATGATACAAGTAGGTGCATCAATTGTGGTACCAGAAGAAAGCAAATCAAAAGATCCAGAGTATTGGATAGAGCTAGTAAAAGAGCATAATGTAAGTATATGGAATTCTGTACCGGCAATGCTTGATATGTATTTGGAAGCTTTAAAGACTAATAATATCTTAGATGTTTTATCTTTACGATTAATTATTTTGGGAGGAGACTACATAAAACCTTCTCTTTTAAAGAAGTGTAGACAATATAATACATCTGTTAAATTTGTATCCGTAGGTGGACCTACGGAAACGACTTTATGGAATATTTTTCATGATATTGAAGAAAAAGATATAGCAGAAGGTGTTATTCCGTATGGAAAACCAATTGATAATAATAGATACTATATACTTAATGAAAATATGCAGCAAGTACCTTTAGGAGTGACAGCAACACTTTATGCAGCAGGAATCGGAGTTAGTTCAGGATATTGTGAAAATACTGAATTGACAGCTGAAAAATTTATCTATTGGAAAGGAGAAAGGTTATATAATACAGGTGATAAAGGACATTATCGTGAAGACGGAACAATTATATTTGATGGGCGAGAAGATCAACAAGTGAAAGTGAATGGTAAGAGAATAGAATTATCAGCTATTTCGTCACAGGCAGAAACTAATGAAAAAGTCAGACAATCAGTTGCTATTTTAAATAAAAAAAATCAAATCGTTTTATTTTATACAGGCGATAAAGCCATAGAAAATGAAATAAGAATGACTTTAGAAGAAAAGATTCCTGATTATATGGTTCCTAAGCGTTTTATTAGGGTTGAAAGAATTCCAATGACTTCAAATGCTAAAGTTGATAAAAAAGAGCTCAGAAGAATATTTGATGTTCATATAAATCAAAAACAAATAAAAGAAAAAAAGACAAATTCACAGACATGTTTAGAAGAACTTTTAAAAGAAAAGTTTTGTGATTTGCTAGAACTTTCAGCAGATGAAGTAAACATTGATTCGGATTTTTTTGCAATGGGAGGTAATTCATTAATTGCTATGAAGTTATTGTCTCAGCTTAGAGAAACATTTGAAGTTGATATTACACTTACGGATTTATTTACAACATCAACTATAAGAGAAATGAAAGACCTACTTGAAGAAAGAAATGCTGTAATTAAAATATAATGTGTGTATTATTAAAATAAAATGTATGTAAAATTAGATTATAATGCATGCACAATTAAGATAAACAATAAAAGAGTACAGTATTAATATTTTTAAGATAATTTCAAATGCCTATTAGCAAGTTTATGGTATCTTGCTAGTAGGCGTTTTTAGTGTGTTTTACGACCACTTAAAGAGGCTTGCTTCGTCACTTTACGCGTTATAATTATTGTGATATCATAAAAAAAGTAACAGAAATCGTAAATAGTAGTGAGGGTATGAAATGAATACAAAAAACTTTAAGTGTTTTCAGATAGTGTATGAAGAAAAGAATTTGTCAGCTGCTGCTAAAAAGTTATTTTTGACACCTCAAGGGTTAGGAAAAATAATTAGAAATTTAGAAGAAGAATGTGGGGCAACTTTTTTTATACGTACAAAAGAGGGGTTTGTTGCGACAGAAAGTGGTAGACTTTTTTATAAAAAAATAATAGACATCAACAAGAGTCTTAATGATTTGATGATAGAAGTTGAACATTTAGAAAAAAAAGAAAAAAGATTTAAAGTAGGTTTTGCTTCTGGAACAATAAGAAGTATTGATATAGCTAAGTTAGAAGAGTTCATGGAACAGCATAAAGAAATTGAGCGTAGTTGGACGGAATGCGAGAATAGTTATGTAAAAAATCAAATATTAAACGGAGACATAAGTTTTGGATTTACAATAGGAAAACCACAAGAAAAAAACCTCAAATCTGTTTTGATTGATTCAAAAGAAGTTGTGTTATATGTGTATAGAGGACACAAATTATGGGATAGAGATAGTGTGGATTTGCAAGAGATAAGAAATGAAAAAATAATCTCAATGAATGAAAAACATCACATTTATAATGATCTGATTGATGCGTGTAATTTATATGATTTTATTCCAAATATTGTTGCTTTAGTAACAGAAGGAGAATCTATCTATCGTTTAATAAAAAACAGAATAGGAATCGGAATTTCTCCCAAATTTTATCCTGACACTGACGAGATTCGTGCAATTAAAATAAATGGCGGATATACCTGGGATATTTACGGTGTGTATAGAGAAGATACAGCAGATAAAGAAATTGCAGAAGAATTGATTAATTTCTTTTAAAAAAAAGGATTGAAAGGTCTGAAAATTGCGTATTTGCTTGACTAAATTGCAATTTCATAAGATAATATAATTGATTAATTTTACTGTTTGATATGTTAGAAACATAGGAATTAGAAACTATTTTATGAATGAAAAAATAACAAGGAAGATTGGAGAAAAATATGAAAAAATTTGACGTTATCGCATTAGGCGAATTATTAATCGATTTTACAAGTTCAGGAGTTAGTTCACAGAATAATCCAATGTTTGAGGCTAATCCAGGTGGAGCACCATGTAACGTATTATCAATGTTATCTAAATTAGGAAAGAAAACATCTTTTATTGGAAAAGTTGGAAATGACGCTTTTGGAGTTCAATTAGAGAAAGCGATTGTTGAGTGTGGAATCGATTCTACATATTTAAGAAAAGATGATAATGTTCATACAACATTAGCATTTGTTCAAACTCTTGAAGGAGGAGATAGAGATTTTTCATTCTACAGAAATCCAGGTGCAGATATGATGTTAACAGCAGAAGAAGTACCTTGTGATGCAATTGCAGACTCAAAAATTTTCCATTTTGGAACATTATCAATGACACACGAAGGTGTTAGAGAAGCTACTAAAAAAGCAATCAAAGCCGCCGAAGAAGCTGGAAATATTATTTCATTTGACCCAAATCTTCGTCCACCACTTTGGAATTCTTTAGAAGAAGCTAAAGAGCAAGTATTATACGGACTTGCACATTGTGATATCCTAAAAATATCAGATAATGAGATTCAGTGGTTAACAGGAGAAGAGGATTTCACTAAAGGTGTTGAATGGATTAGGAGCAGATTTAATGACATTAAGCTTATTCTTGTTTCAATGGGTGGAGAAGGAAGTAGAGCATACTATAATAATGGTATGGTAGAGGTCGCTCCATTCTTACAGGATACAACTATCGAAACAACAGGAGCTGGAGATACATTTGGAGCATGTGTATTAAATTATGTATGTGAAAATGGTTTAGATAATTTGTCAGAAGATAATCTTAAAGAGATGCTTACATTTGCTAATGCAGCTGCATCTATCGTTACAACAAGAAAAGGTGCATTAAGAGTAATGCCAACAAAAGAAGAAGTTGAAGCTCTTATTGCAACAAGATAATAGTAGTTACTCTTTTTTATCGATATTTTGATTTAATGTAACATTGTTACAGAGAAGCTCTTTAATTCTGTGATAATATTTTTTCAACGAAAGATAAACACAAGTAAGAAAGAGAGGAATACAAAATGTCAGAAGTGATTTTAACAAAGGATAATTTTAACAAAGAGGTATTAGAAAGCGATATTCCAGTATTAGTTGATTTTTGGGCAAGCTGGTGTGGACCATGTAAAATGATATCGCCAGTGATTTCAGAAATTGCAGAAGAATATGCAGGAAAAGTAAAAGTTGGAAAAATAAATGTAGACGAGCAGCCGGATTTATCAGCTCAGTTTAATATTGTAAGTATTCCAACATTATTAGTTTTCAAGAATGGTCGCATTGCAAACAGTAGCGTTGGATTGATTCCAAAGGATGCAATAGTAAAATTGTTTGATTAAAAAATATATAATACCTATATTAAGTAAGCTTTATAGATAAAATCGGTGAGAAAGGACAAGATGATGGATACTGTTGGTGAATTAGTTAAAAAACTAAGATTCTACGATAAATTAAATGATACAGAGCAAGCTGCAATTTTAAAAGGCTCTATCATTAAAAAATACAGTAAAAATCAAATTTTACATGACCAAAGTAGTGAGTGCCTTGGAATGATATTAGTTTTATCAGGAACGGTAAGCGTTACTATGCTATCTGAAAATGGACGGGAAATCAATTTATACAAGATAGGCGCTGGTGATGTAGATGTCCTTGCTGCATCGTGTGTAATACATGAACTGACTTTTGAAACATCAATAGTGGCTCAGCAGGATTGTGAGGTTTTGGTGATACCAGCATCAATAATTTCAAAAATAGAAAAAGAAAACATATACTTACACAGTTACATATTAGAAGTTGTTGCAGATAAATTCTCTGAAGTAATGTGGACAATGCAACAGATTTTATTTAAGAGAATTGATCAGAGAATAGCAATATTTCTCCTTGATGAATATACCAATAACCACAAGAGTCTTACAATTAAAATCACACAAGAGGAACTAGCAAAAGATATTAACTCATCTAGGGAAGTTATAGCAAGAATACTAAAAAGAATGTCAGAAGAAGGCTTGATAGAGTTGTCTAGAGGAAAAATTTTTATCAAAAATTTTGACAACATAAAAAAATTAGCAATTACGGATTAATAATAATTTGTTTTGCACGATTGTACATCTTATATATAAAAGAAAAAGCTTGTAATAGACGTTCTAATAATAAAAAAGAAAAATTAAAAAAAGAAAAGAGACCTCGCATTTACGGTAAAATATAAGAGAAGCCGTTAATGCGATAGTCTCTTTTTTTATATAATTCTAATATTCTGCAAATAATTGTTCTAATTTTGCAGTGTCAGCTTTTATAGTTAATGCTAATCTTAATAAAATAGAAGCTTTTTGAGGTGATAGGTTGTCAGCTGCAACGGTATTTTTGCAAAGCAAATTATCTTTTGTTATAACACCGTCGTCAATTCGTGAAGATATAACAACAGGAATCTTAAGGTCGTTAATTACATTAACCCATTTTTCACTGAATTCTCCAGCACCAGCACCAGCAATAACAATACCTTCAGAATTTTTTGCAGCATATTTTAATATTTCAGGATCTGCATCTACAGAAAAATAAACAATCGAAACCTTTGGAAGATTGGTTAATTTTGAAATATCAAATTCTGACTGTGAGGTATGTTTTTTGGCTGGACTTTCGTACAAGAAAACAGCTCCATCACGTACTATACCAATTGCTCCCATCTCGCCTGCTGAAATAGCTGTTACTTTGTATGTGCTAGTTTTTACAACAGAACGTGCTGAAAAAATCTTGTCTGAAAATACAGTGAGAACGCCTTGTCCTACTGCTTTATCAGATGCTGCAACACATACAGATTCATATAAGTTCATTGGACCATCAGCTGAGATAGATGTAGATGGACGCATAGAACCGGTTAGAACTACTGGCTTATCTGTTTTTACAACTAAATTCAAAAAATAAGCTGTTTCCTCCATGGTATCAGTTCCGTGTGTAACAACAAATCCTTTAACATCGTCTCTGGCAGACATTTCATTTATTTTTTTTGCAACTGTAAGCCATGTTTCGGCAGTGATGTCATCAGAGTTGACATTACATACCTGAACTGCCTCAATGTCAGCAACATTTTTTAATTCAGGGACAGCTGATAATAAATCATCAGCTGAAAGAGAACCTGGTTTATATCCGGCTGTTTTACCTTTTTCGCCAACACCAGCAATTGTTCCACCAGTTGCAAGTACTACAACTTTTCCTTTACCTTTAGTTGATTCATTTGAAGATGAAGAAGTTGTTGATGTTGTCGTTTTTTTAGAAGCACTTACGGATGCTTTAGTTGTTTTTTTTGCATTTTTATCATCGGAACCACAACCTAAAAGAGAAAGGACCAAGATAAAGCAAAGAAGTATGCGTAAAAGTTTTTTCATAATAGTCTCCTTCCAAAAATAAAAAAATAACTTTGACTGGTATACACCAATATTAGAGCAATAACAAAATCGATAATGTTAAAGTAAGTATAAATGATAAAATTGATAGTTTCAATATGAAAAAATATATGTAATTTATAAAAAAACATAGGTATAAAAATAAAAATATATAAAAAATAAATGATAAAATTATAAAATGTATAAAAAATAAACAAAGAAGTCAGAAAATAAATTGTAGAAAAATTAAAATTAACACAAAAAGAAGTCAGAAAATAATATTATTTTAGCTATCATTGTTTGTCGAATTGCGTTAAAATAATACTCGTAGATGAAAAACGTTTATAGCAATTGATATTTTTAATCTACACACCGTTTGTTTGAGCCTTGGCTTAGTATCATATAGCAACTCACTTTTAGCGGGGTGTCTGCCGAGGATAACAGCGATGTTTCTTTTTCAGTCATTTTTTTCTAACGAAAAAAGTGAATAAACGACAATTTGAATGGGGATTTTCCCGTACAGAAAGGAGTAACAAAATGGAAACATTAGAGGCAAAAACAAGAGTAGAAGGAGTTAAAGCAAAAAAACTTCGTAGAGAGGGATGGGTAACAGGTTCGATTTGTGGACATGAATTAGAGCATTCGCTTTCAATTCAGTTAGATGCAAATGATACAAAAAAATTCCTCAAAAATCATTCAGTAGGTAGTAAACTTACACTTAAGGTGGATGGGAAAAAACATTTGACATTGATTAAATCAATTGATTTTGAACCAGGAAGTAATAAGTTGTTAGACATTAACTTTATGCAACTTGTGGCAAATGAAAAAGTTAAAGCAGTTGCTGAAATCGTATTTGAAAACGAAGATAAGGCAAGAGGTTTCTTGTCATGTGAAATTCGTCAAATTGAATACAAGGCTTTACCAAAATATTTAGTTGAAAAAGTTGTTGTAGATGTTTCACAGTATAAAGTTGGTGAGTCACTTTCAGTTGGAGATCTTGATATTTCAAAGAATAAAAATGTTGAGGTACTTACTCCAGCAGATATTAGTGTGCTTCATGTCTTAGCTCATAGTAAGATGAAAGCGGAAGTTACTGAAGAAGAAGTAGGAGAAAGTGTAGAAGCTACAGAAACTTCTAAGGCTTCATAATAAAACATCATAATTAAAAAAGGATAGATGTAAAAAACAAAATAATATAGAGATTCCCTGTTCATTTGTTAAAAGGATATGCATTTGTGAATTAGAATGCACTTCATATCAGATGAAGAGGGAATTTTTTTTAAAAATAATAGTATAAATAATCAAAAGAATAAACATATAAGTAAGGTTTGAGATAATAAAAAAATCCCCAAAAATCTAAAAAATATTTCAAAATCCGCTTTATTGGACAGTATATAAAATATAATTCTTGTGAATGAATCCTAGAATGAAAAACTAAACCTGTACTTTGACAACTGAAAATGGCTAAAAAAGTCTAGTTTACTTTTGCAACGACTTCTTCTAGCAGAGATGATA
>NZ_FNPG01000044.1 GCF_900107245.1 Lachnobacterium bovis DSM 14045
TCTTTTTCCTGTTCTCTGATACGTTTTCTAAGTTCGATTAGTTCCTCATTCAGTGATAAAGCATCATCAGGTGTATGAACTGCTGATGCAACATGTAAACGGCCTTCTTTAAATGCTTTTATCCAACAATAGATAGTACCGTCTGGAACACCTAATTCTTTCGCTGCTTTATGTCCACCTATTTCCTGTGCGAGTTTTACTGCCTGTGCTTTGTACTCCATGTCATATGTTCTTTGTTTTTTTGCCATATTGTCCTCCTGTTTTCTGATTGATTATCATTATATCAAAAACCTTGAGGATAGGGTGTCAAATTTTATTGTACAATACCACACCTAAATTGCCAGAAATTTTACGTCCTTCTTGAGTTCTTTCAATTATCATATCCCTTTCGAATTCTAATAGAGCTATTTTTTTATTTGGAGCTTTATAAACCTGTTTAAGATGGTTGCAAAAATTTTTCCTGTCTTTATAACTTAAGTATTTAACAGAGAATGATCATTGTTTTCAAATCCAAGATGATCCGTAAGTTCACCTTGTAAAAGTGCTTCAAAAACCGTACCAATCATATCTTTAAATGAGTTTTGAACATCATCACTTGATTGGGGATCATATGTTTCTAAAAATAGTTTTGCTAGTTCTTCTGAGCCTTTTTTATGTATTACTTTAGCCATTAAATATAAATCACCTTCGCATAAGTCATTGCCATTAAATAATAATATTTTAAATGTTTTTTTGGACTTACACAATTAATTTTACATCCTCAGTAAACTTATATTACTATTTCGCTACAAAAGAAGAAAAATGTAGCGAGATGGTATTGACTTTTTCGCCAGTAATTACTGTTGGGCGGGGATATAATGCGAAGCATCTAAGAGATAATGGTGTTGTGGTTCATACGGTAAGACCGGAATGGTTAGAACTTGGATTGACACAAGCACAGACTTTTACCGGAAATATAGTACGAATCTATGACAGAGAACGTTGTATCTGCGATATTATCAAGAATAAAAATAAGATGGATATTCAAGTATTCCAAATGGCTTTGACATCTTATTTTTCTGATAGTGATAAAAATATTCATAACCTTATGGAGTACGCCGGGATTATGGGTGTTTCAGATAAGGTGAGACAATATACTGAGGTGTTATTATGATAAAAAGTGCTACCGCTGTAAAAGCAAAGATAAAAAACAAAGCTGGAGGAAACAGCGATAAGTCACAGATAATGTTAAGAATATATTTGATGGAACGACTTTTGGAGAGGGTTTCGTTGCTTGAACAATTACCGAAAAACTAACTATTACGTAGGTACATTAGAATGGGATGACGTGATAGGAAGCGTAAGAACTTTAAGAAAAATTATTGAGTAGTAAAAATACCCGCTGTGCAGATGTGATACCTGCAGGCGGGTTTACTGTTACCTTGACATATACGGAGACCGTATATTTGTGCTGTATGTGGGTAAGAAGAAGCTAGTGAAGAGGAAAGAATTTGAGAAATATATATCAGACAATATTGAGATATGAAAGGGGCAAAACCCTCGGAATTACGGGCTTCAAGAGTCTGCCAAAAAATGAAATAACATTGCAAATCGCCCCTGATTAGTGTATAATATATTCTGCTAATTTGGGGCTTCTTTAACTTAGAAAGGAGCTTGGAGGCTGTTGTTGGATACAGCTCATGTACTTAGGCATACATTTGCCACAAGATGCATTGAGGGCGGGATGAAACCCAAAACACTGCAGAGGATTTTAGGCCATTCCAACATCGGAATTACAATGAATCTATACGTACATATTACGGAAGATGAAAAACAAAGAGAGATGGATCTCGTGGCTGACGCGTTAAAAGTGGTATAAAACTTAATGCGAAACAAAAACATATGGTGCCCGACGTGGTGCCCGGTAGAAATCGCAAAACGCGCAAAGCCCATAAAATAAAGACTTTTAAAGGAGATAAGATAAAAATGAAACTAGGCATAGTAGGTTTACCAAACGTAGGTAAAAGTACATTATTTAATTCACTTACAAAAGCAGGAGCGCTTGCAGCAAATTATCCATTTGCAACAATCGACCCAAACGTAGGTGTGGTTGCTGTACCAGATGAAAGATTAAAAGTTTTAACAGATATGTATCATTCTAAAAAAACAGTACCAGCAACAATTGAATTCGTTGATATTGCTGGACTTGTAAAAGGAGCAAGCAAAGGAGAAGGTCTTGGTAACCAGTTCCTTGCTAACATTCGTGAATGTGATGCAATCGTACAGGTTGTACGTTGCTTTGATGATACAAATGTTGTTCACGTTGATGGTTCTGTTGATCCAACTCGTGATATAGAAACTATCAATTTAGAGCTTTTATTCTCAGATATGGAAATTTTAGAGAGAAGATATGCAAAAGTTCAAAAGCAGGCAAGAAATGATAAATCGCTTCAGAAGGAAGTTGCACTTTTAGATAGACTTCGTCCATTCTTAGAAGAAGGAAATCAGGCACGTACATTTGAATGCAAAGACGAAGATGAAGAAGCTATTTTCAATCAGTATGGTCTTTTGACAGCTAAACCAATTATTTATGCAGCAAATGTAGCTGAAGATGATTTGGCAGACGAAGGAGCAAGCAATGATCATGTTAAAGCAGTTCGTGAATATGCAGCTAAAGATGGTAGCGCAGTTTATGTAGTTTCAGCAGAAATTGAGCAGGAACTTTCTGAATTAGATGATGAAGAAAAACAGATGTTCTTAGAGGACTTAGGACTTAAAGAATCAGGCCTAGATAAATTAGTTAAAGCTAGTTATGATTTGCTTGGTCTTATCAGTTACCTTACAAGTGGTGAGGATGAGACAAGAGCCTGGACAATCGTCAAAGGAACTAAAGCTCCACAGGCAGCAGGTAAAATTCACACAGATTTCGAAAGAGGATTTATTTGCGCAGAGACTGTAGCTTATAAAGATCTAGTTGAAAATGGCGGAATGGCTGGAGCAAAAGAGAAAGGTTTAGTAGGACTTCAGGGTAAGGATTACGTTGTTAAAGACGGTGACGTTATTACATTTAGATTTAACGTATAATAATGAAAGGGGTCTAATGATATGAAATGTCCATTTTGTAGCAGTGATAATACAAGAGTAATAGATTCAAGACCAGCAGACGATAACACAGCAATTCGACGTCGCAGACTTTGCGATGACTGTCAGAAAAGATTTACTACTTATGAAAAAGTTGAGACTATTCCTCTTATTGTAATCAAAAAAGATAACAACAGAGAACAATATGATCGTTCAAAAATAGAAGCGGGTGTTCTTAGGGCCTGTCACAAAAGACCAGTTTCAGCATCAGATATCAAGAAATTGATTGATGAAGTTGAAGTCGAGATTTTTAGTGGAGAAGTTCAGGAAATTAGAAGTTCTGTTATTGGTGAGTATGTTATGGATAAGATTAAAGATTTAGATCCGGTTGCATATGTTAGATTTGCATCAGTTTATCGTGAATTTAAAGATGTCAATACATTTATGAATGAATTAAAAAAAGTTCTTTCATAACCGATAAAGATATTGATAATACTAAAATCTACATTTCTTGTATGAAAAGGAGATGCATATGAATTTATCTGGATTTAGACCAAATGAAGTTTTTTATGAGTATGATACACAAAAGATTAAAGAGTATCGATGCAAGTTTGTTACAGATCATAGAGAGCATTCTTTTGAGAATACAAAGCAACAAGAAGATGTGCTAAAAGATATAGAGTATGCTTCAAGCGAGCAGGAAATTGAAGAGGTTATGTGATTTTAATAACTAAAAGAAAAAGCTGTAGGAAACATAAAGATTTCTTTAGAATGTTTTCACAGCTTTTTCTTTATATATTTATTGTCAGAGATATTATAATATGATAAAATGAAAAAAGTTATGCATTATTTTTTTGGAAAATGGAGATAAAGATGAGTATATTTTTCCCAGGAGAATACTTAGATTCAACGTATTCGATTAATTTTGAACAATTATATAAAGAAGGATATAGGGGCTTGTTATTTGATATAGATAACACTTTAGTTCCACATGATGCACCAGCGACTCCAAAGGCCAAAGAGCTTTTCGAGAGATTGAAAAAGATTGGTTTTAACTGCATGTTGGTATCTAATAATAAAGAGCCAAGAGTTAAAAAGTTTAATGATGTAGTTGGAATTGATTATATCTACAAGGCCCAGAAGCCATTACCTAAGAATTATATTAAAGCAATGGAAAAAATGGGTACTAACACTGATAATACTATTATGATAGGTGATCAGATTTTTACAGATATTATGGGCGCTAACATTGCCAAAATACGTACAATTTTGGTTAAACCTATTAATCCTAAAGAAGAAATTCAAATCGTACTTAAAAGAATTCCTGAAAAATTGGTGTTGTTTTTTTACAGAATTTATAGATTGTTTAAGAAAAATTAAGTGTGTTTTTTATGCAAATAAAAAGTTCACTGCTTAAAATTATAGATACTATGATATTTTAAAAGGAGAATTGTAATAATGAAAATCGCAATAGCTAATGATCATTCAGCAGTAGAAATGAAACAACAAATCAGTGAGTATGTTAAAAGCCTAGGCTATGAAGTAATTAATTATGGTACAGATAAAACCGAAAGCTGCAATTATCCTGAATTTGGAGAAAAAGTAGGAAACGCAGTAGCAAATAAAGAAGTTGATTGTGGAATTCTAATTTGTGGAACAGGTGTAGGAATTTCGCTTGCAGCTAATAAAGTAAAAGGTGTAAGAGCAGCTGTATGTTCAGATGTTACAACAGCACATCTTGTAAAAGAACATAACAACGCTAATATTTTAGCGTTTGGTGCAAGAATTGTTGGTGTTGAATTAGCAAAAGATATGGTAAAAGCATATTTAGATGCAGAATTTCTTGGAGATAGACATGCTAAGCGTGTTGATATGATTTCAGAAATTGAAAACAGAAACTTCAAATAGATATTTCAAATAGATATTTCGAATAGAAATTTCGAAGAGAAATTTTAAATTGGGGTTTGAATACTTACTAGAAATAACAATTTAAAAGATTATTAAGATTTTCTTAAGTGGTCAAAACGTACTTGAAAGAATGCATAAAGTATGATAAAATGGACAAACGAGAGAAAATTTTTAAGAATTCAGATTGCTTAGCAATTGAGAATTCATAAATCAGATTATGTAACAGCGCAAGTTTAATTGCGTATTTAAGGAGGAAAATTTAATGATTTCAGCGGGAGATTTCAAAAATGGTCTTACCATCGAATATGAAGGTAATATCTATCAGATTATCGAATTCCAGCATGTTAAACCAGGTAAAGGTGCAGCCTTTGTTAGAACTAAATTAAGAAACATCATTAATGGTGGTATTGTAGAAAAGACATTCCGTCCAACAGAGAAATGTCCAACTGCTCATATCGATCGTAGAGAGATGCAGTACTTATATTCAGATGAAGACTTCTATCATTTTATGGATGTTGAAACATATGATCAGATAGATTTAACAAGAGATTCAGTAGGAGAAGCTCTTAAATTCGTTAAAGAAAACGAAATGGTTAAAGTATGTTCACATAAAGGAAACGTATTTGCAGTAGAACCACCATTATTCGTAGAATTAAGAATCACAGAAACAGAACCAGGTTTCAAAGGTGATACAGCTACAGGTGCTACTAAACCAGCAACTGTTGAAACTGGTGCAACAGTATACGTACCATTATTCGTTGAAACAGACGACGTTATCAAAATTGATACAAGATCTGGAGAATACTTATCAAGAGTATAATCGAAAGAATAATAGAGAGAATAATCAAGAACATAGTTTAGATTATTTCCACCTGAGATTGTGCCGCAGGAAGCTAATCTCAGGTGTTTTTATGTCTGTAATATACACATATCAATACAGGAACATTAAATTATAAAAAAATTATAAAAAAGTGTTGACAAATGCTTTGGATTTTAATATAATAAACAAGTCGTCAGGAGCGGCACAGTAAAATTCTTAATGATTTACTTGCTGATAGTTGGTGAATTGATTAGATGGATTCACCTTTATTTTATGGGATCTTAGCTCAGCTGGGAGAGCATCTGCCTTACAAGCAGGGGGTCACAGGTTCGAGCCCTGTAGGTCCCATTCATGTGAAAGCATGAGTG
>NZ_FNPG01000019.1 GCF_900107245.1 Lachnobacterium bovis DSM 14045
AACAGGTATAAGCTATTAATTATAGATGAACTAGGTTATTTGCCAATCGACAAAGAAGATTCAAATCTATTTTTTCAACTGATAGATATGAGGTATGAAAAGAAAAGCACTATTTTGACAACAAATATAAATTTTAATGACTGGGATAACATTTTTTATGATGCTGTTGTAGCAAACGCGATATTAGACAGAATACTGCATCATTCTAAAGTAATTACAATAAATGGTAGATCATATAGAGTCAAAGATTATATTAAACCATCAGAGTAATTGTACATAATAATATAAAACTTTTTGTACATAAATACTTGACACTTTATACAAGCTTCAGGGCGAATTACGTATGGCTTTTCCCCAGTATCTTGGCATTTTTTCCAAGGTTACAATCAATACATCTCTTGCATTATTGGAAACCTATACGTCTCCATCCGCTTTTCTTGAGGCAGACAAACAAGAGATTATTGACACCATTAAATCAACTGCACGTTTTGGACTTACATATGCTCAGAATAAGTATAATGCCATTATTCAGGCTGCGCATGAAGCAAATGAATTCGGTTACATCATAGACAGCAACATCAAACGTATTCGCCTTTATATCAGTTTTATCCATAAATACGATGAAGAAATCAATAGTATTCTTGATGCCATGCATGAGCTTGTTGATGCCAATGAAGATACCGACTTTGTAAAACAGATTCACTTAATTGAAACATTCAAAGGGGCCGGTTTCTTATCAGCTGTATCTCTCATGGGAGAGATTGGTGACTTTTCTGCATTTTCAAAGCCAAAGCAACTTTTTGCTTACTTCGGTCTTGATCCTGCGGTAAAGCAATCCGGTAAATTTGACGGCACCAAAATTCAAATGTCTAAGCGTGGCTCTGCTATAGCCAGACGTGTGATTCACACATTAACCTTACAAAGTATCAGTACCTCCAGTAAAGGTGAAGCCAAAAATCCGGTTCTTCGTGATTATTATCTCAAGAAATGTGAATCAAAACCAAAACTCGTGGCAATGGGTGCAGTTTCACACAAGGTATGCAATATGATATTTGCAATACTCAGAGATAAAGAACCTTTTAAAATCATTACTCCACAAGAGCATATCAAACAATATAACGCTACTAAATGCGACATAGCCGCGTAAAATACTGTAGTTCCAACAAATCAATAGCTTATGAAAAAAAATATTTTCACCAAGGGGTAAGTGCGCCCTTTTTTAGGAGAAAAATATTTTTTATTTAGTTATTGACATTTATTAGCTGGACTCTCTCAATAATGAAAGTTTATTACAACAGTTACAAAGCTGTCAACAAAAAACTTTCCGGTTCCGTAAAAAATTCTAATCCCCACTCCTTTGCTACATCCATATACAAAATTTGGTCAGCTATCTCAAAATCCTATCTATAGCACCCACGATACATTTAGCTATAATTCAATGTTTTTTAACCAATCCATCCCGACTAATTTTTCACGCATGAATGAAATACAATCCTCTAAATCAAGTTTAGAATTTCCTATGCCATTCACGATAGTGTAAATGAAAAGGATTATCAAAGAGGATATAAAATCAAATGATTTCAAATAGGGGATTAACAATTGCATAATTGCAATTTATAATAATGTTGTGAGTTTGCAAACATCACATGTTCAGAAAGGAAGGAGCAAGCATGAATTGGAATAAAATGGTGTCTAATCTTATGAATCAGGTTTACTCATTTCAGAATGACGCATGAGAAAGGAACGGTGTGATATGGGAGATTTTTTTCAGGGAAAAGACGAACGTATTGTAGATGGCACTCGATATACAAGATATCTCGATTTGGACAAATGGTATGGCATTGTGGTTCCTAAGGATGAAAACGCATATAATGAGATGTGTGACTATAAAGTATGGGATGACAATGAATGGGATATAAGAGATATTTACTGGTTTATGAAATTTCACGAAGACAAGTTTTATCTTATGGAGAAATACTTATTTAATTTCATAGACGCAGAATGTAATCTGTTGATCAATATGTATGAAGAGGAGTGGATAGAAGGAGATAATTTGAAAAAAACTCTTGAGATAACTGATCGCATGATTAACAATTCAGATAATGAGGAATTTCTTGAACTGGCAAAGGAGTTTCGCAACCTTGTTCTGAAGGCAATTGAAGTCAATACATGTGTGGGGTGCTTTTTCTAAATGAGTGAAGAAAAGATATTCTTTCAGGACTTCCTGTTCAAAAATATGCCAGTTGATGAGCAGGACTATCCAACTATAGAACTCCAGTGTCTTCCAGAAGGTACAGATATTAGCAATTATATGGTCGTATCATTTGATGCTATGCTTAAAATGAATAAGCCGGTGGAATGGGAAATGCTATTTAAGCAAACTGGGAATAAGGATGTATGTATCAAGGATGATGTGGTGATAAATAATTCCGAAATGGAACCATACAAATTGTTTTATTTCAAGACATATTATTACAATATCTTGAAGCATAGCCGGAATCTATATGTTTTCTAACGGAATACTCAACCGTGTAATTCAAATCCGGGCTTGCAATCGAAATCGAAACATAAAAAGGCTCTCTTACTACCGATAATGGCAGTATGGGAGCCTCTGTTATTTGCAATTTTTTCAACATCTATTTAATATGTTCTTTATTATCTCTGATAGCGACTTTATAGAGATGATGCCATATCTTTTATTCTGCTCATCACGTTCTTGTCATGATTTGTAAAGATGCCCATTCCCTCCAAGCCCAGATAGCCGAGGAAATCGCCATCGTATGAGAACTTTGCTCCATCGTACATATTGTCATCTCCGGAGCTGAGGAACATAGCAACCTTCTTCAATGTGGCAGGTGCGGCCTGATGAAATGTCTTTACCATTCTAGCTGTATTACCGTTCGGTCTGGGACTGCCATTCAACACAAGAATTTTCATAATGTCATCAACAATCCTCCTCTTTTAAACATTATATTCCGAACCTCGTATCAAGTTGATTGGATTCTGTTTTACCATTAAAATACAAAATGTACTGATTATCATTTTGCTCTTCACCGCTAATTACTGCTTCCACTTGAGTAGCTTTCCATGTAACTTGACACAAATCAGAACTGGCATTTGCCCCATCAGCTGCTATATCAAAAGAATACTTTGCAATCGTTCCTGCTTTATCTTGAAGAACTAATCTGGCATGTGTATGTCCAAATGGCCAATCCGGATCTCCTACCTGTTGGAATAATAATTCATATTTTCCATCCGGTGATGTATATGAAGCTACATCATGTATTTTGTACTTTGTTGTATATATAAAACTTCCAGCTAAAATCATAATTAGAATATTGAAGAATGCCACCATCCCCAGAATAACTCTAACCGCTGGTTTCTTTATGGCTTTACAGCATAACATAGAAATAAATGTTGCTATGAATGCTATAACAAAAATCATTTTATTCGCCTCTATCTTTGTCTTTTTCACTCTAAGAAATTCTCTCTGTAAGTAGCCTTGGCCTCAGCGCTGGTCAGATCCAACTCGTCCATATCCACTTTAACCTAGATATGATGCTTCGCTTCAGATAGTTTGGACAAAAGACATACCGTCTTCACATATGAAATGTAGGCTATTTTATAAAAAGAGGTATATTATGTCCAACAAAAACATTACCACAATCCCCGTAAAAAAGAAATACGAAGGAGCAAAAATGGTAGGTATTTATTGCCGTGTTAGTTCAACAAAGAAGGATCAAATCAAAAGCTTAGCTGCTCAGATTTCAGCATTAACTAATTATGTTGCTCTTCTATCAGGACATGTTTTATATGATACATATTTTGATATTGCATCAGGCTCGACACTTGAAGGTCGCCCTGGTTTCAAACGCTTATTAGCAGACTGCGAATCTGGCCAAATTCTATTTGTTCTCACCAAAAGTGCTAGTCGTTTCAGCAGAGATATCGTTATCGCTTTACAAGCAATTCAAAAACTTGCCACCACAGGTGTTACAGTTCATTTCGAAGCAGAAGGAATAGATTCTAATACTCCTGATTTATATACTCATCTTACTGCACATCTAGCTGTTGCCGAAATGGAACATCAAAGTAGAAGCGAAAACATTACTTGGGGAATTCGCTCTTCTGCCGAACAAGGTACTTCTAAAATTTATAACCAAAAATGCTTAGTAATGTAAAATATATTGGTGACTCATATGTAAACACAACTGAAGGCGAATATCATTATTCAAACCATCATCCTGCTATTATTTTACCTAAAATATTTGACACCGTTCAATCCATAAAAGTATCTCGAAGCAATATCATCGAAAATCCAGATGGTACTACTTCGAAAAAGCATACTAAATACAGCGGGAAACGTGTTGTTCACGAAACTGTTGACATTGAACAGTTGAAATATGATTTAGGATTTGAAGAAATAATACCGCCTCAAGATTAATCTGTAATATCTTTCGTAATATAGTCTTCAATCACAAAATCATTATTATTAATTGACTGCAATTTCTGAACTATTTGCTTAATTATGCCATTCATCTCTTCATACGCTGCCTTATATCCATCCTCATCAAAAACACATGCGCTATCGTCTTCATTAAATGAATAAAAAGAATCATATAGATTTCTTGCTTGTTCATTCAGTTTTTTTAAATCTTCATTGCTATCGATTAATGGATATTTCCTTCTTATAAATCCCTCTTCATCGTATACCCATATAGGGCCATGAAGATACTCATTCATCAATTTGATTGTATACATTATAACTTATCCTTATTTTCCGTATTTTTCTTTTAATCTAATTTCTTCAAACTCAATCATTTCTTAGTTGCTCTTTTTCTCTTCTTCACTTCTTTTTCCAGACCTTTGACACTTTTAAGATACTCTTCTTCCACCGGAGATAATGTAATCTCCTGATACTTTCGATATTCCGCCTTTGCCTTCTTTATTGCCTCATCATGACTTACTTTACCAGAATCTTCAAGGAGCTTTCTGTTCCCAGATGTAAGAATAGAATCCAATTGTTCAACATAATCAATCATATACATCGGCTTATGCTCAATAGCATTAATCTCAGCCAAATCAAAATAACCGGATACAAGGTTATTCAGGATCTTTAACTCATCCTCTTTCAGATAATTCTTCGCCACCCCAATATCCTTCAATGCGGGCAGTTCTCCTGAAAATGAAGTTAATCCCATAAAAGGCTTATTAGCATCTGCTCTTTCATAAATTACTTCTGCCGCAGTATGACCGTGTGCCGCGTAATGAAGCTTATTCTGAACAATCTTAAAAAACTGTATAGACTCATCACTCTTTGGATTGTAATCAACACTGGTTGCATACAAATCCAGAACCTGACGATAAAGAACTTTTTCTGATGAACGGATATCTCGAATCCTATCAAGAAGTTCTTTCCAGTAATTACCACCGCCATTTCCCTTTAGGCGCTCGTCATCAATTGTGAATCCCTTGATTATATATTCTTTCAAACGTTGAGTAGCCCACTTGCGAAAATGCGTCGCTGTTGAAGATTTAACTCGATAACCCAAAGAAATTATCATATCAAGGTTATAAAATGGTAGTTCTCTTGTGACCTGTCTATTTCCTTCCATCCGAACCTGTCGGAATTTCCGACAGGTTGAACTTTCATCTAATTCATCTTCTTTGTAAATATTCTTAATATGATCAACTACGTTTGTTCTTGATGTTTGAAACAACTCTGCCATCTGTTGCTGTGTCAGCCATACAGTTTCATCCTCCATTTTAACATCCAGCTTAGTCAATCCGTCCTCTGTCTGATAAATAATGATTTCTCCATAATTATCCATATTTTTCTGCTCCTTAGTTTTCATTCAAAAAATTCTACATTTCTTCAAGGCTCTCTATCTTCTTCAGTGCCTCCATATAATCCATAAGACGCTTCTGCTGTTCTTCCTTAAGGTTATGATAATCTTCAATCATCTTAACATCCCCAGGAGTAAATTTGCTTTCAGGACTTGCAGCTGCAATTTCCTCTTCATCCTCAATTCCTTTACCCGTAAGCAATTGTTCTGGTGTAATCTGTAATACGTTGCAAATGTCCATTATCTTTTCTACAGTAGGATTGGTCTTTCTCTTTTTCCATTCACTTATGGTACTAGTAGAAATTCCCACCTGTTTTGCAAACTCCGCTTGAGTCATATTGCGTTCTTTCAAAACCTTTATAATTCTTTCACTGATAATCATGAGTGATACCTCGCTTGTCATTCACTTATATAACATTCATATTAGTGAATTCATTATATCACACCTCATGCTATCCTTCAATGCTCTGGCTTCATTTTCTTATCACGAACTTTCCAGGTGCCTGAACGCAATCTTTTTTCCGCATAGCAAAAGCGCACTTATGCCTACTATTAAGTAAAGCACAAGCGCGCCCTTAGTTTCTAACGATTATTATACATTCATAACAAGTTCAATTTCATCTTCATCCTCAACTCCCGTAACCGAAAAACCAATGTTTTCATATAGCGCTTTGGCTACATAATTATTTTTATTACAGGTTAGTGCAATTCTGCTAGAATCACCGAATGGTTTTGCTTTTATATATTCAATAACTTGGTTAAGCGCAGCTCTACCATAACCTTTACCTTGCAAAGATTCATCAATCATCATATGCCAAATATCATACTCAGGTACATCATAATCATATATCACCATAACATACCCAACCATCTTTTCATCAACATATATCCCAAAGGGCTGGCATTGATTCCTATATACATAAGCCTGCGCTAGACTTCGTACCGGATGAGAAACATACTCCTCTTGTCCTTTAGCTAACTTAAGATTAAATGCATCTACAAAATTGTCCTCGTTAATTCCCTTCAAACTAATCATAGTTTTCCTCCATAAATATTCTAGTTAACTGATTCCTTTGATCTTGTATGAATATCTACGAAAGCCATGACTCTTTTTCAATAAAAAAAGCCGTGGCAAAAGTCCACGGCATCTAATCATAATAAATTAAACAAAAATCACCGCGGTCTTCATGAGATATTCAGGTATAGTATTTATTCCACTTGTTATCATAATGAAGCACCTCCTCTCTTAATAATAATAGCTTATCACAATAGTTACAAAGCTGTCAACAAAATACTTTCAAATTATACTCCATTTGAATATATCGTAAAAAATTCAAACAATCTTTCCTTACATAACGGAATAAATTTTTTCTATAACAGACGCCTTGTGTTCAATATATTTGTCAATATCCTCCGGATAAAGTTTTGCAGCCTCCACCTTAATTTTACTGTATTCATCTACAGCCTCTGGATGCACTCTGAGATAATCCCTAAATGCCAGATGCCTTTTCAATTCCAAAGAATCCTCGGGGCACACATATAAATGATGTTGCTGTAAATATTCCTTGCCTTCATATGCGAAAGCTTCTCTCCCAGGTATTCCAAGATTCCCTTCATGAATGTAGCCAATACTTTTCAAAGCTAAAATCACATTATTAATTCTTTCTTTTTTCACAACAACATCAATGTCTATAATTGGCTTTGCTGCCAATCCTTTAACTGACGTACTGCCGACATGCTCAATAGAAATAGCAAGCCCTCCGAGAGCCTGACTAAGCTCTTTTTTTATGTCAATAAAGTCCTGCTTCCACTTTTCATCATATGGAAGTACAACCACATGTTTTGTTCTCATTAAGCTATTTCTCCATCATTTCAATTGCTTCATTCAAAGAAATGCAGTCGGCAAATCTCTTTGGCCACATCATTTCATTGTAATATTTATTTGGTGGTAAGGATCCGCAAGTACAATGTGCTGGTATGATCACATTCAAAAATGGTAAAATATATTCATATGATAATAGTAGCGGTCATTTTAGGCCTAACTCAAAATCATTACCTAAGGTAAAAGCAGCACTTGATAAGTTATATAAAGAAAATCCGAATCTTTTTGATAAAGGTTCCGAATGGAGGAAGAAGTAATGGATAACAAAGAACATATTCAGGCAGAAACCAATTATATCTTCAACTATAATTTTAGCAATAATGATATTCCAGAAAAAGTTGAAGAAGAATACTACGATAGAGCTTCTGCTTTATTAGATGAGTATTCATGGAATGATATATTTAACTGCTGGTTCGATTATTTAAAAGCAAACTGCAACACCCCTGAAGAAGTCATTAACTGGGCCAACCTCTTCTATTGGTATGGCGGCTTCGAAAAACCAATCCCTGACCCATATGAATTCTTGGGATATTTATACTTCAAAGTGGATGTTGCTAAATATGTCGATGCGGCACAAACAGTATTTGATGGTATTGCAATAGGTATACTTGAAAAAATTGGAAAAGTAAGTCTCATTGATAACCCCAATTACGCACCTGAAAATGACCCTGAAATGATAGCAGCAGTTGAACGATGGAAAAACCGTTAATGTTAACTTAAGCGCCAGAATGATTACATATCATACTGGCGCTTTCTTTTACTCTGTCTCACACTCAAACTCCATTCCATCAAAAAACCTAATTCTAAGATTTCCAAAAGCGTTGTATGAAAATCGACCGAAATATATAAATAACAAGTGGGCATTGGATATTCTCCTTTGCCCATTTTTCATTATTGCTTTATTAAATACTTAACTGGAACTTCCTTAGTAAGCCATACACCATTCTTAGATAAGAAAAACTTATATCCTTCTCTATGCATCTCTCCTGCCTTAACAATATACAATACCGGCTTGCCATGGCGTTGACCTACTTTTACAGCAGTGTCAGCATCTTTTGACAAGTGTACATATAATCTGCTTTTAGGAATTAGTCCTTGCGCATCAATAGAATTAACATACTTCTCACCAGTACCATGCCATAATTCTTCCGGCGGTTCAGTTTCTTCAAGCTCTACATCAACAGGGATTGAATGTCCCTGGTTAGCTCTTATTAGTGTCTTATCATCATTGAATGAATATCTCTGTTTATTATCAGTCCTGACAATCTCTTCCAAGATATCCATACTAAATTCATGAGTCTTTGCTATTCCTACAATTAATTCATCGACATTGGCCCAGCCATGTTCATCTAAGCTGATGCCTATTGTCTCTGGTTTATGCCTAAGAATAAGACTCATGAATTTGCTTGTATCATTTAAACTCATATATTATCACTTCCTTATTTTCCGTATTTTTCTTTTAACCTAATTTCTTCAAGCTCAATCAAAAGCTCCACATATGCCTCACGAAGTTCCCTCTGCGACATTCACTTTGCATATGACATGTATTTGTAGTATTTCTTGGCTCTACGCTCCTCTTCCTCGAATGCATAGATGCTCTTCTCTGAGGTTATGATAATCTTCAATCATCTGAACATCTCCTGGAATAAACTTACTCTCAGGACTTGCAGGTTTTCCCACAAATGCTTGTGCAATTAAAAAATTTTATGCTATACTATTACATAATATGATGAAAAGGATGTGATTATTATGAAAAAATTGAAATTACTTTCTAATCTACTTTGGTTAATTGGAATCACCATTATCGCAATGGTAATTCTAGGAAAATATTATTTCATCAGTTTTCTCCCCACATCCATAGACCCTTATGCATATAATTCTCAAGAGCAAATACAATTAGCTAGTAATTATACTATTGCATTTAATTTTACAGGGTATGCTTTTTTTATTATTTCTATTGTCCTTAAAATTTACATCATGGAACATAAAGAAAATAATAGTTCCAAAACGTATTCTTTACGAATTACAAAGAATAAGCCAAATTATCTTTTAATACTGTGTAAAATACTGTGTAAAATTGTAATCATAATTTTTTCACTAATTTGCCTACTTATATCTTCTCTAATTACACTTTTCTCCTTTATAAATTTTGATGATATTCCCTTATGAAAAGAGGAATTATTTTATAATGCTACCCTTTTTTATATACTAACAATTTTCCATAAAATCTGCGTAAACAGATGCTAAAGTTTTTGCTTCTTCTTTTGTTGGTAGTGTATCTGAGTTTGCTGCCTTTAATAACATTTCTTTATCTATATTCTCCTTAGTACCAATATCAATACCATCAGCTAATTTCTGAAAAGATGAAATAACATTATTCTTTGAAGAATTAAATCTTTCTTTATAAAACATTTTAATACGTTTATTTTTTTCCAATGCATAAATTTTTGACACAGACTCAGAAAATCTTGTTTCACTTTTCCTACTATTCATTTCTTTCACTAACAAAAATCCTTCAGCATCCGCAAGTACATCTGTATAACCAAAACCTTTTCCATCTACATTATTGCCTAGGTTGTTTTTTAACCAACTTCCTAAATCTTGATTTTTCGCTTCCCTTGTATAAGAACCGAAAATCTGTAAAAGATCTAGTGTCCAACCACCTAAATCACCTAAGCTATAATCGCCTTTATTATCGGATATCCCCCAATGAATATATCCTAAAGCTGTTGCAGACATATGCTCAATTTCAAAACTTTTTACACTTTCCTTGATTTGTGGTTGTTTCTCACATGTAGTTTGACAAATTCCTCTTGCTGCTACTTCTTTCTCATCAATTCCTGTTTCGGGTGTATAAATTTTCCATAATCCGATATAGCTATCTTCCCAATAAGTAGGTTTTCTTAAATATTCTAAAATAGCACGCCCTGTGACAAAACTATATCCGTACCAAGGTTGCATAACATTATTAAAATTCTTTAAACAGTCTTTTTCTGTCACTTTCACCCAATTAATAAACGTAGCTTCTTCTGCACGATATTCTTCTTTTGGAAGAACCTTATTACATGGTTCGACTCTACCGCTATAGGCAACCTTATCTAAATCCCATGAGCCACCATATCCTTGAATTTCATGGAATTGATCATAATTCCAATTTTTAGGGATTGGAAAACCTAAATTACCACTAAAACCTGTAGACATATCAGATACAAAACTTGAAACAGAATATCCGATTTCGGCAATTCGTGTACAAACATTTCTAGATGAATAAATCCCAACGCTATATCGAGGATCAATAGTTTCGTTAATACCTTTAAAATAAGGAATAATATGAGTATCTACTTGATAATCATACACATCCATGTCTACAGCAAAATAAATCACTGTTGTTGGAACACCTTTTGCCAATGCTGCCTCACTCGCTTTTTTACCATGCTCCAATCCATTTAAGTAAGTATACTCACTGATGTCTCTTCCATTTTCTTGAAATATAGGAAAATATTTTAATCCACCACTAACGATTCTATTTAATTCTCCTTCTCTAATTTCTTTAAAAGAACCTCCAGTTAAATATCTGCCTACAATTTCATATCCGTCTGTTTTCAACTTATTTAATAATTGTGCTGTAACTTCAAATCTTGTATCACATGCTTGAGCTTTTCTATTAGGATTACCTTTACTAGTTAACAACTCCATCCATGTGTCAGTATCTAGGATTTTGGTATTCGAAATCTTATATTCTTTTTGAAAACTTGATAATTGTGTTTCAAATTTTTCATCCCATAAATAGTTTTGAACACAGTTATATCCTATACAATTTAAAGCTGCTTTCGCTAACCATACCCACTCCTCGTATGATGTAACATTTGAGCTATTGATTTTTTTCAGACGACTTTTAGTACCATTTCCAAAATATCCTGTAGCTTCTTCAACGGAAAAACCTTCTAAAGACTGTAAGATTTTAATCAATGCAGTATTCATTTCTCTACCATATAATCCATCACACGGAATGATTCCTGTGTAATTTCTATGCTTTTGATTTATTGTTTGCTGAATACTTCTTACAATTTCTTTTCCGCCATAATTTTTTAACAAAACAAACTGCTGCATGGAAAGTAAAGCTTTCATAACATCTACTGTTACAGTAGAATCTCCACCAATACCCATATCTTTTTTTATTCCTTTTATAGCTTTACCTGTTCCATCATAAAAATTTTGAGTAATATGATTGCCAGTAGAATACCCTTTACACCATAGCGACCCTTGAATGATGGAGTAAACATTGCTTGTTTTTTTATCTCCATCTGACTGTTGTTTAACACCATTAGGATATCGTTCATTAAATTTTCTTGTTGTACCTGCTCCAAAATTAGGTGCTGTTTCCTGAATTCCTAATTCAATCTGTAATGCAATAATTAGTCCGTTAATGGTATTCCTACCAGTGTGTCCGTTTTCTTCAACTCTAGTATAACGACTATCTTTACCATACGTATTATTGAGCCATTTTTGAGTTTCTAGTACCATTTTATCCATATAATATTCCCTCCCTTTGGGCATAAGAAAAGTCATTGCAGGTTTTCTCTATAAAGACTTGTGCTTAATCTATTTTTACTATTATAACTATATCACACTTAAGCAGTGAATTACAGCAATCAGTATCTCGCCATTATTTCAATCCCTGATATCCTTTGAAGTCTTGATTTCACGAACCTTGAATCTTTCCCTGATTCGCTCCAGATCGTGGTTATACCAGTAAGCCACAAAGAGCAGCTGCATTTGCAGCATCAATCTCTTCATCTTCCAAAAACACCACCACTTCCTGTCTTAATTCGTCATATACAGACCATTTCTTTGGAATAAAACAAAAAGACGCCTAACCCACAGGAAATGCTGTAAGTTAAGCGTCTTCCGACGATTCTTATTTTGTTTATATCAGACATATTCAAGTAGTGCACTACTGTCACGACGTAGGCTCTATTTTTGCACCTACTGTCACGAGTTCAACAGCTACAACTACCCTAATATACTTTTTCATGTGCTTTCCACGCTCAGAATAATCTGTCTTATCAAACGTGCAATGCTCGAAAAAGTGCGTAAATTCAAGGATTTCTAATAGTTCACTCTTTGTAGTCCCACAACAGTCTCCACATGCACTGTCTGGGCAAATTGATCAACCGGGCAAACCTTCTTTAACTGGTACCCACCATCACATAAGTAACGCAAATCACGGGCCAATGTTGCCGAATCACAACTTACATATACTATCTTTGATGGCGACATTTTAAGCATTGTATCCAAACATAGATTATCGCATCCTTTTCTAGGAGGATCTACGACTATAACATCTGGTGTCATCATTTGTGAATCAACTAAATTATCAGTTTCGCCAGCCTTGATAGTGTTTGATTTTTCTTTACTATTAGACTGATAAAACTCACTAATTATTTCTTCTGCTTTTCCCACAAAAAAATTAGCATTTTCAATATGGTTTAATTTAGCGTTTCTTTTGGCATCATCTATCGCCTGTTCAACTATTTCCACACCATATACATTTTGTGCTTTATTAGCCAAAAACAATGAAATCGTACCTATTCCGCAATACAAATCCCAAACACTCTCTTTACCATGTAAGTCTGCATAATCTAATGCTAAACTATATAATTTTTCTGTTTGTTGTGGATTGACCTGGAAAAATGATTGAGCTGAAATCTGATATCCAACTTTCGTATCTGTTTTTTCAAAGGAAATCTTTCCCTGCTCATCTCTTTTTACATCATTTAATGTAATATAATCCTTTATATAAGGTTCTCCCCAAAGGATTACAGTTTCTTTTCCAAGAATAACATTTGTGTTTTCTTTATTTTTATTAAGTGAAATTGAAGTCATACCTTCAACTTTTTTTAGCTTTTCAATTAATTTTTCTTCTTTTGGCAACTTATCGCCATTAATTATTAAGCAAACCATTATCTGGTTCGTTTCAAAACCTTTTCTGATTAACACATGTCTGACAAGACCTTTCTTCTTAGACTCATCATATGGTTTTACAGAATTTTCCTGCATATATTCTTTTATCAAATCAAGAATCTGCGCATTTTCCTTGGTTCCTAACTTGCAATCATTATTATTAATCGGAATGATGCTATGAGTTCTTTGTGCATAAAAACCAATTACAATATTTCCGTCTTTCTCTGTACCAACCGGATACTGGGCTTTATTTCTATATCTAAATGGATTTTCCATCCCAACAATTGGTTCAAAAACTTTATCAATTTCTTCCTCGCTAAAATTTCCGATTCTTAGCAGGTTGTTGCGAACTTTATCCTCTTTAAATTTAAGCTGTCTTTCGTATGAAATTTGTTGAATTTGGCATCCTCCACATTGTTTTGCGATATCACATTTTAACTCAACACGATCTTTTGATGGCTTAATTACCTTCTCAACTCTAGCATACCCATAATTCTTTTTTAGTTTAACAACTTTAGCTTCTATAAAATCACCTACAACAGCGTCTTTTATAAAAAAAGTCATTTCTTCATACTTGCCAATGCCTTCTCCATTTACGCCTATATCCTTTATTTCTACTTGGAAAATATCGTTTTTTTGCATAAAACTCTCCTACTTGCTTGTTCTTCTAAAATTGCTATCTAATAATCGGTTATATCCTTGCCACTCAAGGTCATCCTCTTGAGTTTTCTCAAGAATTTCTTTTACAGTTTCCATTTTAGCATCAATATTATCGGCAAATGATAACGCAACTGCTTCGATTAATGCTGGTTTTTTAGGCGAACCAAATTCTAATTCCCCATGATGAGCCAAAATACAGTGTTTTAATTCATTTTCAAGAATAACAGGGAAACCTTCTATCTGTCGAATGTGCTCACCAACCCACTCAGCTCCTATCATTATATGACCTAATAATTGTCCTACATCTGTATAGTCATTTTCAGGAAATCTAGAAATTTCTTTTAATTTACCAATATCGTGAAAAATAGCCGCTGTAATTAATAAATCTCTATTTAATATTGGATAATGTTGTGCAAAAAATTCGCAATTCTTAGCAACTCCTAATGTGTGTTCTAATAAACCACCTACAAAGCCATGATGCACACTTTTAGCTGCCGAATGAAATTTGAATTTTTTTACAAATTCCTTGTCATCAAAAAAACTATGTAACAACATATTTAAGTATTGATTGCGAATTGAATTCATTAATTCAGAAAGCTCACTATACATTTCATCCACATTTCTTTGAGAAACTGGTAAATAATCACTTGGATCATATTCACCTTCATCAACTTTTCTTGTTGAACGAATTGATAATTGAATTTTTCCCATAAAAAGAGTAACATTGCCTGTTACCTCAACATAATCTAAATTATCAAATTCTCTGATTCCACTATCATTTGGATTCCAGATTTTTGCATCAAGGATTCCTGTTTTATCTTGTAAAACAACATTTTCATAAGGTTTTCCACCTTTTGTTAATGCCGTTTGTCTACTCTTGCATAAATATATCTCCTGAATTTGCTCTCCATCACGGAGTGTGTCTATATATCTCATTTTTTCCTCCACTATAATCAACTTATTGTACTAATTAATTATATTAGCAACCATATTTTCATGCAACCTTTTTAGAAAAATATAATTTTTTTCACATATATAAATCTTTTCGATTCCAGCATAATAATATATAATAATAATGTAGCTTTTAATTTAATAACAAATTTAAAAATTTTTTATATATAAAAATAAATATTTATACAGCAAAAAGGAAAATTATATGAATAAAAAAGTTTATAAAACACTCGAATATAATAAAATATTAGATACTCTTGCAAATCATGCTGCAAGTTCTGAGGCTAAAAAGAGATGTCTTTCTATTAAACCTCTTACAGATATTGATAAAATTAATTATCTTTTGGAAACAACGAACGATGCTCTAAATCGCATTTTTAGGGATTCTAGAATCTCTTTTGTTGGTGTATCTAACATTCACGGTTCTCTTAAAAGAATCGAAATCGGCGGTTCTTTAAATACTACTGAGCTTTTAAAAATAAGCTCTTTACTTGAAGTCGCCAAAAGAGCTAAATCGTATTCAAGAAACGAGGCTAATTCAGACGAAGATTCTTTAACACCTTTGTTTGACAGCCTAGAGCCTCTTACTAATTTATCTGATGAAATAAAACGATGCATTATCGGTGAAAACGAAATAGCTGATGAAGCAAGTTCCACCTTATCTTCTATCAGAAAAAAAATACGTGGAATGAATGATAAAATTCATGCCCAGCTTATGACAATCATGAATAATTCCACTACACGTTCTTATTTGCAGGATGCAGTTGTTACTATGCGTGATGGCAGATATTGCCTCCCTGTCAAAGCAGAACACAAGGCACATGTTCCTGGAATGGTTCACGATCAGTCTTCTACAGGTTCTACTTTATTTATCGAACCAATGGCTGTTGTAAACCTTAATAATGATTTAAAAAAACTATTTATCGCTGAGGAAGATGAAATTAACGTAATTTTACAAAAGCTTAGTGAAGAAGTCCTTTCTTATTCTGTTGCAATTTCCACAGATTATAAAGTTTTAGTAGAACTGGATTTTATTTTTGCAAAAGCTCATCTTGCAAAGGATTACAATGGTACTAAGCCAATTCTAAATACAAATGGATACATAAATATTTTAAAAGGTCGACATCCTCTTTTAGATCAAAAGAAGGTTGTTCCAATCAATATACATATTGGTTCCGATTACAAGCAGTTAATTGTCACTGGTCCTAATACAGGTGGTAAAACCGTTTCCTTAAAAACAGTTGGTCTTTTAACTTTAATGGGACAAGCTGGTTTATTAATCCCTGCTTCTGATCGTTCAGAACTAGCTATCTTTAAAGAGATTTATGCAGATATCGGCGACGAACAAAGTATTGAACAAAGCTTAAGTACTTTTTCATCTCATATGACAAATATTGTTGAGATTTTAAAACACGCTGATAGTGAAAGTCTCGTTTTATTTGATGAGTTATGTGCTGGAACTGATCCTACTGAAGGTGCTGCTTTAGCTATCGCTATTTTGCACAAACTTCTCCAATACGGTTCAACAGCCATGGCGACAACTCACTATAGCGAATTAAAAGTATATGCTTTAACATCAGATAACGTTGAAAATGCTTGTTGTGAGTTTGATGTAGAAACGCTAAGTCCAACTTACAGATTACTTATCGGTATTCCTGGAAAAAGTAATGCTTTTGCGATTTCTTCAAAACTTGGCCTAAGCAATAATATTATCGATGACGCTCGCTCAAGAATTGGACAACAAGATGAAGCATTTGAAGATTTACTCGCTGATTTAGAAAACAGTCGTAAAACAATTGAAAAAGAACGTATTGAAATTGCCAACTACAAGCGCGAAATTAAAACGCTTAAAGATCAGCTTGAAACCAAAAAAGAAAGCATCGATGCTAAAAAACAAAAAATAATTCGCGATGCAAATGAAGAAGCACTTAGAATCCTTCAGGAAGCTAAGAGTCTTGCAGACACAACCATACGAAACTTCCACAAATATGGAAAAGGTGTTGCACCTATGTCTCAAATGGAACGTGAACGAACAGCTCTACGCCAAAAAATGAATGATAGTGAAAAGAAACTTTCAAACGTTAAGAAGAAAAAAGCTGTCAACAATAATATTCCTAAAAATCTTCATATTGGTGACAAGGTTAAAGTTCTTAGCATGAATATTATTGGTACCGTTCATACTCTGCCTAATTCTCGAGGAGATTTACAGGTACAAATGGGAATTTTGCGTTCTAATGTCAACGTTAGTGATTTAGTTTTGGTAAAAGAAGACAGCACTACTTTTGCTTCTAAACCCATCTCTAACAGCAAAAAACATTCAAGCGGTGCTGGCAAAATTAAAATGTCAAAATCAGCTAATGTTTCATCAGAAATCAATCTAATTGGAATGACAACAGATGAAGCTATCGCTATACTTGATAAATATTTAGATGATGCTTATATTGCACATCTTTCTTCTGTAAGAATTGTACATGGAAAAGGTACAGGTGCACTCAGAAAAGCTGTACAGGCTTACTTAAAGCGCCAAAAATATATCAAATCATATCACCTTGGAGAATTCGGCGAAGGTGATGCTGGTGTTACAATTGCCGAATTCGATTAAAATGCATTAAAAAAAGTAACTCTATAACACAAAAGTCTTACAAATCAGCTCTAGGCTTTAAGACAACACAAAACAGTACCAAACTATCAAACACAGTAAAGGAGAATTGTGATATGGTTTCAAAACAAAAAATACTAATTGTTGACGATGACAATAATATCGCTCAACTTATTTCTCTATATTTAACAAAAGAATGTTATGACACAAAAATTGTAAATGACGGCGAATCAGCTTTATCTGAATTTGCATCATATAAACCAAATTTAATACTTCTCGATATAATGTTACCTGGTGTCGATGGATATCAGGTATGTCGTGAAATCCGTTCAAAACATGACACACCTATTATTATGTTATCTGCTAAAGGCGATATTTTTGATAAAGTTCTTGGATTAGAACTAGGAGCAGATGATTACATTATGAAACCGTTTGATTCTAAGGAATTGCTTGCACGAGTAAAGGCTGTACTACGCCGTTATACTCCTACTCCATCAACTCCACAACCTGATAATTCCAAAGTTGTTGAATATCCACTTTTAAGTATCAATCTTTCGAATTATTCTGTTGTTTATGATGGACATTCTCTCGAAATGCCCCCTAAAGAATTGGAGCTTTTATATTTTCTTGCATCAGCTCCTAATCAGGTTTTTACGAGAGAACAGTTACTTGACAACATATGGGGGTATGACTACGTTGGAGATACACGAACTGTCGATGTTCATGTCAAACGTCTACGTGAAAAAATAGGCGATACATCATATTGGAAAATATCAACTGTTTGGGGAATTGGATACAAATTTGAATTACTAGACAATAACTAATTTGTTTACGAATATATTTATACTATACTTGCAACTACATTTATATTTTTTCAGGAGCTAAGAAATGAAATTTACTATTTATAAAAAAATCACATTGATTAACATTGTTTTTACACTTATAGCTGTCATTTTTTTATGCACATTTACACAAATGCACACAACTATAATCGGCAAAAACCAGGCAACCAGTCGACTTGCAGATCTCTCAAATTTAATATATAAGGATTATGCAAAGGATTTTTTTGAAAATAAAATTTCCAAAAAAGAGGCTGAATTACACACTAAAAATTACAGTCAATCTTTGAATGTTGAAATATGGCTACTTGATAAAAATGGGAAAAAAATAACACATTTACCTACTGACACCACAAAAGATTGCAAATTAAACACAAATATTTTTTATGATGAAAAAAATAAAATAAATTCTGAATATCCTGCAATCTATGGTGACTGTGATGGAAAAATGCCAGACAACACTTTAAGTTTCTGCAAAATGGTTACGAAATCCAAAAAGACTCAGGGATATATAATTATTAGTTTGAATGAATCATTTATAGCCGATAGCGTAGACAGCTACATGCTTACAATTTTTCAGTCAACTCTTATTTTAATTATTATTCTTTGGATGATTTTACTTTTTGTGAAACTCACATTGTACCGTCGTTTCTGCGAAATAATGAAAACGGTTTACTCATATTCACAAGGTGATTTTTCCAAAAAAATCAACCACCAATACAACGATGAGCTAGGATATTTATCTAACACTCTTGATTATATGGCCAATGAATTAGATACTCTTGAAGATGAGGAAAGAATTTTTGTATCGAATGTATCACATGATTTTAGATCGCCTCTAACCTCTATCAAGGGCTATGTTGAAGCAATTATGGATGGTACTATTCCTGTAGAAATCCAGGATCAATACCTACAGATAATACTAGATGAAACTAATCGTCTTTCTAAATTAACGGAATCATTACTTGATTTAAATCAATTTGGAAAAAATGGAGCTAAACTTAATATTTCAACTTTTGATATAAACGAAGTTATACTAGCCACAACGCGAGTTTTTGGTGTATCTCTAAAAAAGAAAAACCTATCTATAAAAACAAAACTCGAGCCTGGAGCACTATTCGTTGAAGCAGACATCGATAAAATCCAACAAGTTATTTACAACCTTGTAGATAATGCGATTAAGTTTAGTTTCGAAAACAATTCTATTGATTTTGAAACTTATGTAAAACACGGTAAAGTGTTTGTCAGCATAAAAGATCATGGGATTGGAATTTCATCAGAAAATCAGAAAAAAATATGGGATCGCTTCTATAAAATTGATGCCTCTCGTGGAAAAAACAAAATGGGGGCTGGTCTTGGGCTATCAATTGTCAAGGCAATTATTAGCGCACATTCAGAAAACATCAATGTTATAAGCACTCCCGGTGCAGGAACTGAATTCATATTTACTCTAACCAAAAGTGAATAGTATGAACATAATACAAAAACGATGACCGTACGTTTTTTCTAGTACGTGTCATCGTTTTTATAATTTATATATAAGATTCTATCTTAAATGCATTTATCAAAATTAATATTCACTCTATACTACTATACTAAATACTACTTTAATCTCAGTGGATAACCATTTAAATCTCTTACTTCATAATTCACTCTATATGGAGCAATTCCTGCTCTCCATCCATCCTCAGATGTATTATCCACAACTCCATTAAATAAATCGTATGTAAAAGTATACCCTTCAGATGTTACAGCTTTAAGATATATTCTAACTCTATTTCCATTCTCAACTGGTAAACTATCTTTAATGTATTTCGATAAGTCAACTTTACCTGAAATATTCGTAATGCTCGTCTTAGATAAATCCTTAGAACCAACTTCAGGATTATCCGTTTTATTTTCAACACCATTTTCATTTCCTGTACTATTGTTTGAATTATCTTCTATTGCGTCTGACAATTTATTTGAATTAGATTTCTTTTCAGAGTTTTCCACTTTTTTCTTCTCATCTTCATGAGTTTTCAACATGTTAATGTTGAATTTATTGACATTATCCACATCAACAAGCAATTCAAATGTGGAAAAAGTGTATTTTTTCTGTCCATCTAGTGCATAACTGCACTCACTATCAAAATTTAGTGTTCCATTTGAATACTTTGGACTCTTTTTAAGCTTGCCACTTAATGCACTTTTAAAAATATTCAAAAAACATGAGTACTCGTTTAAAACTTCAGTACTTTTTTTCGATCCGCTCTGAAATAAAAACGTTACCTGACCATCATAATATTCATTCAATGGCAAAGTTATATTTTTTTCATAGCTATTCTTTGTATATTCAAGCTTGTATTCCTGTGTTCCGAAAAAAATCATTGCATCAGTATATTCTGTATACTCCTTTGGAGTCACCTTTACTTGAAGTGTATATACACCTTTTTCAAAATCCATAGAAACAGGCTCTATGCTATATTTAGCAATCAAACTAGCCTCTCCCTCTAACGTTTTCTTAACATTTCTATGCATATTTTCAATTTGGGCTTGCATCGTATTATCAGTATCTTGCATATAACTCAACTGATTATTAAGCAATCTAAGTTGATAATTATTTGAAATTATTTGCATAACTAATGCAATAATAATTATAAAATTAGACAACATCAATAAATAAGATACATTTATTCTAACCTTCTTTATTTTGATAATTTTAAATTTCTTACCCGTCTTTTTCATCAAAGACTTAACTTCTTTTAATTTGTCTTTTAATTTATCTTTCAATCTCCTCACCCTTTTTGAAAATATACTTTTAAAATGCTTCTAAAATACTTCTGCAAGCAATGAAAACACTGCTTGCAGATAAAATGTATATTATGAGCAGAGAATGATAATTCTATCATCTTTCTGCCATATTTTCAAGTATTTTTTTATTAAACATTATAATATAAACACTCACAAATATACGCCGTGCTTATATATTATTCTATTTATTGTTCTTCTTTTTCTTCTGGAAGATCAACTTTAATATGTAATTCTTCTAACTGGTGCTCTGATACTTCACTTGGCGCTCCAGTCATGATATCCTGTGCATTCTTATTCATTGGGAATGGAATAATCTCACGGATTGAATCTTCACCTGCAAGAAGCATTACCATTCTATCTACACCAGGAGCGATACCTGCATGTGGTGGTGCTCCATAACAAAATGCATTATACATAGCTGGGAATTTTGCTTTAACATCATCTTCGCATAATCTTACTAATTCAAAAGCTTTAACCATGATTTCAGGATCGTGGTTACGAACTGCACCTGATGATAATTCAACACCATTACATACTAAATCGTATTGATCTGCTGTAATTGTAAGTGGATCGATTTCTCCTCTCTCTGCTTTCAATAATGTTTCTAAACCACCTGAAGGCATTGAGAATGGGTTGTGACAGAACTCAAGCTCGCCTGATTCTTCACCTATTTCATACATTGGGAAATCAACAATCCAACAGAATGAATACTGTTCTTTATCCATATGTCCAGGAACTTTTGCACCGAATGTTTTAATTATAACCCCCGATGTTTTTTGTGCTAATGTCTTTTTACCAGCACAAACTAATACTAAGTCACCAGCTTTTAATCCTAATTTTTCAATAACTTCATCTTTTTTAGGTTTAACAAATTTAGAAATGCCACCAACGATTTCTAAATTGTCATCAACTCTAAACCAATAAACCTTGTTTCCTGCTTGAACTTCAACTTCTTCACAAGTTTTATCGATGAATTTTCTACTTTCTTTAAAATCAGATACAACAACGGCTTTAATTACGTTGTCATTAAATGGTTCAAATCCAACGTCGCTTAATAACTCTGTTGCATCATCAGCTGTTAAATCAATTCTTAAATCTGGCTTATCTGAACCATATTTTTCCATTGATTCTAAGTATGGAATTCTTTTGAATGGAGCTTCTGAAGCTCTGTTATATGTACCATATTTTGCAAATACAGGTGGTAAAACATCCTCAAGAATAGCAAATACATCTTCTTGTGATGCGAATGCCATTTCCATATCTAACTGATAGAATTCTCCTGGACTTCTGTCTCCTCTTGCATCTTCATCTCTAAAACAAGGAGCAATCTGGAAATATCTATCAATACCAGATACCATTAACAACTGTTTAAACTGCTGTGGTGCCTGTGGTAAAGCATAGAATTTACCAGGATGTTTTCTAGCTGGTACCAAATAATCACGAGCACCTTCTGGAGAAGAAGCTGTAAGAATTGGTGTTGTGATTTCCATAAAACCATGTTCTGTCATTGCCTTACGTAAAGCAGCAATTACGTTTGAACGTAAAACAATATTCTTTTTAACTTCTGGATTTCTAAGATCAAGATAACGATATCTTAATCTAGCTGTTTCATCAGCATTACGGCTGTGATTAATTTCAAATGGTAACTCATTGTATCTACATTTTCCTAATACTTTAATTTCGCTAGGAACAACTTCGATATCACCTGTATCTTGTTTTGGATTCTTTGAACTACGTTCTCTTACTACACCAACTACTGAAATTGTTGATTCTTTTGTAATTGGTTTAACAACTTTCATCATTTCTTCTGTTTCAACTACAATTTGTGTAGTACCATAGAAATCTCTAAGAACTATAAATCCTAAATTAGATCCTACTTCTCTGAAATTTTCTAGCCATCCAACTAATTTTACTTCTTTATTAACATCTGAAGCTCTTAGTTGTCCACATGTATGTGTACGCGACTGCATCATAATAATTCTCCTTTAACATATTAACATTTATAATTTTGTTAATGTTTATATTAACTTATTAACTATTGATTTTAATTTATTTTACGTGTTTTATTAATTATCTTGCAAAAAATTCTACGAATTCTTCATAACCTTGCTGCATTAATTGCTCTTTTTGGAATTTTTTATTTTTATTCATACGAACAACTAACACCTGCTGGCCTTCTTCTCTAGCTTCTTTAGCTTGTTTCATTACTTCAACAACTTTTTCTGCTGAACATTTCTTTTCAACTAAATAAGCAACCTTTTTACCTGTTGTAGGTACTTTAAATCCTTGCTCCATTAACAAAAGAACAATTCTTTCAAATCCGATTGAAAAACCACAAGCTGGAACATCATGTCCTGTGAATTTACCAATCATCTTGTCGTAACGTCCACCGCCACCACAAGCTGCACCTAATGAAGGCATAGCAATTTCAAAAATAGTTCCTGTATAATAACTCATACCTCTAACTAATGTTGGATCAAATACAAGTTTAAATTTAGCTGTTTTAGCTGCTTCAACTGCTGTTGCAATTTCTGTCATGCTTGTAGCTACTTCATCTTCTAAGTAATCAGCTAATTTTTCTTTAAGTAATTTAACACCTTCAACTACATCTTTTTTATCTTCTAAAAGTGTAAATAACTGTAGATATTTTTCTACTGATTCTTGATTATAACCGCATTCGATTAATTCTTTTTGAACTCCATCTAATCCGATTTTATCCATTTTATCTAATATAATGAATATTTCATCATAATCTTTTTCTTCAAAACCAGAATATGCTGCCATAGCTTTTAAAATTCTTCTTTCATTAATTCTGATTTCGAAATCTTCAAAACCTAATCTTCCAATTGTTGTTGTTGTTGCTGTAATTAATTCAATTTCAGCTAAGTTAGATGGTTCTCCTAAAATATCAATATCACATTGTGTGAACTGACGATATCTACCTCTTTGAGGTCTATCAGCTCTCCAAACACTTCCGATTTGAAGTGCTTTAAAAGGTGTTGGAAGCTCATTGGCATGATTGCTATAATAACGTGAAAGAGGTACTGTTAAATCATAACGCATTCCAAAATCAACAACATCTGATTCTTCTTTTGCTTCAGCTACGTTTAATTTTTCTCCTCTTTTTAAAACTTTAAAAATAAGTTTTTCATTTTCTCCACCTTGTTTGCTACTTAAATTAGAAATATTCTCCATGCAAGGTGTTTCAATTGGTGTAAAACCAAATTTACGATATGTATCTTTGATTACACTTGTCACATAATCTCTAATTTCCATTTCGTCTGGTAAAATATCTTTCATACCAGTAACCGGTTTTTTACTTAATGCCATTTTACTTCCTCCATTTTGGTTCTTTTTCTTTCTATCATTTCATCAATTCTTTCAAGATAATTCTTGACATCTTTGACATTTTCAACTCTAGCAATCTTACGATTTCCATCCTGATTATATTCGTTTAAAACTAGCTTTGTCGATGCACCTGCACCAAGTGCCATTATAGTCTGTTTTTCTTCCATAATCAAGATATTATACACTCCAGACTTGCCCTTTTGACAATATCCAACATTTTCCATATTGCCAGCCATTCCTTTTTGGCGATACAGATAATATGGAACAAGTCCCATTTCTCTGCAATACTTTTCACACATTTTCATATGTTCTGAAGTATTTATCATTTTCATTTTTTCATAATGTTCTTTAAAAACAGTAAGTCTTGCAGCTCTTTTTATTGCAAGAGAATGAACTGTAACATTATCTGGTTTTAATTCTTTTATAACTTCCATTGTATGTCTAACATCATCTATCGTTTCTCCTGGAAGTCCTACAATTAAATCCATATTTATATGTGAAAAACCAAGTTCTCGCGCTAATTTAAAGCTTTCTATAGTTTGTTCTACTGTATGATGACGACCTATCAGCTTTAAAGTTTCCTGATTCATAGTCTGTGGATTAATTGAAATCCTATCAATTCCATTTTTTCTTAAAACTTCAAGCTTTTCTCTTGTAATTGAATCGGGTCTACCTGCCTCTACAGTAAATTCAACACAATGTGACATATCAAAACTTGATTTAACTTTCTTAATCAATCTTTCCATTTGGTGTGGTAACAACGTAGTAGGTGTGCCTCCACCAAAATATACTGAATTAAGCTTTTTGTGTTTGCATTTTTCTGCTGTAAAATCAATTTCTTTTTCTAATGCATCTAAATATTCATCTACTCTGTTTTTCCAAATTCCTAGCGGATAGGAAGTAAACGAACAATACAAACATGTGCTTGGGCAAAAAGGAATACCAATATACAAACTATATCCGTTTTCATAATCAACATCTTTTAAAATATCAATCTCTTCCTTTGCGACTTCAATACTAAGATTAATTTTTTCATCCGAGCATAAATATTTAGACTTCATCTCATCAAAAACCTCTTTGTCGCTTTTGCCTGCTTGAAGGAGCTTCATTGGAATCTTAGTTGGTCTGATTCCTGTAAGTGTTCCCCAAGGTAATTCCTTTTTAGAAGCTTCAGACATCAATTTATAAACATTCTTCTTTAAATTATCTTTTGTTTTTTTTCTATCATCAGAAAAAGTTTCAAATTCACATTTATTTATTTCTTTTTTGGCTCCATCGGAAAGCACTTCAAAAAATTTCATTCTGATTTTGTTTTCTTCATCTAAGAATTTAACATCTAACCAGAATTTTGCATTTTTATCTGCTTTATCTATCGAATGATCTGTACTTGCAACGTTTTTTGAAGTCATATCTACATCATTTGTATAATAACATTCTACTTCTTCCTTTGAATAAAACGCCTTTACAATTCCATAAATGTCATATTCAAATTCTGCTTTATTTAAAATTACATTTATCATATATATGGGTTATACATCCTCTCAGTTTCGATAGTAGTTTCCTCATTATGACCTGGATAAACTCTAGTATCATCTGGCAATGGCATAAGTTTCTCTCTTATTCCTCTAACGAGATCACTTTGACTTCCTTTAGGAAAATCTGTTCTACCTACTGAACCGCAAAACAGAGTATCTCCAACAAAAACTACTGATTCATAAGGGAAATAATAACAACATCCTCCTATCGTATGTCCTGGTGTAAAAAGCACCCTGATTTTAAATCCTGCTATATCTAATTCTTGTTCATCTTTTACAAAAATATCCGCAGAATATTTTTTTGCTTCTCCTAACCATGTTGAAAGATTCATGGATGGATCATTTAAAGTTTCCTTTTCTTTCTCGTAAATATAAACAGGCACATCAAATTCTTCTTTTACTTGTGCACAGCCATTAACATGATCAAAATGACCATGCGTCAAAAGAATAGCCTTAACTATGTATTTGTTCTCTATTATTTTTGAAATAAGTTGCTTGGCATTATCTCCTGGATCTACAACTATCGCCTCATTAGTCTCTGTATTAATAACAAAATAGCAATTAGTCATAACGGGTCCTACAACATAATGTTCAATTTTTAATTTGCTCATACAGTCCCTTTCTTATTTCTATCGTGGAAAAACCACCGTTCTAGCCGGTGGTTCTTCTAATGTCAATAATACTATCTACTTGCTTTAATCTTTCGATCAAGCTATTCATCTCTCGTTTTCCTTTTGTATAGAAGGAAACATTTATTGTAGCAATACCTTGTTTATTTGTCTTAGAAAATAAACCTGTTATGTTTATATTTCTTTCTGTAAAAATCTTAGATATATCTACCAAAAGACCTGATCTATCCTGACAATAGAGATTAATTTCTGTAAAGTATTCACAATCCTGTTCATTAATGTCTGCTTGCCATTCAGCTTCAATAAGACGCTCTCTTTCAATTTCTGAAAGATTAAAAATATTAATGCAATCAGTTCTATGAATTGAGACACCACGTCCTCTAGTTACAAAACCAACAATTTCATCGCCTGGTACTGGTGAACAACATTTTGAAAAATGAACAGCAACATCATATAAGCCTTTAACAACAATACCACTCTTTGAACGTCTATGCTCAGTTTGTGTTTTATTTTCTGCAATATTTTCTGCAACTTCTTCATCTGTGATTCGTACCAAATGATCTTTTTGGTATTCTTCAAACATCTTATTTATAACCTGGCTCTCTTTTAAGCCACCATGACCAACAGTTGCAAGACATGATTTCCAATCATGGAAACCATATTTTCTTAATATCTTCTCTTGATATTCTGGTTTATTGATATCGCTAAAATCAATTCCTTTTCCTTTAGCGCAGCTTAACAATAATTCTTTACCTTTAGCGATATTTTCTTCTTTAAGCTCACTTCTAAACCATTGATTTATTTTATTTTTAGCTTGCGTACTTCTTACAATAGAAAGCCAATCTCTACTTGGTCCTCTAGAATTACCTGATGTAATAATCTCAATTCTATCACCATTTTTAATGGTGTAATCAATTGGAACAAGCTTTCCATTAACTCGTGCACCAACCATTTTATTACCAACAGCTGAATGAATGCTGTATGCAAAATCTATTGGCGTTGAACCATTTGGTAAATTCTTAACATCTCCTGATGGTGTAAAACAAAATACTGTATCAGAAAACAAATCCAAGTCACTCTTTAACAGCTTAAGGAATTCTTTATTGTCTGCCATATCCTGCTGCCATTCAAGAATCTGCCTCAACCAACTAAGTTTCTCTTCTTCAGAAACTGTTGTTTTAGTTTCCATTCCATTATTGGCTTCTTTGTATTTCCAATGAGCTGCAATACCATATTCCGCAGTTCTGTGCATCTCATAAGTTCTAATCTGAATCTCAAATGGCTGTCCACTAGGCCCTATAAGTGTCGTATGTAATGATTGATACATATTTGGCTTAGGCATAGCAATATAATCTTTAAAACGTCCCGGAATAGGCTTGTACATCTCATGCATAATACCAAGAACTGCATAACAATCTTTAATAGAATCTACCAATATTCTTATTGCAAATAAATCATAAATCTGATCTATTGTTTTATTTTGATTTAACATTTTCTTATAAATACTAAAGAAATGTTTTGCTCTACCTGATACATCAGCAACAAAACCTGCTTTTTTGACTTGTTCGTCTACTTTCTCTACTAAGCTCTTGATATAATCGTCTCGTACACTTTTTCTAAGTGCAACTTTTTCTACCAAATCATAATATGCTTCTGGTTCTAAATATTTAAGAGATAAATCTTCTAATTCTATTTTAATTTTGCTGATACCAAGTCTTTGTGCGATTGGACAATATATTTCTTGCGTTTCTCTAGCAATTCTAGTCTGAGCTTCTTTAGATTGATATCTTAAAGTTCTCATGTTATGCAAACGATCCGCTAATTTAATAATAATAACACGGATATCTTTTGCCATTGCAAGAAACATCTTTCGTAAATTCTCCGCCTGCATTTCTAATCTATCAGTTGCCGTTTTGTTTTTCCCGGTCTTTTTTTCTTTTTGCGACAAATGTAAATGCTTTAATTTAGTAACACCATCTACTAAAAGCAAAACTTCCGCACCAAATTCTTCTTCTAACTCTTCTTTAGTAGCGGCTGTATCTTCTAAAACATCATGTAATAAACCTGCTGCTATCGTCTCTTTATCCATTTCTAACTCTGCAAGTATAATTGCAACACAAAGAGGATGCGCTATATAAGGTTCTCCTGATTTTCTAACCTGACCTTGATGCGAATCAAACGCCCATTTATACGCCTTTTCTACTAAGGATGTATCAGCTGATGGATGATATTTCTTAATGCTTTCAATTAATTCCTCATATAAATCATCAGGACTTACAAATTCCTTAATTGCCTTAATACTATCAGCATGTGAATGGAACTCTTTTTCAATTTTCTCTAATTCTTCTTTTGAAATATCTGCCATACTGATCACCTACCTTCATAACTTGCTAATACTACTAAAATCACACTAAAATATTATATTTTATTTTAACACAAAAATCAATATTTTGCTCTCTTTAGATTTTATAATTTTTTTACATACTTTTGTAAAAATACATGATTATCTTTTATCTCTTTTTCAAAAACAAATCCCAAAGACTTTGCAAACTCAATGGAAGCATAATTTGTTTCATGTATAAAACATGCAAGTTTTGTAATTGCAAATTCAGTTTTTACCACTTCAAATAATTTGCGACAGATTTCAGTTGCAATACCTTTTCTTTGATATGCTCCGAGAAGAGCATATCCTAACTCAATATTAAACTCTTTTCCTCTGTTTTTTGGCTCAATTCCTACTCTTCCTATCATTTTATCTGTTTTTTTATCTATAACATTCCACATTCCATATCCGTAAAAAGGATAAACTGATCTTATATATGTTTCCTGATACTTATATTCATCTTTTTTTCTAAATAATGGTTCGATGTATCTTGAAAACTCTGGATCTTTGTACATCTCGCAAAATTCATCAAATCTGCTTAAATCCATTTCTTTAACTATACAACGTTCTGTTTCGAAAACTTCTATTGGAATACTATGAAAACGTTTAAAAACATCTTCTATATCTTCAAAACATAATCCCTTAAAACTGCTATAATATATTTCAGCATTAAATAAATCATTTATCTCTCTTTCTACCGGACCGCACGCAATACATGGGATATCAAAACTATGGCACATTATTAATGTATCTATCTTTTCAATAAAAGCCAATATATTTTTTTCCTTTCCATAACGATATAACTCTTTGGCTATTTCATTTGAATGATAATCTCTTATATTAATTTCTACAATCTCTATATTATGTTTTTTAAACTCTACATCACGTATTCTAACAAAATCTTCATCTTCTTCTGGTTGTTCTCTCACAAAAAGCAGTACTTTTTCTAATTTTTTTTCCATCTTATGTTTTTCTCAACCTTTCTTTTACTTTTTATATATTATTAATTATTTATTACTTATTTTTTCTTTACGTTTGTCTTCTTTTCCGTTACAATTATGCATGTACTTTACAAAAAAGTGTATTTTTATTCTATTATATACTTTTTTTAATATTAATCGAAAGAAGGAATTTATAATGACTCAAAATCCAATAGTTACATTCGTTATGCAAAACGGCGATATTATGAAAGCTGAATTATATCCAGAAGTTGCACCAAATACTGTAAACAACTTCATCAGCTTAGCCAACCATGGTTTTTATGATGGTTTAATTTTCCACCGTGTCATCAAAAACTTTATGATTCAAGGTGGCGATCCAGATGGTACTGGAATGGGCGGCCCAGCTTATAGTATTCGTGGTGAATTTACACAAAATGGTTTCCCTAATTCTTTAGCTCATACAGCTGGTGTTTTATCAATGGCTCGTTCTATGATGCCTGACTCAGCAGGAAGCCAATTCTTTATCATGCACAAAGATGCTCCACATCTTGATGGTGCTTATGCCGCTTTTGGTAAAATAATTGAAGGTTTAGATATCGTTGACAAAATTGCCTCAACACAAACTGATTACTCTGATCGTCCACTTGAAGATCAGGTTATGAAATCTGTTTCTGTTGAATGCTTTGGTGTAGAATATCCAGAACCAGAAACTCTCTAATAAATTTATTTAGTAAAACTTAATAAGTTTATATAATATATCGCCCCCCAGATGACAAATAATAAATTTTTATTGCAATTATATATTTTTTAGCATAAAAATTTATATTCTCTGGAGGGCTTTTATTTTAGTAGTATTCTAATTTGATAACTGCATCTATAGCATCATCACCAAAATCTGTTTCTGCATCAACCTCAACTACCCTAGCTGATGATGTTTGTTCTCTTAGTTTTTTTATAAAATCTACTAGACTAGCTCTATCTGCATTAACACTAATATTAACTTCTTTATACAATTTGCTTATCTCTTTTGAATCATTATAATAAATCACCCTTGGACAATTTATTTTAATTTCATCTATTGTAACACCTACTTCATTTTCTATCAAAATAAGTTCTGCTACAATTCTAACATCTGAAAGTATGTCTTGAGAGCTTTTTGTCTCTAATATTTCCTTTCGTCCGCTAGAAATCTCTTTTATTTCTTTTGAATTAGTTTTTTGCTTGCTTAACTCTAATTCGCTTGTGTCTGATTCATAACTGTTTAATAAATCTTTCCCGTTAAATAAATATACTTGTTTTCCTTGTAGTACATCTACTTTGCTTTTTACTGCAGATTTACTATCTAATCCCCCTTGTAAATAGTCTAGTCTACATTTCATCTGTATTATATTGTAATCCAACTTCCTTCTCTCTCCCCCATAAAAATTATTACTCACCAATGATGCAACTATTAAAATAGTAACACCAACTATATAATACCAAACTTTACTAGATTTTAGTATATATTTTTTGCTTTTTAAATAATCTTTTTTGTGAAACTTTCCCATAGCCTAGAGCTTCCCTTCTATATTTAAAAACCATTTTTCTCTAGTATCATCTTTTTTTAAACTTTTAACTGTTAATTGGCTAATATTTTCTTTTGATACCTTTTCTTTTTTGACCTTTCCTCCTTCTATTTTTTTTGCTAAATCTAACGCATCCTCCTTTGAATCTGTTTGAATTACTGCCTCGAAATTATATGTTGTAACATTAAATTTTGCTATTTTATCAGTGCTTTTTAATTTTGCATCAATTGTGTCATAGAGTTCTTTCCACTGAGCATTTTTCACTTCATCTGCAAAAATAACATTCTGACATTCTTTTTTTAGATTTTCTAATTTATTCCTATATCTTGCCATCTCTACTGAAGGAGTAACAAGGATTACGATTGCTATCGCAAAACATGCTGTCAGAAACAATTTTGCAAATCGATTTGAATTATGGATAAATCCTACTTTATTATCTTTTTGTGCCTCTATCTTCTGGTACTGCTCAATTAGTTTATCTTCTTCAACGTAGATTAATCCTTCGTTGATTATTTTTACATCCGTTTCTATGTACCTCTGCAAATACTTATCCAAACCACACATGTGACTTGCGATTCCCGTTATACAAACAAACTTTTTTCTTCGTGACATTATATCTGTTTTTAAGACATTTTCTTTTATTTCTTCAAATAAAAAGTGTAGTTTTCTAACAACTGAATCCTTATATTCTTCTTCGTAATCGCCATCAGTTCCATGGTTAAAACAATCTCTTTTTTCCATTTTTGCGATTACTTTGCTTATACTTTCTTCATCATACACTTTGTTTTTTATAAGCGAGTAAACAGCGTCTTTGGCACCATACATTATAACTTTTTTGTTAATTATTCTACCTTTTTTTACATCCAAAAAAACAGTCTTTGTCATTCCAATATCAACAATTGTGATATTCTTGTATTTCTTTGCAAAAGAATCATCATATACATTTTCAACAACATTTAAACCTGTAAAATCCATACCTAACGAATCTGCCGTCGCCTTTGCTCCATTCATAATCTTTTTAGGAACTGCCGTTAAAATGTATGCTCTTTCATTATTTCGTTTTTCTTTAAATGTTAGTTTTTCTTTTTGTTCTTCTATGAAAACCAAAAACAGGTTTTTATTAATCGGGAATTCTGACAAAATCTGATCTTTTACTTTTTTATTTTTTATCTTCTTTGGGCTTTTAATTCTTTCTCTTTTGGCTATTATTTTCGTTGAATGAACGAGCATTCCAACTGTTGTATATCCTAATTCCTTAATATCGCCTACACTTAATTCTTTTTTTTTCGCTAATTTCTCTTTAATTTCCTTGTCAAATACTTTTGCAGTATTATCTTTTCTAATCTCTTTTAATCTTTCTTCAAAAACTTCAACAAATTTCTGAACATCACAAATATTTCCATCATAGACGACATCTTCTGGTGTATCAAACATCATAAACGCATCTATTCTGGATTTTCTTCTCATTATTGTAACAAAATAAATTTTTGCAATCTGATTCCCAATTTCAAAGCACAACATTTTCTTTTTCATATAACACCGCACTCCCTAAAATTGCTCCAATAAATATATTTACTCTAAAATAATTGTACACGTTCTCCCATCATTGATTTATCATTAGCATAACTTATAGCACTCTCGCCATTTATTATACCTTTCATATATAAATCATATATAGAATCGTCCATCAAACGCATTCCGTCTTTTTTTCTTTCCTGCATAATACTTGGAATTTGATACGTCTTTCCTGTTTTTATCAATTTCGATATTTCAATATTATTTAACATCACCTCAAATGCTACCGCTCGTCCTTTTGAATCTTTTATAGGCAATAATTGCTGCGCAACTACGCCTTTTAAAACACTTGATAACATTACTCGAATTTGCTGTTGCTGATGTAGTGGATATACCTCTATAAGCCTGTCTATTGCATCCACCACGCTATTATTGTGCAAAGTGGAAAAAACTAATCGTCCATTTTCTGCTGCCGAAATTGCAGATGAAATAGAATCTAAATCTCTCATTTCTCCCACAAAAATAACATCCGGATCTTGCCTAAGCGCGGCCTTTATTGCATTTGCATAGCACTTAGTATCAACACCTATCTCTCTTTGCAACACAATAGACTTGCCATGCTGATGCAGATATTCAATGGGATCTTCAATCGTAATTATATTTTTTACATGATTTTGCGCTATTTCACTTAATAATGCCGCTATTGTTGTTGATTTTCCACTACCTGCGGGACCAGTAACCAAAATTAAACCTTTTTTTAAGTCACATAATTTGATGACTGATTCTGGGATATTTATATCTTTTGCTTTAGGAATATTAAAAGGCAGAATACGCATTGACATCGCAAATGTACCCCTTTGTCTAAAGACATTCACTCTAACACGTCCTAGACCGGATACAGAATATGCATAATCAAGTTCACCATATTCTTCTAGTTCCTCCATCTGTTTTTCTTCTAACATTCCTTTTAAAATATTTTCAATATCATATGGTTTTAAAAAATATTTTTTTAATGGAATCATCTCACCATCCACTCTAATCATAACATTACTTGATGGTGCCAGATGAATATCAGAAGCGGCATTATTTTGAGCTTCGTTTAAAATTTGTAATAGTAAATCTATGCTACTTTCTCCCATTTTTCTCCCCCATCAGTTAAAAATTTAGAGGATAAAATAATAAAAATCCCCTAAAATAATTATAAATGTTCTGCATAAATCTTTCAACTATTTTGATTATTTTTTGTGTATTTTACACAACTCAACAAATTTATATTCAACTATAAACATATACTGTATTATTTTTCTTCTTCCCAACTTATCATCGTCAAACCTTTAGCCGGTGCTGTTGGACCTGCAAAGCCCCTGTCTTTCTTTTCAATTATATCTTTTAACTCTTCTGGACGAATATCACCTGAACCGACTTTTATTAATGTTCCAGCAATTATTCTGACCATATTATATAAAAATCCGTTACCCGTAACTCGAATTATAATTACATCATCTTTCTTGAAAACTTCACACGCATATACCGTTCTAACTGTTGTTTTAACCTGAGCATTTGCAGCACAAAAACTTTTAAAATCATGTTCGCCTTCAATAAATTTTGCAGCTTGTTCCATTTTTTTTACATCTAAATCATAATAATAAAAATGTGTATCTAATCGTCTTGTTGGATCTGGAAATTTTCTATTTAGGATACGATATTCATACACTTTTTTACTTTTTACAAATCTAGGATGAAAATCGTCTGCAACCTTACATGAGTCTATTACAACGATATCTTCTGGTAGTCTTTGATTAAGGGCAAAACATATTTTTTCAGCCGGCATCCTGGTATCAACGTCAAAAATACAAACATTTCCAAGCGAATGAACACCTGAATCTGTTCTACTTGCACCTATAACATTAATTGGAGTTTTAAACAAATTTGTTAATGCGTCATTTAATTTTTCTTCTATAGTTACACCATTTGGCTGAACCTGCCAACCTTTATAATTGGTACCATCGTATGCTACTACTAATTTTACTCTCATATCTTATTCCTTAACTCTATTTTATACATTATGTATTTATGAACTCTGTAAGTGTAAAACTAACTATTGTGGAAAAGGGATTACTATACTTGTTACAATAACTATTACGACAAAGCTAATAATAATACTATATGCAATTTTATCTCTTTTTTCATAATGCAATGGTTTCATTTTTGTTCTTATATCACTTGTAGTATAACATCTTGCTTCCATCGCCATGGCCAATTCGTCTGCTCTTCTAAAAGCTGATACCATAAGTGGCACGAGTAAAGGAATCATATTTTTTGCTTTTTTTATAATGTTTCCACTTTCGAAATCTGCACCTCTTGCCATCTGCGCTTTCATGATTTTATCCGTCTCTTCCACAAGAATTGGAATAAATCTAAGAGCTATCGACATCATCATTGCTATTGCATGAACCGGTACATGTATCTTACTTAATGGCCCTAACGATTTTTCAAGCCCATCTGTTAGTTGGTTAGGAGTCGTAGTTAAACTCATAAGTGATGTGCCTATTATAAGAAAAATTAATCTTATTGTCATAACAATTGCATTTGTTATACCAACATTTGTCACTTGAAGAATACCAAAATGCCAAAAAGTTTTATCACCGGGTGTTAGGAAAAGGTTAAATATTGTCGTAATCAACAAAAGCATTACAATCCCCTTCAATCCTTTTGTAATGTATGCAAAAGGAATTTTAGATAGCTTAATTGTTGTCACTAAAAAAACAGTTATAACTGCAAAACCTACTATACCTTTACCACAAAACAAAGCTATAATATACATTAATGTTGCAAACAATTTTACCCTTGGATCTAATTTATGTATTATAGAATCTGAAGGATAATATTGTCCTATCGTAATATCTCTAATCATTTCCTATCTCCCTAAAGCCTTTAATATACTTTTTTTTGCCTCTTCAACAGTAGTTACATCTACATCTACATCCAAATTTCTTGCCTTTAATTCATGCATCAAATATGTCACCTGTGGAGCAGCTAGGCCAATTCTTTCGAGCTCTTTATAGTATTTAAAGACTTCTCTCGGATTACCATTAAGCATTATATGGCCTTTATCCATCACAATTATTCGTTTCACATAATTGGCTACATCCTCCATACTATGTGATACTAAGACTATTGTCATTTCCAATTCTTCTTGCATCTTTTTTAACAGATCAAAGATTTCATCTCGACCAGCTGGGTCTAATCCGGCTGTCGGCTCATCTAAAATCAAAACTTTTGGTTTCATAGCTAATACACCAGCAATTGCAACTCTTCTTTTTTGTCCTCCTGACAATTCAAATGGAGAAGAATAATACAAATCATCTGGCAAACCAACATTATAAAGTGCTTCAAAAGCTCTAAGTTCTACTGTTTTTTTATCCAAACCCTGGTTCTTAGGTCCAAAACAAACATCTTCAAAAACTGTTGTTTCAAATAGTTGATGCTCAGGATACTGAAAAACCAAGCCAACTTTTCCTCTTAATTTTTTCATGTCATAATCATCATCATAAATATCTTCACCATCAACATAAATATGTCCTGATGTCGCTTTAAGCAGACCATTTAGATGTTGAGTCAATGTGGATTTCCCCGATCCTGTATGACCTATAATTCCTATAAATTCATTATCATCTATTTTTAAATTTATATCATTTAATGCCATAATCTCATATGAAGTATCTTTTCCATATAAATAGCTAACCTTATCTAAAATTATTGACATAATATCCTCTTTCTTTTTTCACTCTGTACCATTATCCCTGTGATGCTTTTAATAACGCATCTATCAATTCTTCTCTTGTCAAAATGCCATCTGGTATATTTAGCCCACTTTGCTTTAACTCATGTGCTAAAAGAGTAATCTGTGGTACATCTAATCTGTGTTTTTTTAATGTTTCAACCTGAGAGAAAATTTCTCTTGGTACACCCTTCATTATTACCTTACCTTTTTCCATTACGTAGACATAATCGGCATTTACTACCTCTTCCATATAATGTGTAATTAAAATTACTGTAATATTTTTCTTTTTATTAAGTTCTGTAATTGCCTCAATTACTTCTTTTCTTCCATTTGGGTCTAACATAGCGGTAGGTTCATCTAAAATAATACATTTAGGTTCCATAGCAACAACACCTGCTATTGCAACTCTTTGTTTTTGTCCACCTGACAATTTGTTAGGAGAATGCTTTCTGTATTCAGTCATTCCAACTGTTTTTAAACTTCTATCAACTCTTTCCCAAATTTCATCTGTTGGAATACCTAAGTTTTCAGGCCCAAATCCAACGTCTTCTTCAACAATGCTCGCAATAATCTGATTGTCTGGATTCTGAAAAACCATACCGGCTTTCTTTCTGATGTCTAATCTATTTGACGCTTGTAAAACATCTTTTCCATCTACAATAAGTGTTCCTGATGTTGGACTAAGTAAAGCATTAATGTGCTTTGCAAATGTTGATTTACCTGAACCATTATGTCCTAAAACAGCCACAAAATCTCCTTCTTTAATCTCAATATCAACATTATCGAGAGCTTTTGTTATACCTACTACATTATTCTCTTCATCACGTTTAATAAATTCGTGAACTAAGTTTATCGCTTTAATTATGTTCATTTTATTCATCCCATTTTAATCTATGAAGTTCACCTTCTAATTTCATGTGGTCAAACTTATTTTGGCGTAACGCTTCATATAAAACAATTGCCACAGAATTAGATAAGTTAAGTGATCTTGTTTCTCCAATCATAGGAATTCTGACAGAAGTTTCCCTATTCATCTTTAATATTTCTTCTGGTATTCCTGCGCTTTCCTTTCCAAACATTATAAAACAATCTGATTCATAATTTACATCAACATAAGTTTTTTTTGCTTTTGTAGTTGCATAATAAATCTTTGCGTTTGGATTTTTTTTGCAAAAATCTTCCCAATTTACATATGTTTTAACATCTAAATCTTTCCAATAATCCATTCCGGCTCTTTTTAAATGTTTTTCGTCTAAAGAAAAGCCAAGTGGCTCTATCAAATGTAATTTAGTTCCTGTTGCAACACATGTTCTTCCGATATTTCCTGTATTTGCTGGTATTTCTGGTTCATACAATACAATATTTAATTCTGCCATTATATTACTTCCTATCTAAAATTATTATTTCTTTTTTATTGTTCTTTTGCATACTCTCATGTCACTTATATGCATTTCAAAATTTAATATTATTTCTTTATACACCAAAACCCATTGTATAATCAATGGGCTTTAGGTCTATAATTTTAAATACTTATTTATTCTTTTTTTCTCTTAACTCTGTTACAAATTCTTCTAATCTATCTAACGCAACTTTTAAGTCATCTAATGAATATGCATATGATACTCTTAAATAACCTTCCCCAGAATCGCCGAATGCTGTTCCTGGAACGATAGCTACTTTTTTATTTTTCAAGAATTCTGTAGCAAATTCTTCTGAAGTCATGTTAAATTCTTTAATGCATGGGAAAGCATAAAAAGCTCCTAATGGTTCAAAGCACTCTAATTTCATCTCTTTAAAACGATGTAATAAATAACGTCTTCGTCCATTATATTCTTCACGCATCATTTCGATATCCTTATCCCCATTTTTCATTGCCTCTACAGCAGCATACTGACTTGTTGTAGGCGCACACATAATTGCGAACTGATGAATTTTTAACATCTGATCTAAAATAACTTTTGGACCACACGCATAACCTAATCTCCATCCAGTCATTGCAAATGCTTTAGAGAAACCATTAATCACAATAGTTCTTTCTTTCATGCCTGGTAAAGAAGCAATTGAAACATGAGATTTACCTTCTGTATAAGTTAGTTCAGAATAAATTTCATCACTCAAAACATATAAATCATGCTCAATAACTATTTTAGCAATTGCTTCTAAATCTTCCTTATCCATAATAGCTCCAGTTGGGTTGTTAGGGAAAGGTAAAACTAACAATTTTGTTTTATCTGTTATTGCATCTTCAAGCTGTTTTGCTGTTAATCTAAACTGATCTTTTGCCTGTAATTCAATTGGCACTGGTGTACCATTTGCAAGAATACAGCATGGTACATATGATACATAACTTGGCTGTGGAATTAATACTTCATCACCTGGATCAAGCATAGCTCTCATTGCAATATCAATAGCCTCACTACCACCAACTGTAATCATTATTTCATTCATGTAATCATATGAAAGACCATATTTTCTCTCTAAGAATTTTATGATTTCTATTTTTAATTCTTTTAAGCCTGAATTAGAAGTGTAAAATGTTTTTCCTTTTTCAAGGGAATAAATACCCTCATCTCTAATATGCCATGGTGTATCAAAATCTGGTTCACCTACACCAAGGGAAATAGCATCATCCATTTCACTAACAATATCAAAAAATTTTCTGATGCCTGAAGGTTGAATTGTTGTTATTGTTTTTGATAATGGGTTTCTCATTAGAACATCATAATCCTTTCGTCTTTTGTTGGAGCAGTCATTACAGTTCCATGATCTTTATATTTTTTCAAAATAAAGTTTGTTTTTGTACTTAATACAGTATCAAGTGCTGATAATTTTTCTGATACAAATTTTGAAACTTCTCTTAATGTTTTTCCTTCAAGAGTTACCATTAAATCAAATCCACCAGAAATTAGATATACTGAATTTACTTCTGGATAATTGTAAATTCTTTCTGCTACTTTATCAAAGCCCATTCCTCTTTGTGGTGTTACTCGAACTTCAATCAAAGCTGAAACTTTTTCGATACCTGCTTTATCCCAATCGATAAGAGTATGATATCCACAAATTATATGTTCTTTTTCCATTGCCTCAAGCTCATTTACTACAGTTGAGACATCAACGCCTAATACTATAGCAAGCTCATTTAAATCTATTCTACTGTTTTTTTCAATAAAAGTTAAAATTTTCTCACGCATAATTCCACTTTTCTCCCTTTCTTTTTTACTAGGTACTTTTTATTGGATATTAAATTAAAATACAAGTACTTTTCTAAGCTCATCTGTCTGTGGTGTTTCTAAGAATCTTCTTTCATCACCAATCATAAGCACCCTGTCTTTAGAATCTGTTGTCCTTCCAACAATTTCTGCACTTTTACCATTTTTTTTGATAGCATCAACTATTGGATTGCCATTTTCTGCAACAATTAAAGTGCTTCCCATAGATGATAACTTATATGGATTAATTTTAAAGTACTCACATATTTCTATTGTTTCTTGTTTAATTGGAATCTTTCTGCTATCAATTTCTAAACCTACTTTAGCACCTTCAGCTAATTCCCAAAGTGCACCTAAGATTCCCCCCTCAGAAATATCATGTATTGTTATAGCATTATTGTCATAGGCAACTTGTGCCTCTTTTTCTATAGACAAATAATCTTCAAATACATTAACTTTATCCAAGAATGGTTCTGTAAATCTAGTTAATAATTCTTCTCTTTTATTCGCAACAAGTGCCAATGTTCCATCCATTCCAATCCAATTAGTAACTATTATATCCATGTTCGCGGTTACTTTTCTATTACATGCAACATAATCCTTTTTTGCCAGGCCAACTCCCGTTACAGTCACTATAGGTACATTAACTGCTCTTGAGCATTCTGTATGACCACCTATAACTTGAGCTCCCAGCTTCGCCGCGGCAGCATCTAGCTGTTTAATTATAGTTCTAATACTTTGTTCATTAGAACTTGTGGGTACAAGTAAACTCACCAAAAGCGCAACTGGGGTCGCGCCTTTAGCTATTACATTATTAAAGGCCCTATATACCGCTCTTTCTCCAATTTTATCCTCCTCTAAGGGAATAGTTATAGGATTAACCGAAAAAACAATATCCTCTTCATCTCTGACGCTAATCCTTGAACAATCTTCCCCTACAGCTGAAGAAAGTATCACATTTTCATTTTTACTATTTAGTTGTTTTAAAATAGATCTCTTTAAAATAGCTTCTGATACTTTTCCTGCTTTCATAGAACCTTCCTTTTCTTTTATTTAAAAATCATATGATACCATTATACAAAAATTATATATTTTTTGCAAAACTTACTGCGCAGCTGGTGTTTGAGGTACTGCCGGTTGTGGTTGTTCTGGCTGTGGCTGTGCTGGTTGTGGCTGTACAGGCTGTGGCTGTGCTGGTTGAGCTGGCTGTGGTTGAGTATTTTGCGACTGAGCTTTTTGAGCTTGCTCTTGTGCTGCCTGTGCTGCTGCTGCCGCCTCTTGCTGTTGCTTCTGTGACTGTGCAATTTCAGCTTTAACTGCTGCAACTGCTGCTCTTACAGCACCTTCGTCTTTTGATGCTGCTGCTGCTTTAATTCTACCTACTTGTTCTCCTGATGCACCAGCTACACCTACAGTGATTATCTTAGGTGAAGCTTGATATGTACTCTTGTTGAAAACTTCTCTACTCTTTTCTTTTCCGTTTATTGTTACAATCTTCCATAATTGTGCGACATAGCCTTTATGTGGTGCCTGAGTTGATGCAAAGGAACCAAGTTGTGCTCCACCATCTATTTTGAACTCAGTTGGTGCTGGTGTTTCTTTTAACACCTGACTTTCAAACGATACTTGTCTATTTTTTTCTCTAGTCTCTTGACCATAAATACTAAATGTAATATTGCCACCATTACATACACCTTCAATGTATATTGGACTCTTTGTATTATTTACAAATCTCATATCTTTAGATGTTCCAGCAATTGCTGCATCTTCTGATGGTTTAACATAATTTACAATCAATGAATGATTATGTCTAGTTGTAACCTTTAATTCTGCTCTAATTACTGCGTTGTAAAGTGTAGTAGACACCTGACAAATACCACCACCGAATGTTTCAACTACAGTTCCATTTGAATATGAACCAGCTAATTCGTAGCCATTTTCATTTGTAAATGGACTAACTGTTTCATAAACTGAAAATTCATCACCTGGGTATAAAATAGTACCATTAATCTTTGAAGCACCATTTCTTACATTTTTCGCTCTTCCCGCACTTGATGATGCAAAGTTAGTCGTATAACTTCCTAGTAAATCCTTAACTTTTGATAATTCTTTTTTATTTCCTCTTGGCTCTACAACTTTTGAGACAAGCTTAATATCTTTTTCACTTGAATCCCATTTATCAGCCAAGAAATTGTTGATTTTATATACTGATTTTTCGTAGCTGATTTCTTTACCTTTTTGTCCACCAACTACTTTAAATTTATCTCCTTCTTTAACCAAAGACATATCTTTAGCTTTAATGCATAATTCATCTTTATGATTTTTTAAAAAATTAGCTGTTTTTTTTCTATTTGCAACTAATTTAAGAGAAACACTAATCTTACCATTTTTAATATCTTGATTCTCTTTGTATTGTTTAATCAAGTTACCACGTCTTCCTACTGCCTTTGCCTCGTTAACTGTAGCTTCTTCATCTGCTTTAATTCCGAGTTCTTCGGGTGTAACTTCGATTTTACCATTTGGACCCTCTAAAGTATATTTAGATTTGTTAAAAGTATCGACATATTCCTCTATAGCCTTTTTAGCTTGTTTGGAATTCATTTCACCAACATTGATTTTTCCGATATAAACTCCTTTTTTTATTATACCGCTATCCTTTGAAACATTAGCAAAAGCTATTCCTCCACAAGTAACTCCTAATAATGCAACAACTCCTACTGCAATAGTGCATCTTTTCTTTGCATTTGGCAATTGCATAACTTTCTTAATTTTTTCAAATTGCATAACTTCTTTAACCTTCTTAAATTGCATAATTTCTTTAACCTTCTTAATAAATATTATCTTTATTTTTAGTAAACTTTTAGCTGTCTCACTTGTGATATTGTATCATAATACCATGTTTTTTCAAGGTTTTTCTAATACTTTGCAAAACTTGCCAAAAAAGATGTTACCATCATTGCTAAAATTAAAACTGCTGATATAATTGCTAAAATTCTTTTCTTCTTGTCATTATTAATTTTTTTCATTCTATTTACCTCTTTTTCTTTTATTACGATATACTATAAGTAAGTTAAAAAATTTATATAGAAAGGGATAATTGCCATGTTTCCATGCCTAACTATTTTTATTATTTTTATTGCTATTTTAACTTATCATATACATAAATCCGATGCTAAACAAGCCGAAGTTGAAGCAGCTTTCTGGCAAAAAGAATATGAAGCTAATTCTACTAGAAAAGCTGATATTTCGACACTTGATTATATTAGCATACCTCTTGAAAGATTTCCACCTATTATTAATACTGACGCCGAAAACGATTTTAGAAATCTGGCCGACAAAAAAATAATTAATTTTTCAGGAATGACTAACACAGATTTAAAATTAAAATATGGTGTAGGAAATCTTGAGATATTATCTGAATACGAAAATAATTACAACAAATTGATTGCAACCATCATTAAATATTCCAATGATTTAATCGAGTCAAATCATGTTAATAACGCAATCGAATTACTTGAATTTGCTGTTTCAATACATGCCGATGTTGGCTGTATTTATACTAAACTTGCTGATATTTATAAAGACTCAGGAAAAGATGATAAAATTCCTGATTTAATTAGCAAAGCTTCAAGTCTGCAAATAATTACTAAAGAGTCTTTAGTTCACAAACTTGAAGCTATCTACCATACTTAACGTATAATTTGTCCATAATTCGGGAGGCTTCACTTCTAGTTAAAGTCTCCCAATTAATTTTATATTCAATATTTTTCATTTCTAAATATCGATTTAACTGCTCTTTTTGTTTTTTAGTTGCAAGCATTTGTTTTTTTAGTTTAACATTGAATTTTTGGGGTAAAAAACATAATTTTTCGATATTATTATTTTTAGCAATTTGTTTCAATTTTTCATATACCTGCATTGTTTCAAAAGAATCATCTAATGCTCTATGTGCGTTTTCCCTTTTAATATTAAAAAAACTACATAGATTTTCTAAGTCTTTTTTCTCATCCTTTGGCAAAAGCTCTCTTGCTATTTTTAATGTATCACAATAATATAAATCCAATTTTACATTTTTATTTACTGCCCACTGCTTTATAAAACTATAATCAAAGATAATATTTTGTCCAATGATGCAATCTTCACCAACAAAATCAATCAATTTATACATTGCTTCATCTTCTTCTGGTGCTGTGCTTAACATGCTATCATCAATTCCAGTCAAATCTATAATCTTCTTACTTAATTTAACGTGTGGATTAATAAAAGATTTATAAGTATCGACTATTTCATTATTTCTAACTTTTATTGCACCAATCTCTATTATTTTATCTTTTTTCACTGATAAACCTGTCATTTCTAAGTCTAAAACAGTGTAATCATCTATAAAATTCATCTATACCACCTTATCTTTAGAATTGCATAAATCATTTAAAAAACATTCCTTGCACATTGGCTTTTTTGCAAAACAAACAGTTCGCCCAAATGTTATAAGATGCAAATTCCATAATATCCATTGCTCTTTTGGTAATTTTTTCATCAAATCCATCTCTACTTTTAAAGGATCTGTCTCTTTAGTAAAACCTAATCTTTTTGAAATTCGTTTTACATGAGTATCCACCACTATACTTGGATCATTAAATAGATTTCCACGAATTACATTCGCTGTTTTACGCCCCACACCTGGTAAAGCCACTAATTCTTCTAAGCTTTTTGGCAAATCTCCATTATATTTTTCTAACAAAACCTTTGCACAAGCGACAAGATTTTTAGATTTTGCACGATAAAACCCGAGCGAATAAATGTCTTTTGCTAATTCGTCAACATCTGCTTTTGCAAAAGCCTCAAGACTATCATATTTCTTATAAAGATTTTTAGTAACCTGATTGACTCTTTCATCTGTGCACTGTGCACTCAAGATAGTTGAAAACAATAATTCATATGGTGTCGAATATTTTAAATAACAATATAATTTAGTTCCATATTGTTTATTGAATCTATTTATTATCTCATCATCTCTATTTAACACTACGCTCTCCTATCTGCGCATTATTGTGCATTATATGATCAACTTTTAGCTTAATATCTGTTGTATCAATTGGAAAATATGATGCCTCATCCGCACCATAAAGCATTGCCTTATCAACTGTTTTTTCATCCTTTGCTAAAACTAATACCGGAATCTTGTTGGTATAGATTCTTGTTTTCATAAAATGTAAAATATCATAACCATCGTAGTCCTCAAAGTCCATATTCAAAATCAATGCATTAATTCGTCTTGAATATAAACTAATCTGTTCAACAGTCTCTTTTCCATTTTTTGCCCACAAAACATCTGCTGAATCTCCAAATTTATCCCTGATTGCTTTAAATTCTTTCTCTTTATTATGTGCAACTATAATAAACTTTTTCTTGTTTATACTTTGTCCAATTTTTTTAGGATTTCTGATGATAAAGCGATTTCTTCCATGATTTTTAGCAATATATAATGCATCCATAGCTATACCTTTTAAATCATCAAATGAATAAAACTTATCAGATGTACACACTATTCCCATACTACAGGTTAGCTGCACATCTAATTCTACATTTGACATTTCTTCAAGACCTATTCGAATTTCTGAACATCTTAACGCAATATCTTCTTCATTTATAACATTTTTCATTAAAACGATAAACTCATCGCCCTTATTCCTTCCAATTATGGCATTATCTGAATATACTTTTTTTAAAAGTTTTCCAAATTTTTTTAATATATTATCACAAGCAGTCTTACCTAATATTTCGTTTGCTTTTTTAAAATAATCAAGGTTTATGCAAATAAGAGCGACATTATCCTTGTCATCTTTCAATCTAAGGTATTCTCTCATTTGATTTTCACAAACGATATTATTCAGCGTTCCTGTTAACTCGTCTCTCTGACTCACCTTAATATACTGCTCTTTTACTAAATGATAACTTAAATGAATTTTGGTAAATAAATTATACAAAACTATCGCTACAAAAAAGCCTACGAGTGATGCAAATATATCACCTCTAGCCACAAATTCATGTTTTTGAGAATATGTCAGGTATATAAATACTGCCTCTGACATCGTTAAAAACAGATATTCATATTCTTCTGGAAAAATAAATAATGTTGCTGAAACAGCTAACGCTAACGGTGTAAATGTACATTGGCTATCTGGATATGGGAAAATATCAATTACCATAATAAATCCCATAATTACTATTTCAAAGAGCATACACAATCCATTTATAAGTTTAGGACTTTTTACATCTTCAGATATCGCAACAATAGCAATAATGGCAAATATTGCTGCAACTGGTGCAAAAATAATATACTGAATTGTAATTCTCCATGTTTTTACCAATAATGGAGTAATTGTAATCAATAATAATATTAAAAAAGTAACTATAATACTTATTGTTCTTAATGTATGTAAATTTCGCTTAGCAATTTCTGTTTTTGCTTCTTTATAAAAAATCTGTTTTTTCTTTCTATGTTCTTTATATTTTTTCAAGAAAACTTTCATTATTTCACAATAAAACCTTTCGTTTTTTTATTATTGTAACATATTAGAGAAAAAAAAACTATAACGTAAAAAAGACTGCAAAAAACATTAACGTCTTTTACAGTCTCTTTTCATTTGACTTATATTACTCTTTTAGAGTGTAAGTTTCTAGATAGCCCATCTACGTATTTACTTCTCACTACTTTTATAGATTTCACTACATCCCTGTGTTCAATATCAAACGTATTATCATATCAATACCTGCAATTATTAATAATATTGCTCCTATAACATATGCACGTCTTTTTGATTCAAATCCGAATCTAAATCCGCAATACATTCCACCGACAACAAACAAAACAAGCGCTACAGCTAACATAATCAACAACTGCCAGATAGTAGTTCCAATGAAACCAAAGGCAAAACCAGCAACTAATGTATATATACCTGTTAAACCTGTCAATGGTATAAATCGTTTAATACCAAGATGTTGTTCTAAATGTTCATTTATCTGTTCATTGATAATAGCTTTTACTATTAATCTAATCCCTAGACCAAACAAAATAATGATTGCAAGAATATGTCCGATGAACACTTCTTCTGAAGTATCACCATTTTTCGATAGAAGCGTAGCTAGGAAATAGCCTAAATAAAGTGCTAACAAGTGGGCTACAACTATTATAATCGTAACTAATGACAAATGTTTTTTATCGACTTTTCTAACCAAGGATCCTTGACATTCCATTGCCGCAAAAACATCTAAGGATAAACCTATAATGATTAGTAAATTTTCAACCAATGTCATATTTTTCCTCCTACCACTATTATCTTTTACATATTATACACATTATATTATCACTTTTTCAAATATATATATACTTATTTTTTGATTTCATCTACTTTGTATATGAATTTAACATTGCCTTTTGTTCCATCAGAAATTCCAGCAAAACTGTTATAATCTTTACTTGCATCTAACATTGCTTGTAATTTATTTGCAAATGGTTTCAAATCTCCATTATAAGAATTTACAATTTTTGAAATTCCATCTTCGTTAAATTTGAGCATACCATCTGAAAGCTGTTTAGATCCATCACTTAATTTTGCTATACCAACTGATAATTGACCTGTAGCATCATTTAATTTTGCTGCGCCATCATTTAATTTTCCGTTATTTGCAACTAAAGCGCTTGATCCGTTTACTAATTGCTGTGATCCACCTTGTAATTTATCTACGCCTTGTTTTAATTCTGGAAGTTTAGAACGCATTGTTGATGTACCTGCTTCAATTTTTCCTAAACCATTTGATAATGCTACTGTTCCACCATACAATGAATTTGGATTGCTTGGACTACCAACGTACTGTGAAATACCATTAACAGCAGCCTTTAACTGTCCTATACCAGCATTTCCATTTAAACTTTGTTTTGTCTGCTCTAATGTATTAAGTGCACCTTCTGCCTGCTCTAATGATGCAATAGATGTAATAATCTGTTTTTGTCCTTGTGCTATCTGTTCTGGAGTTGCACCTCTTGCCTGTAATGCTGCCATTTTCTGTGTTAACGCATTAACTGCTGCATTGATAATCTGTGTATGATTTTCAGGTGTAACAGTAAGGTTAAAATCTTTTAATGCTGCATTTACTTGTGCAATAATCTGATTTCTTGATGCATCAATTGAATTATTAATAGTTGGTCCAAAATTATCTACACCTTGTTTCAACTGTTGTGTAACATTGTATAGTCCAGGATTTTGAGCTGTTCCATTACCTTTGTATGCAGCAACTAACTTATCACTACCTGCTTTTGCTTGAGAAACACCAGTAGATAGCTGATCTAATCCACTTGATAATGCAGGTAAGTTTGCTGATAAAACTTTTAATCCATTGTTTACTAAAACTGTTCCATCTGCGACTTTGCTTGCACCATTTGTGTATTCTCTAATACCATTTTGAAGCGTTCCAACTCCTGCTGCATATTCTTTAAATTTACTGTCTAATGTTCCTAATCCATCTGATAATTCTTTTGAACCATTCTGTAATTTATTTGTTGCATCAACTAATTCATTTACCATTGAGTCTAAATCAGAGTTGTTTTCTGATTTATTATCCATTAATGAAGCTGCATTAACAACTGCTGTCATAGAACCATCTAATGAGAAGTTTTTAACATCTGCAGTTACTTCAATGTAATCAGGAATATTAACCTTATCTGTAAAATCACTGTTTGTTACACCAAGAGAATCTTTTACTCCTGGAAGTGCATATCCAACTGCCATTGTTTTTTCGCCAACATTTACTAACTTACCATTTGTAATTTCAACATTTGAAAACTTAGAATCTAAAGTTAATCCTGTTACTGCTGCGAAAGGAACACAAACCTCAACTTCTTCACCGTTTACTGTTTCTTTAAATGTTGTATTATTCTTATAATCAAAACGAATTGTAACTTTTCCTGATTTTCCTGCCAAATCTTTTGGTGAAATTTCTTTTCCGTTTAATTTATATGTAATTTTCTGTGAAACTGGAGCATCTTTTTTAGTTGTTCCTTGATAGAAAATTTCTTTTCCATCTGCTTCCCATTTAAGGTTATCTCCGTCTCTTGTAAATTTTTCATCTCCATTTACATTTTTAATATTATCAAGATCTGATTTATCTTGTATTCTATCTTTTTTATCTCTGTTTAATAAATGTTCTGATACGATAGTTTTTTTAGTTTTACCACTTGCTGTTGAAAGAACATATACTGTTTCTTCTTTTTCAACGTCTTTTTCAGAAACATTATTTGTTTCTTTGTCTACTAATTCATCAACTGTCTTATCTTTTTCCTCTTGCTCTGCTTCTGTCTGAGTTTTTTCAGCATACACGCTGTATACTGAAGCTCCTGTTGCAATCATAGAAATTGATAAAACACCTGCAACAACTTTTACTGTGAATCTATTTTTTAATACTTTTTTTAATTCTTGTAATTTCATGATAATCCTCCTATTCCAAACCTGTTTTGAATCTATTATTCTCTATTAATTCCATTGTCTGTTACTTGAAAGTTTTCACCTTTAAAACCTGCACTTGTAGAGCAAATTATTCTGTCAAATACCATAAACATTGATGGTAAAACCAAAATAACTACAAACATACTTATAATGGCACCTCGTGAAAGTAATGAACAAAGTGAACCAATCATATCGATTTGTGAATACATACCTACACCAAACGTTGCTGCAAAGAAAGTCAACGCACTAACTATAATTGATTGAGTAGCACTCTCTAAAGCAACGTTTATAGAATCTCGTTTTGACATTCCTCTATATCTATTTTTCTTGTATTTATTTGTCATAAGGATAGCATAATCTACTGTTGCGCCTAATTGGATAGTACCAATTACAATTGACGCAATAAATGGTAAAGTTGTATGTGTATATGCTGGAATACCCATATTTATAAAAATTGCAAACTCAATAACTGCTACCAATATAAATGGTAAACTTATTGATTTAAATACCAATAAGATAATTATGAAAATTGCACCGATTGAAACAACACTAACTCGTTTAAAGTCATCGTTTGTTATGTTGATCAAATCCTTTGTACATGGTGCTTCACCAACTAGTTTTGCTGATTTATCATATCTTTTAATAATTTTCTCTATACTTTTACATTGAGCATTTACTTCATCTGATGCTGTTTTATACTCTGATGTAACAAGCATTAATTGATATTTACCTGATTTTAACTCTTTTTTAACTTCTGTTGGAATAACTTCTTCCGGTACAGTAGGTCCAGCAATTGAATCAAGTGATACTGCTAATTTAACACCCTTTAAGTCTTTGATTTCTTTTATCATCTGTCTACTTTCTTTTGGACTTAAAGAACTATCTGTTAAAATCATTGAAGTCGCACCCATGTCAAAATTCTTTGCTAACTCGTTATTACCTTTTTTACTCATTAAGCTATCAGGCATTGTTCCTGCTAAATCATAATATACATCAGTGTGTGTATAACCCCAAACTGATGGAATTAAAATGATTAATGATGCAAGTAGAATAGCTTTAAAATGTTTTACTACAAAATCTGAAATAATCCCCATATCAGGAAGTAATACTCTGTGTCTTGTTTTTTCTATTAATTTATCACAAACAAGAATCATTGATGGTAATACCGTTACACATCCTAATACACCAAATACAACACCTTTTGCCATAACTACACCTAAATCTAATCCAAGTGTAAAACTCATAAAACATAAAGCTACGAAACCAGCAACTGTTGTTATTGAACTACCTACAACTGAAGTAATTGTATTTGATACGGCATGTGCCATTGCTCTATTATGGTCATCTCCATATCTTTCTTGATTTTCTTGGTATGAATGCCACAAGAAAATTGAATAATCCATTGTAACCGCAAGCTGTAATACTGCTGCAAGTGCTTGTGTAATATATGAAATCTGACCCTGTACAAAATTCGTTCCCAAATTATAAATTACAGCCATGCCAATACTAAATAGGAATAAAATTGGTATAATAAACGAGTCCATTGTAATTGAAAGAACCACAAAACAAAGCACTGCTGAAATTACAACGTAAGCAAATACTTCTTTTTCTGAAAGTTGTTTTGTATCTCTTAATACAGCAGACATACCGCTTACAAAACAATCTTTCTTAAGAATACCTTGAATCTTATCTGTTGCCTCCATTGTAACGTCATCACCCATTGATTTGTCGTATAAAACTATCATCAACTGTGAATTTTTTTCTCTGTTTTTAAAGAAACTTTCAACTTCACTTGGAAGAACTTCTGTCGGAATACTTGCATCTGCTATTGAACCATACCAAACTACTCTTTTAACATGGTCTACTTTTTTAACATCTTCTGCAAGATCTTTAATATCTTTATCTTCCATTCCATCTAACACTACAAAAGAAAAAGCACCCGTTCCAAATTTATCTAATAATATGTCCTGACCTTTCATAGTATCAATTTGTGATGGTAGATATGATAAAATATCATAATTTACTTTTGTGTTAAAATAAGAGATTCCTGAAGGGATTAATAATAAAAGTGATATTATTAATATTGGAATTCTTAACTTAACAACTGCTTTACCAAACTTAATCATTTTGCCACCTTCTCTTTCACATTTTTTCTATACTACTATAATAAAAAAAAAGACCGAATATTGACATATTCAATCTTTTTTATATGTTTACTTCAAATATACATTTTTTCAGTTTTGTATAATTCAAACTACATTTGTTTAAAAATGTCGTCCAATGAAAGTGTTAAAATGTATTCGTACACTTCAGAAAGTTCCTTAGGCGAGGCTGACATTCCACTTTTTACCCATTCAATTGCAACAAAACACATAGACTGCGCATAATAACTTGCAACATGTTCTGGTGTAAGCCATCTATGTTTTTTCATATGTGCATTATCTGAATTCTCATTTATCATTTCTAACAGTACTTCCTCTGCGCACTTTTTAGCAATATCCATAAATGTTATTGTACCCTCAAGCTTTACAGCTTTCGTATAAAAGATTTTGTCTTTCTCCATGTGAGTAAGTAAAATTTCCATTCCCTCTCTAACCATACCATTTTGAATAAGCGGACGCATCGGTTCTATTAATTCTGTCATAATTATCCATTCTATTAATTCATACTTATCTTGAAAATGGTTATAAAAAGTTGGTCGAATAACTCCTGCTTTATCAGTAATTTCTTTAATAGTAATCTTTTCTAATGGTCTATTTTGGGCTAGTTGTTTCAAGCTCTCCGCTAAACTCGCATCAACAGCATTACTTTTTCTTTGTCCTACCATTTATCTAATCCTCGCAATTTTTATTCGTCAAACTCCATAATAACATAATACCCTTTCTCCGTTTCTTCTATCTCTACAACTTCTCCCTCTCTTGATTTTAGTCGCTCACTAACTTCATAATTTCCCGACATAGCAATTGCATGCTCAATAGTGTAATAATATGACGATGGTAATTTACCTTCTGTAATTTTCAAATGATCTCCCACCTTTGTCAATCCAGGTCTTTCCATTTTAAATTCCATTCTTCTCATACAATTCCTTCTTTCTTTATATCGGTTTATACTTAAGTATATTCTATTTTCAATATATACTCTAATCTCTGAATTTTCCATCTATAATATCTGAATTATTATCATAAAAATCAGATGTTTTATTTTTCATATTTTTATCATAAATAAGTCTTGAGATTCCTTTATAAATTATAGCCGCTCCTACAATTCTTATTGCTGTTTTGGCAACAAACCACGAAAAAAGAATACAGCACACTCCAACTACAACCGTTGAAAAAGCCATAAAACTGCTTAATTTCACATCATATCCCATACTCTTTACTTTAGAAACCCTTGATACTTCTCCTAATCCAACAAACAATACATATATTCCAAACATTGTAGGAATAAAATCAATGAAAAATCTTGGATTTGCAATTAACAATATTCCAAAGATCAAAGGAAATAAACCTAATCCTGTCGTAAACCCTGATGTTGCCTGATCCAAAAAATAATTTCCCATCAACGCACAACCTGCTAAAACTAATAATGTACCTATAATAAGGCTAAGCATTGCCACACTGCCTACTGGAAACACTAAAAGAAACGCCCCGAATATACATGATATAACAGCCATAGCAATAGCATTATTATAAATACTATATATCTTCTTTAAAACGTTAAACATAAAACATCTCCTATAGTTTTTATTTTTATTCAACATTATTATAACATTCAAAATATTACTCTTCAAGAAACTTTTCTACAAAAAGAACAACTCTTCCCTTTGTAATTATCCTATTATTTTGTTATAATCCAATTGTATTTTTATAGAATATATTAATCTTTTTTAGGAGGCAATTATGGCAAAAAAAGAATTAAAAACTAATGCAGTCCGTATTTTAGAGAGAAATAAAATTGATTATGAATTAATAAACTATGAATGTGATGAATTTATTGACGGAATTCATACAGCCGAAGCAACAGGTGCTCCAATTGAACAATCCTTCAAAACTCTTGTTATGAAAGGAAAAAGCAATGCTTATTACGTATTTGTTATTCCAATTGCTGATGAAGTTGATTTAAAAGCTGCAGCACGATCTGTTAAAGAAAAATCTGTTGAAATGATTCACGTTAAAGATTTAACATCAATAACAGGCTATGTTAGAGGTGGATGCTCTCCTCTTGGAATGAAGAAATCCTTTCCAACTGTGATTGATTCATCTGCAGAAAAATTTGATGAAATATATATCAGTGGTGGACGAATTGGAACTTCTATCAAACTTAATCCTCAAGATTTAGCTAAAGTTGTAAGAGCTACTTTCTACGACATCATTCGTTAATATAAGATTTTAAATTATAACAATAATAAAAAATCAAAAAAATATTAAAAATTAAAATTGTATTATAATAAAACATACAAAAGTCATACGCATCACTTACACATAAATAAGCAACCGTATGACTTTTTATTCTATATTGTTTTAACTTTTAAGTTATCCCATTGTTTTTTATCAACAACAGTATACTCATCTACACCATCTCGACAACTTACAAATGCTATAGTGCCATCCTTCTTTTTTAAATAACCTACCCACATTTGATCATATAGTCCTGTTTCATCTAACGTTTGTAACGCAGCAAGTAAAACCTTTGGGCCCTTTAGGGTATACACCTCTAACTCTGCAAAAATTGGTTTACCCTCTGGACGACCTTCGCAACCAAAATCCGGTTCTTTTACAAAATTAATATAAGCTTCTGGTTGGAAATGACCTGCAGACAATTCTATTCCTTTTTCCAAAATATAATTCATTCCTAACAAATCAAAGGTTCCATCATCTAAATACGCGTACATAAATCAACCTCCCTTTGTGAACTGCACAAGTCCACTAAAATATCTTAATAAAAGGTTATTGCAAAACTTTATTACGCAATCACTTCATCTTCTACGAGATCAATAATTGTTTGTAATTCATTGCCATCGTTTGGTGCCTCACCATGACTAACATGCGAAATTTCTGGAATAACCTCACCTAACAATCTTATACTATCGTTCATAGTTTTTTCTATTGTGTAATATTTTCCTTCATCTTTTTGTTTATCCCAAACAAGATAAACTCTATAACATGAAGGAACTTCCATATATCTTTCTGGAAAATCTACTCTAACAATTGATATATCTTCACTAATATTCATTGTCATAACAGAAAATTCTTCTTCTAAATAAGGATACATTCTCTTTTCCTGATAAAACTCTTCATAAAGTTTATCCATGTATTCTTCTTTACCATCTGATAATTCAGTAATAAACTTTTCGCCTTCTTCAAACAACTTCTTTGGTAAAAGTGTAAACTCAACCTGTTTTCTAGACCAAATATGATATTGCTCATCTGTAAGTTGATCTAATGGTATTACACCTTGAGTTTTATCTTTTTCAACATTGTAAATTTTTTGCAAAAGTGGAAGTTTAAAAATTAAACTATCTGTAAATGCATTAATAAAAACGCCCTCAACATTAAAATCTGGAGTAACTGCCATTTCTACAACAGCCATAAATGGCATATTAATAATTAAAGGACTCGCTGGCTCCTGTGGAATATGCTTAGCCGATGTATAAATTGGCATATATAGCTCACCATCATCATTTTGAATAAATGCTGGTGCTGGGCTCTTATCATCATTCATCATTGCCGGTACTAGAACTCTGCAATTAATTATATGGTTAACTAAAGCTGTAAGATTCTGTGCATCTTTATTCTCGTTATATTCAACAATTAATTCTCCTAATTCCTTATTTTCTATCTCAATTGTCATTTCGACATCAATTTCTTCATTTTCTTTATTCTTATTCTCCATTTTTTTACCCTTTCTTCCTTAATTTCTTTAACCCTCTTTTAAAAAGCACTATACCTCTTCTAATTCTAACATAATAAAATTAATTTGTAACTATCTATTAATAAACGAAAATTTTTTATTTTTTTGTGTATTATGTAAAAATAGAATTTAAAAGCATAAAAAAACTAGAAGAGTATGATTACTCCTCTAGTAATTTTTATACAGTAATATTATTTTTATCTAATGACTTTATTGTTTAAATATTATTTAGCCAATTTATAAAAGCCTCTAAAAACTAGATTTTTCTATAATTTTCATCTAATGTTGTCTGTATAAGTTCATCAAGCATGTTGCCTATCTTTCCGTACTGTTTAACTCTTTCTTTTAACTTAGATGAAATACTCTTTTTCTTTTTGTAAATAATTCTTTGATCCACTGATGCCCATGCATCCATAATTATTGTACGTAACTGAATTTCTACGCGCATATTCTTTTGACCTTTTTTAGTCTCAATTGGGACCTCTAAAATCATATGATAGCTTTGATATCCATTAGATTTCGGATGTTTGATATAATCCTTTTCTTTTATCACATTAAATCTACCATCTGATTTTACTTTGTTTACTAACCAATAAATGTCTTTTAAGCAAAAACAAATAACTCTTACTCCAGAAATATCATTTAGCCTTGTTAATGCAACATCGAAATCGACCTTACAACCTTTCCTTTGCAATTTCTCACATATACTCTCTGCAGTTTTCATTCTACTTTCAATGTGTCTTGCAAAACCCTCTCCTGTCTTTTTCTTATATATTTTGTTTAAAAATTCAACATAATCTACTACTTTGTTCCTTGCCACATAATGCTCATGTTGAAATTTTTCGTCTTTCCAACGCTTGATAATCTCTTGTTTTCGAATATCGTTATCACTAAAATCTATTCTTGTTCTAAACACCACTGGTGTATTCTTTAATGTATGTTCCATGATACAATCCCCCCAATTTTCAATACAACTGTCACATTACCAAATAACCCTTAACCGCACAAAACCCTTAACGTCTTATATTGAAGGAAAATACTCAATCATGGTTTATATTTATTTCACCAATATTCTAGATTCATTCTCAGTTTTTAAAGAAACAACATTATCAAATTGGTGATTTTGCAACATTTCTACGAACCTCGTATCTCGATATATCCATGGTAAATAATGAAAATATGAATTAGCATCTATGATTTCTTTTGGTGTTGCCCAACACAAATGATATCCTTTTTTTATCTCACTCATAGTCATATTGGTATCTACTGTTTCATCCTCTACTTCACAATAATAAAAATATGAATGACATATAAATTTTTCATCTTCATGATATAAATCTTTTCGAATTTCTTCTATCTCACCTAACTCGACTATAGAATCTTGTTTCACTAATAAGCCCGCTTCTTCTCGCACCTCTCTCATAATAGTGTCAATATAGGTTTCCCCGTTTTCTATACCTCCACCAACTATCTTATAATCTCCTGCTGCTCCATGCTGAGTTGCAATTCTACCGTTCTTAACAATAATCGTACGAACAGCATATTTTTCAAAAGCACGCATATCATCTGTATAATTTTTACTATCTAGAATCAACAATTTTTTCATAAGTTTTCCTCTCTCCATTAAAGGAATACTGGTTAAATATGTTAGTTATCTTGTCATCCCCTATAGTATAAATACTAGTTTAATATAAGTCCCCCCTTCGTCTTATTAATAGACTAGTAAATCGTAAAAAATATATCGTCTTATTATTTATCGACATTTTTTTAATAAAGTTTATATATATTTTATTATTACCACAAAAAGCTAAATAAATCAACCTATTGTTCACTTTCTTCTATTTTAGCTTGTGGTTTGGCATTATCCTTATTTTGACTAGGCTTGTTATTGTCTGTATTCTCCTCAGTTATGCCTTGCTCTTTAGTTTTGTTGTTACCTGGCTTATTCGTCCACTTTGAAGCAGGCTTTGCACCTTTTCCATTTTTATCTGTATTATCTCTACCGGCCTTATTTTCACCATTTGGTACGGATTGAGAATCGTTATCAACAATATTTTCTTGTGTTTCCACCTTATCTTGATTTTTTATATCTTTATCTTCTTTTACATTTTTATTGTAATCTTTTTCTCTAAAATAATCCTCTGTCTTTTCCTTTTTAGAATCACCATTGGTATTCTCCGTATCTTTATCTTTTTCAACTGTAATTCGCCCAGTTGATGCCAACAATGAAAATACAGAATCATTTTGACACACCTTCACTTTTTCTTCTTCATACGGTATATCACCATTATTGTCGACCTCATCTTTGTAGATATCTTCCATCATAACGTATCTACCTGGTGAAATTCCAAGCTTAATAGCCTTCTCATGTACTTTTTTATTTGTCTTTGTAAAAAATAAATTTAATGTTTTATCACCCTTTTTTTTGATGATTTTTTCAATACGATTTTCTAAACTGCTTATAGTCTTTTCATTATCGCTTGAAATATTCATTAAAATATAATTATTCGCCCTCTTTATATACTTATCTTTATAAAGAATAGTAGTTGTTTCATTTATTGCATCATCGAAATCACAATATTTTTTACATTTTTTGTTATATTTTTTTAATACTTTTTTGCCGTCAGCATTAAGAGCACAAACATCAATCACCTTTCCTTGGCGATTTAAGGTGTACTCTACAGATGGATTAATATCTAAAGAAACGTACGTATATGGACTACGACAATAAAATTTATAGCTTGCAGTAGCAAGAATTACAATTGCAAAACATGCACACGAAAACATCACTTCTTTAATATATTCAGCTATTTCTTTTTTCTTTTTATTGTCAAGCTCTATAGTCTCTCCTATGCTTCCTTGACAATCAAGGGTTAATATTTCTCCGTCCTCTCTTAAAACGACGGTCTCATTATTTTTATCTTTGTCTAAAATTAATGCCTTCATATTCAACTCTCTGTCTTCTATAACTTAATATATTTTTCAAATAATCTTTAATGTAAAAATGTCCCAAGAAAATCTTTCAATATTGTTCTTGAGACACTCGCATATATTTTATACATTTTTCATAAAAATGTCAAATTTTATTTAACGTTTTTATATTTTCCTAAAAATTCCATTGTTCTCTTGTTTGTAGAATTAAACATTTCCTCTGGAGTTGTCTCTTCAACTATCAAACCTTTATCCATAAAAATCATTTTACTTGACACATTTTTTGCAAAATCCATTTCATGTGTAACAATTACCATTGTCATTTTTTCTTTTGCTAACTCTTTAATTACTTTTAAGATTTCTATGGTAAGTTCTGGATCTAATGCCGAAGTAGGTTCATCAAAAAAAAGAATTTTGGGCTTTAGAGCAAGCGCTCTTGCAATCGAAACACGTTGCTGCTGCCCTCCTGATAATTGACAAGGATAGGCATCTTCTCGTCCCTCTAACCCCATTTTTTTTAGTAACTCTCTTGCTTCAGAAATTACCTCTTCTTTTTTTCTTTTTTGCACCCTGATAGGTGCATCAATTATATTTTTTAAAACTGAATAATGTGGAAAAAGGTTAAAATTCTGGAAAACCAACCCAAAACATTCCATTGCTTTTTTTATTTTAGCTTTTTCACCATAAACAGCCTTTCCATCCTGAGAACCAACTACTTGTTCTCCCAAATATGAAAGTTCACCATCATCTATAGTTTCAAGAAATGTTGCACATCTTAATAATGTCGATTTTCCTGAACCAGAAGGTCCAATAATTGAAATCACATCACCTTCGTCAACTTTAAAACTTATATCTTTAAGAATTTCATTTCCATCGAAACTCTTTTTTATGTGATTCATTTCTAATACACTCATCTATATACTCCGTTTCAATATTTTTATATATTTATTTGTATATCAAATATATTTTATCAAACACTTTGTTTTTTTTATTATATATCATAATAATTTAGCTTTTCTTCAAACAATTCCATAATTGTAGCTACAGCAAAATTAAATACATAATAAAAAATAGCGGCAGCAACAAAAGGTAGCATACTCTTTTCTGCAGCTGCAAGTGCCTTTGCACCCGAAAACATCTCAGCATATGCAATTGAAAAAGCTAACGAAGTATCCTTTACCAGAGTAATTACTTCATTTGTAATCGCTGGAAGTATTCTTTTTATAACTTGTGGTAAAATTATAAAGAAAAATGTCTGTATTTTATTGTAGCCTAAAATCTTAGCTGCTTCATATTGTCCAACAGGCATAGATGAAATTCCACTTCTGAATATTTCAGCAAAATATGCTGCATAATTAATAGAAAAGCCAATAATCACTGCTATACCTCTATATTCAGGTGATAATTTACATTTAAACAAATAATAAGGTCCATAATATACAACTAGAAGTTGAAGCATTAATGGTGTACCTCTCATAATTGAAATGTAAACCTTCACTATTGTTCGTATTAATGGATTTTTTGACATTCTACCTGTAGTCACTACCAAACCTAGCGGAATTGAAAAAATCAGTGTTAACACAAAAATCATAATGGTAACCATCATACCGTCTGCTAATTGTAAAATAATATCAATAATATTCATATAATAAATCGAAATAACCCTTTCTAATTTTTCTTCTGCAAACCTTTGTTTGTCGAAAACAAATGAAATATTATTTTTCTAATATACAAACATCTGTTTTAAACCATTTTTTTGAGATTCTTGCAAAAGTATTATCATCTTTCATTTCAAATAATGTTTTTTCAACTAAGTCTCTTAATTTAGTATTGTTCTTAGCAAAACCCACTCCATATTTTTCGCTAGATATTTTATCTTCTAAAATAACGAATTTGTCTTCTTTTCCTTTAATCTGATCTTTTGCAACAAAAACATCCATAGCAACAGCATCCACTGCACCTGAATCTAAATCCATCATTGCTGTATTATAATCGCCTACTGTCTGCATTTTTGAAAAACTTTTTAGTAATTCTTTATGATCATCACTTTTTAGTGCCGTCTCAGCTGATGAATCCATTTGAACATCAACAACTTTTCCTGCAAGATCTTTAGAGTTTTTTATATTAGAATCTTTTTTTACAACAAATACCTGTGAATTATCCATGTAAGCCTTTGTCCAGGCATAACTGTTTTCTCGTCCATCAATTGTAAATCCATTCCAAATACAATCAATATTTCCAGTTTCAAGCTCAATATCTTTTGAATCCCAATCAATTGGTTTCAAAACGAGCTTCTTGCCCATTCTTTTTGCACACTCTCTAGCCAAATCTATATCAAATCCTTTAAATTCTCCATTTTTATCCTTGTAGCCAAAAGGTGGAAAATTTTGGTCAAAGCCAACAGTAAATGTCGCTTTTTTATTATCTGATGATTTTTTCTTATTGTGTGTAGCACTATAAACTCCTAGTACTGCGATAAGTAAAGCTATAACAATCAATAAAGATATTTTAATCTTTTTCATACTCATATTATATTTCTCCTCTTACTTTAGTATGCTAATATGCTAATAGATTATCATATTAGAAAAATGTTGTAAATAGGGAATTTATATTTTATTATATTTGATTCCAAAATATTCAAGATATGTTTTAAATTTTTCTTGAGCAACTAATGTAATATTTTTTAAAATCGATGGTTCCTCTTTCCATTTTTCAATTCCTCTTTTATAAAAAACAACCATGTCTTCTTCTATTAGAAAAGGAACGATTTCGTTTTTTAAACATTCCTTCAAAACTACTAATCTTGCAATTTTCCCATTTGCAGTTGAAAATGGTGATATCATCATAAAACAGTATAACAAATCCAACACATCATCTAATGTTACTTTTTCCTTTAAATTATAATCTTTTAAAAACGCTTTTAAATGCTCTTCTACCTCATTTGGTTGAACTGTTTCTATTTCATTGAATTTGTTTTTCACTGATTTATAACAATTGTTTTTCGATGAAAATGATTCACTTACTTGCGTTGCATTTTCTAGCATTAAATACAATTTTCTAATATAGTTTTCAGATAATTCTTTTTTTGCAGTCTTAATAATATAATCCATGCATTTAAAATGATTATTCATTTCTATAATTTCATCAACATCTAAAATGTTTCCACCTAACGATAAACTTTTATCGTCATACATGTACCTTACCTGCTCTCTCGAAAGTTTTCCGCCTTCTATTTTAAATGTATTAAAAGTCGCATCAATCACAAATCCATGATAAATTCCATCCTCAATATTATTTTTCATTTCTATTTCTAAAACTTTTGATAATCCCTTTTTCTTTCTTCTTGCTTCTATTCTAATAGGTTTCTTAGCAATGTCAGGAATAAGCCACATTTTTCCTATTTTTTGTACTCCTGGAATTATTCCCTCTTGACAATAATTTCTAACTGCTCTCGTTGTAATATTCCATTCTCGTGCTACCTGCGAAACGGATTTATACACTTGCTTATTATTCTCATTTATATCCATAATCATATCTCCTTCATATAGAATTTCTCACATTTGCATTTCCTAGTTTTTTCTCGTGTTACTAATAATATTATGACTACTATATTTTAATCAATAATCTTTTTTACTAACATAACTTTTTACTATATTTTTAATTACTAACAATATACTTTCAAACCGCCTAATCTATATCATTATTTTACTTTAGCAGAAAAATTCTTTCAACATTTCTCTCAAAAAATTTGTTGTTTTTTAATTACAATTTTCTTATAATAAATAAGAATTTAATGAAAGAAGGTTTTACAATGAAATTTACTACAATTAATGAATTACAAAATTTTGATTTTCACGATGCTAATATTAATGGTATTCGTTTTTCGCTCGACAATTTAATTTTACATTTAGATAATGTGAAAATTTTACCAACAAATACAACAAATCGCGACATTCGAACAATGCGCACTAACAATCTTTTTTTAACATTAGAAAAATCATCCATTATCAAATTTATAAATGAGGGATATAAAATATATGACCCTAACGGGAAACTAATGTCCACCGTAGAAGATTCTCCAATATCTGAAGAAAACTATAAAAAAGCATTTGAAGATCTTGCTTCATGCACAATTAACAACATTGAACAAAACGACAACATTTATACTATTTCAATTGACACAGAAGACCATACATATTTACTTTGCGTCAAATGTCAACGCAATTTAGAAGACTGGGATAAATATTTCAATTTATAGAATACTTTTTTTATTTTTTATTGTTTATTCTTTAGTTACACATTAATTTTGTGTGTTACAACTTTTTAATTCAATTCTATGAATAAAAACACTACAATGATGGTCCCATAAACAAGTTTCCAACTAAGTCTATGCGGACCATCAACTATATATAAACTATACTTACATAGTATAGATTTCTATATACGATTTTACTGTTCTTTACTACTTATTCACCACATTTTATTCACTGCATTTTATTCACTACATTTTTACTTTACTACTTCTCTCATCACATTTCTCCCTTGCAACAAATATTTCGTATCATTCATCCAACTACTTTACTGTTAATTATGCTTAAAGTTTCAAGAAATTTTCTTGCAGATTTACTTCTTCAGGAATATCAAATCCTTGTGTCTGAATTTTCTTTATAACATTGTTCACCAAACTTTGCTGTGTAGCAATATTACTTTCATACTTTGCAATCACATCCTTGTACTGCGGATTGTCTTTTAATTTATTCCTAATATCTTTTGAAAAAGCACAATATGTCGCCAAAATTCCTCTTGTAATCTTATTTAATCTAAGCGAACCTGCCACCTCATATTTCATATAAGTCATATAGTCTGCAATAAAAACATTTCTAAAATTATTTGAATACTTTTTCAACTGTAACTTTAGTTTTTCCTTCTGTTCTGTAGATAACTGTGAATTCTTTTTATAAAATTGTAAGTAATCACAATATTCTGCTGTCAATGATGGGTCTTTTATATTATTCCAATATGCCCCCTGAACTGTTTTACACATTTCCCAACGATATTCTCCACAAATTCTCAAAAAGCTTATTTCTACATCCTCAAAATGGAAAATCGAAACAATCATTCTCGCTGGAGTTGCTCGTCTTCTACCTTCAATTTCCTGCCACATACTTGTTCTACTTCCTAAATTAGGGAATAAAATCACATATGGCATAACCTCTTTTTGTACATAAAGCTGTGTAATTCCCTTTGCAGTATCAGAAAAAACTGTTTCTCTATAGAACAAACTATAGTCAATGCCTTTAATCTTATTTAAGGTTTCTCTAACAACTTCTTTTGACATATAGGCCACATCTAACGGTTTTTGTACATTTTCTTTGTCAAAAATTGGATTAAAAACTGAAATTCTTCCAAATGACATTCTATTTCCTAATGTAAAAAAGTTCTTTATCTCAAATTCTAACTTTTTCTCATTATTATCTATCATTTCATTGTATTCTTTTTCTGAAATCTCTCCATGCGATTTTTGTTCTCTAAGAAACGTTGCATAATCTGCATCAAACTCATTCCTTGAAGGTTCAACTTCTCCATTATAAATCAACCGCAGCCATTCCATTAAAGTAACAATCTTTCCCTCTTCATCTGGCTCATAAGATTTTGCAATTCTGTACAATTCCTTAGTATATTCCTCCCCAGCCAGCTCCTCATCAATAAAACCAAACATCAAAAACATCGTAACTTCAATTGGTGCCTCACCCTCATCAACTGTTTTCTTAAAAACATCTGTATAAACTCTATAAAAATCTTTAGCAATATCTCTTCGTATAACTCTCATTTCGTCTGAAGCATCTACTCTATTAGGTGATGATTTATATTGTTCAACGCTTTCCTTAAATCTATTTTTAACTTCTACATCTATATTTGCATATTCCAAAATTGTATCAATTGCATTAACAATTGATACGTTTTCATCATCTTCTACAGAATCTCTCTTTAACTGTTCCGATTTTGCCTTTACCTTTGTAAAAACTGATTTAAAATTGGCGGTCATTTTTGCAAAGTTATTGTTAAAATCAAAAATATACTTACTCTCTTCTAATATATTTCTAAACAAAGTAGTATTAACAAGAACCGCTCCACTACAAATTGTTGCATCCAAACCATAAAAACCTTCACGAATCTTTGCATCATTTTTATATAAAGCAATCACAAAATCAGCTCGCCAACTATTAATTATTTCACTTTTCTTTATTTCTTCTATATTATATAACTCTAAAAAAGTCCTTGTTGGTTCCCCTGTCAACATACATAAGGTTGGATATTCTTTTTCATCTTTTCTCAATTTTTCTATATCTTGAACCAATTTTTCATATTTTTTCTTTAAGTTAAGATAAGCATTACAAGAAAGCTGAACCATCTGAGATGCTAATACACTAGAAATCTTTGGATTCGATAATACAGCATTTTCAATATCCTTATCCGACTCATACTTATAACTATAAATTGTTGCATCAGTCAAAGCCTGATAAGTACAAACGTATTTTTCCGCAGGCTTCTCTCCTACACCTAAAATACCACCTGTTGAAATACTTATATTGATATAGTCAGAAAACATCCTAATTGATCCTTTCAAAACAATTTCAATTGTTTTAACATCATCATCACTTCCATGTATAATCTGTCCCTTTTTAATCTCAATTAGACTCATTCTAGATTCTTCCTTCCTTTTTATACATTAAACCTGAACCACATTCCTTCTATAAATAAAACTCTGCTCTTTATAACACAACTTTTTGCAAAATAAAGTTTCACTCTTATATACTCATATTCCCTAAACAAATTAAACTTTTTGCAAAATACACATCCCACTCCCTCACCTCAAAGATTATATCGGTATCCAATTTTTCAAACATTACTCTAATGCCACAAACAAGTATTTTTATACTCTATTTAATAATTTTTATGTATTTTTAATGCAAAAAAAATTGACGTAGACTCTATATAACATTATAATTGAAATTGCGTATTTTTATGAATACAATATAAAATAGTTTTGTTTAAGAATAACTTAATTGGCTATCTGAATCATTTAATATCAAATTGATATAATGTCATTTAATATTATTTTAGAATAAACTAATATTTACTAGATCTCAATTTGAGATTTTTTATAATTTATTTGAAAATCATTACATCTTTTAAATATAATTCACAAAATTATAATTTCAGACGATTACACGAAAGGAGATTTACATATGTGGGTTGCTGATAATTGGAAAGACTATAATGTCTTAGATTGTTCAAGAGGAGAAAAACTAGAGCGCTGGGGAGATTACATCCTTGTTCGTCCTGACCCTCAAGTCATTTGGGATACCCCTAAAAAAAGTAAAGGCTGGAAAAAGAAAAATGGTCACTATCACAGAAGTTCAAAAGGTGGCGGCGAATGGGAATTTTTTAATCTTCCAGAGCAATGGAGCATTAACTACAAAAACTTAACATTTCAATTAAAGCCTTTTAGCTTTAAACATACAGGATTGTTCCCAGAACAAGCTGTAAACTGGGATTGGTTTTCAGAAAAAATTAGAAAAGCTAATCGTCCAATAAGGGTTCTAAATCTTTTCGCATATACAGGTGGTGCTACTCTCGCAGCCGCTGAAGCTGGTGCACAAGTTACTCATGTCGACGCCTCTAAAGGCATGGTTGCATGGGCCAAGGAAAATGCAGTATCTTCAGGTCTCGCCGATGCACCAATACGTTGGCTTGTCGATGACTGTGTTAAATTCGTAGAACGCGAAATACGTCGTGGACATCACTATGATGCCATAATAATGGATCCACCTTCATATGGCCGTGGTCCCAAAGGAGAAATTTGGAAAATAGAGGACAATATTTATAATTTAATAAAATTATGTACTCAAATTTTAGTTCCAAATCCTTTATTCTTCCTTGTAAACTCATACACTACAGGATTACAGCCCGCTGTTTTAAAATATATGATTACAACCGCATTAAAAGATTTTCCTGGCACAGTAACAGCAGATGAAATCGGCCTTCCAGTTTATTCAACTGGTTTAGTTCTTCCTTGTGGTGCAAGTGGACGTTTTGAAGGAAAATAATCGGCATTATTCGATACACACTTTCAAAAAGCCATCAACAAATCTATAAAAATAAAAGGATAAATTATTCATATTAATAATATTAGCTAATCTTTAAGCTAATTTACAATATTGAAATTATTTATCCTTTTTATTATATATTTCTATTATATATATATATTATCTCTATTATATATATTATTTCTATTATATATAATATATATTCTTCCTATTATATATTTCTAATAAGAAAATTTTTTTTGCGTTATTTATCTTAAAACAACCTAAAGCATTTTTTTCTTTCTCAAAATCAAGATTAGTATTACGCATATCACAATTGTCAAAAATATAATAATTGAAAATCCATGTGTAGTTTTTGCTAAAGGCATCCACTTAACATCAACATTCATTCCATAAATTCCAGATATTACAGTTGGAACTGCCATTATTAAAGTTACGGATGTAAGTGTTTTCATAACTGTATTCAATCTATTATCAAGAACAGAAGACATCAATTCTCTTGTTCCTTGTACAATATCTCTATATATACTTGTCATCTCAAAGGCCTGCTGATTTTCAACTATAACATCTCCTAATAATTCCTTATCTTCAGGATACTGTTCAAGTCGTTTATATCTTGTTAATCTATCTAAAACTACACCGTTTGCTCTAAGGGATGTTGCAAAATAAACCAATGTTGATTCTAATTCATGTAAAGCAATTAAATCTTCTTCTCGTGTATCGTTTCCAACTCTTTCTTCTATCTCCGTCCTCATTTTATCAATCACGCGAAGATCACTTTGATAAAGAGCTGCTGTTCTATATAAAATCTGGTACACAAACCTAAGTTTTTTCTTGGTCGAAAACTCCCTAACTCTATTTTGAATAAACGTATGTAAAACAGGCGTATCCTCTGTACATATTGTAACAATCTCATCTGCAGTTAAAATTATTCCTAAAGGTATAGTTGTATATGATTCTTTTTCATGTCGGATCTCAATTGTTGGAATATCCACTAAAATCAAAGTATATCCATCCTGTAATTCAATACGCGAACTTTCTTCTTCATCCAATGCGGCCAAAACATCTTCTATATCAAGGTTTAGCTGTTCTGCAACATATTGCCCTTCGGACACAGAAGGATTAATCATTTGAACCCATACTCCATTTCCGATTTCTTTTTCTTCATGAATCAACTTATTATCAGTTTTATAATACTTAACCATTCATTTCATCTCTTTCATATATGATCTGATAAATTTTTAAATCCAACCACTTGCCGAATTTAAAACCTACTTTCTTAAGTTCCCCACAATATACAAAATCGAATTTTTCATGCAATTTACAACTTATTATATTTTCACCTGTAATTAAAGAAACTACAGTATTAATCTTCTTATTTTTCTTTGCAAAATCAAGAATAAATTGCATCAACCTTGTTCCTACACCCTGACCTCTATAGTCCTTGTGCAAATAAATTGATATTTCCACACTACCATCAAAAGCCTTTCTATCTCTATACCTAGACAATGAAACATATCCAGCGACAACGCCATCAATCTCTTCTACAAATATAGCATACGGATCATTAAGATGTTCTTCAAACCATTTTTTCCTATCATCAAAATCCTTCTCTTCTGTGTCAAATGTTGCAACTGTATTAATTATTGCATCATTATAAATATTCATTAAACATTCTAAATCTTCATGTTTTGCTCTACGTATCATAATGTAACTTCCTATAATCCTTCTAAAAAATTATAAACCAATATAAAATTGTCTAGTACAAACTCCACACACATTTTATATCGGTTTATTAAAGTCTTTAACTACTTAGAAGCATATTTTTCACAATGTTTTCTAATTAACTCTTCATCTTCGAAATAGTTAATTTTCATCATATCTTTTACTTCTTTCATTGTTTGAGCTGCTTTTTCTCTTGCAACGATACTTCCTTCTTTTAAAATATCATATACTCCAACAATGTCTTTCTCATACTCACTTCTTCTTGCTCTAATTGGTGATAACTCTTCTTGCAAAACATTATTTAAGAATTTTTTAATTTTAACATCTCCTAGTCCACCTCTTTGATAATGTGCCTTCATTTCATCAAGACTGTTATAATCCTTAGCGTACTCATCAATATGACCTTGATTACAAAAAGCATCAAGATACGTAAATACTGTATTTCCCTCAATATGACCAGGATCAGAAACTTGAATATGTTCTGGATCAGTGTACATACTCATTACTTTCTTTCGTACATCTTCCTCCGTATCTGATAAATAAATACAATTGCCTAAAGATTTACTCATTTTTTGTTTACCATCAATTCCAGGTAATCTCATACAAGCATCATTTTCTGGCAAAATCACTTCTGGCTCTACTAAAACCTCTCCATAGACTGAATTAAATTTTCTAACAATTTCCCTAGCCTGCTCAATCATAGGCAATTGATCTTCACCAACTGGAATTGTTGTAGCTTTAAATGCTGTAATATCAGCAGCTTGACTAATTGGATAAGTAAAAAATCCAACTGGAATACTAGCTTCAAAATTTCTCATTTTAATTTCGTTTTTAACAGTAGGATTTCTTTGTAATCTAGAAACAGTTACTAAATTTGCATAAAAAAATGTCAACTCTGTTAATTCTGGAATCTGAGATTGTACAAAAATTGTTGCTTTTTTAGGATCGATTCCACACGATAAATAATCTAAAGCAACTTCTATAATATTCTGTCTAATTTTTTCTGGATTATCAAAATTATCTGTTAATGCTTGTGCATCTGCTATCATTATATATATTTTATCAAACTCTCCACTATTCTGAAGTTGTACCCTTCTCTTTAAAGAGCCTGCATAATGTCCTACATGTAATCTTCCCGTTGGTCTATCTCCTGTTAAAATTATCTTCTCCATATCTTTTCTCCTTATACGATTATTTTTTATATTTTTATTTCTATAGAATTTGTTCTATATGTTTTATATTCCTCAATATAGCTGTTACATTATTAATCCACAAAATAAAAAAACTCTTATCACATGGATAAGAGTAAATAGCCACCTGTGTAAATACTATAACATACCATCATATGTCTTGCTATAACGGTGCAAAACCGTCGAGAACTAATCACATTTATAATAAAATTTCTTTCCTGCTTTGTTCACGCCCTCATGAGTCCATTCAATATATCTCAACTGTCACTTTCCCACCACCAGTAACTCTCTGTAAATCTACCAACATATTTACTACTCTCAATCATCAGTTTATCTTACCTCATTATAGTATCAGTATTTATATTTATTGTCAAGAAAGATAAACCCTTTCTCGTCTATTTCAAATTATTCATTTGATCTTTTATTTGATTTTTCATTTAATTTCACCAAAAGTATTATATATAAAAAAAGAAGTACTTAAAAAGTACTTCTTCACAGGGGTGGAAGGAATCGAACCCTCCTCTGGAGTTTTGGAGACTCTTATTCTACCGATGAACTACACCCCTACATCTTTTTTTATTTTTCATATATCTTCAAAACTTCATACAAGCTTTTCTCTTTGAAAACCTTTTTGGTCAAGCCTTCGTCCTATTAGTAACAGTCAGCTACATACATTACTGTACTTCCACCTCTGCCCTATTTACCTGTTAGTCTCTCAGGGGTCTTATCTCCTTTTGGAGGGGATATCTCATCTTGAGGGGGGCTTCACGCTTAGATGCCTTCAGCGTTTATCCCTTCCGAACTTGGCTACTCTGCTATGCCGTTGGTCGACAACAGATACACCAGTGGTTCGTCCATCCCGG
>NZ_FNPG01000040.1 GCF_900107245.1 Lachnobacterium bovis DSM 14045
TCGGTTATTTTTACGAAAGTAGTTACTTTTTTGGCTTTGCTTGCATGTAAAAATCTTGCAATAAATGTAATATCCACTATTATAATCCAGGCTATTCCCAATAACATTAATAATACATACGCCCAAATTACACAACCATTAATTAAATTGTAACTATTGTTCCAAAACAGTATTGCCAATCATAATCAAAAGCATCAATGATGCCCTTCGCCCAAACTTCTTCCATCTAGATATACATCTTTAGTTTCCTAACCTTGGCATAAAATGAAAGAATAATTCCATACATTAACTCACATATGAAATCATTCTTTCTTGATAAAAAACATTTTCAAATGTCTAATATTACTTTTTTAGTTTAATCTAATTTGAAGTCAACTCATTTAATTGTAAAAGTCTCTCTTCTATTAATCTCGCTTTAAAAAGAGGTGCTTTAGTTGTTGCTGGATCGACTGTATAGAATTTCTTGTTTTGCGCATTATAAAGTGAGATTTCCTTTTTTGTCTCTCCAACTTTAACATATTTAATATCACTGATTTTGAATTTCTTAACTTTTCCAAAAAGTGCAGGATAAACTGTTACATCATCTTCCTCAACGATCATTTTCCATCGTGCTCCTGACACTTGAAAAAGTATTCCTATAAGAAGTGTAACCGCAACTATTACAAAATATGGAATCATATCTTTTCCTTTTTCTTCAATTCCTAGTGAAAAGAATATTGCCATACAAATTGAAAGACCTACTGCAATTCTTCCTAAAACTGTTGAGGCTGCTGGTAAAAATGACACAAAATGGTGTGTGTCCTCCTTATCCAAAATTGCTCTTTCCAACTCCATAGTCCTTCTTTTTTGTTCTTTTTCATACCATGTTGATAAGCAACCCATTATAATTGCTCCAAAAATACCATATATCATTTCGATACCTCCATTTTTAATGTATTCTCATAATCTTAAAACTTTTGATTATAAGTATTTTTTTTATTTTATCTATGATTCTAATTGGTATTTAATCATAGGTAATATCTTTTCTTAACCCCTGGCTTTTCAAGTTTGGATTCGAGTAGTTTTTTATATAATGCATCTACTGTTTCAAATCCGTAACAAATTGATTCATTGTCTAACTGCATTTTTTTATCCTTATAAGAGATTTCATAAACTATCTTTTCTTTTGACTTATCATTTATATCCTTCACACAAAATCCATCATCATCTACTCTATCAATCTTACAAGGAAATTCCTCAAGTATTTCTTTACCATGATAATGTCTCATTATAGGTTTATCGCGGCATATTGATAAACAATCTCTAGTTTTTAAGTAAGCTTTTATCATATAAATGAACACAACTGCATACACTGTAAGCATTGCAGTTTCTGGCACTGGCTTCGTCACAAAAAGCATAGATATATGTGTTAGTAAAATCAGAGATATAGCACCAAAAAAATATTTTCCTAATCTCTTAAAAACGTTTCCATCATCTGATTTAACTCTTATAAAATGATCCTTTTTGTCTACAACTTTTTCAAAACCATTAAAATAATAATTCCATACTCCTAATAAAAGATATAAAGCATTCAATGTTACATACAACGCTAATTCTGCCGTTCTATCTGTATATTTCCTTGAAAATACCAGTTTTTCTTTTCCTTTATCTATCTCGGTAATACACCCTATATGTGACAAAGGATAATATCTTACGGTAACATGTGTATTCCAAAGCTCTCCTGGATCTTCAGTGCATAATAAATAGACATCTCTATTCTCATATTTAGCTATATTCTCTATGTGATATTTATCTATTTCATAAGATCTATAATCATAATGTGGCGAATCAAGATCGCTCCATTTTATTACGCCTGAAAACTCTCTATAATTATCAAAGATAACATTTGGAGCATCTAATATGATCCGCATGTTCTTTACCGGTGCAGTTACAATTCCACTCATAATTATTACTCCAATTAGCAAAACTGCCGAAAATGCCCTCGCAAATGGACCGTATTTGTTATGCTTATACATATCATAGATATAAGATCTTGCAGATTCAATTGATAAAAGCAAACAACCAATACATATAACTGCTTCTAAATAATATCTATTTACTATTGAAATTGGCATAATTCATTCCTCCATAATTTATCTATTTTGCATATTATTATTTTACAATACATTTATCCTCTAGGAACTTATTATAAGAATTCTCCTGAATCAATCTATATGCGATTGACCTTACAGAAACATTATCCTTCAATCCTGATTTAAGCATATACAAGAAATAATTCTTTGCATTACCCTTATACTCAGACTTTGCAAGTTCAACTATTATTTTCAATTCTTCTTTATTGGCTTTTCTTGCCTCCTTTGAAACAAGCCCCTTTAATAAACTAATATCCTTCTTTGTCCATTCTCTGAAAATTCCATTAGCTTCATCTTGATCCATGCCTTTTTGAAGCATCTTTTCTACTTTACTTCCACTGAATCCTACTTTTTCTGCAAGTTTCTTTTCTAGTTTTTCTGTTCCTTTCGAGATTTTTGACACCTTTATTTTATCCCCAACTCCAGCAGTAAAGGTACCCCAAATTGAATCTCTAGCTGTTTCTTTCAAAATAGTAGCCTGATCTTTTTTATCTTTAGCATTTGTTGCAACTTTCAATTCATTACTTGCAAATGTTGTAACTCCACAGTTTACTGCATTTCCTGCAACCGGGCCAGCATACAACGTTACTTCCGCTCCAATTGCTCCACCAACAGCTGCACCTGTATAATCCTGCCAAGATGACAATTCAAGTTTTCCATGTTGAACAGAATGAATCATATCACCAACGAACGTGTAACCTACTCCACTTATAGCTCCAGCACCCATCGCTGCTAAATCATCCCAGCCACACCAATATCCTGTCTTATCAGTTGAACTTAAAGGATTTTGTACCGTATATACATATGTATTCATTGTCATTGGCATTATTGCAGTTCCTTTTATATTGTCTTCACCTGCAAAAATACCATCATTTGCCCTATACTCTCTAGCCTGAGCATAATATGTTTCTGCTAATCTATCATACTGATATCCAGTAAATCCAAATGGTTGTAACGAACTATTCTTGTTATATGTATTATTTCCAAATTCATCAAAACTATATGTTTCAACATTATCATAATTAGTATCAAACAATCGTATTGGTGTACCCATAGGATCATTTAAACATAAATATCGATCTAATGATTTAGTTTCATCAAATTCTATGTTTTCAACAGTAACCAAATTCTCATCCCAAAGATACTGTTGCATCATATTGTTTTCCGTTTTCTGTAACAAATTATTATATTCTCTTGTCAAATCAATAATCCAATTACTAGAAATTGATTTTCCATTTATAACAGATTTCTTTCCAACTCTATGACCTAAACCATTATATACATAATCACTACGATTACCACTTTGATCTATTACTCTTTCTAATCTATTCAACGAACCATATAAATACTGATGTTTTATAACATTATCTTCAACAATTTGACTTAAATTGCCTCTTTTATCATAGCTATAATTATATTCATGCTCTAAATCTATCCCATCCTCTGTTGTAATCTTATGTTTTAGTTGATTATTATCATTATACTCATAATAATTTGATGTCTTTTTTTCAAAATTCATAAACGATAATCTGTTTCCAAATGCATCATAAGTATACTTTCTTAAAGCCTTTCCATCTTTATGAACATCAACCAATCTTGATAGTTTATCATAACTATAAGTGTATAATCCATTTTCAGAATCCATATTTCGCCTTTTTTTATTTATACCAACTAGATTCAATACTTCGTCATACTTATAGACAAATTCATCTACAATACCTTTCGAATCTGAGTTTGTAATTTTCGACAACATTCCTTTCTCATTATACTCGTATCTTGACGAAAGTCCACAATTAACTTTCTTTTCTAAAATCTGACCATTGTTATTATATACATAATTTACAATATTTTCTCCGCTCACAAGCTCTGTAAGTAAAGAATCTTTATTGTATTTATATTGTACTTCTTTTCCATTTGGATATTTTAGATTTTTTCTATTTCCAAGAGCATCATATTCATACTCAACATTTTCGCCTGATGGATATGTTACTTTCGTAATTTGTCCTTCCGAATTTTTTTCAAACTTCGTTATTCCTAGCCAATCTTTTATTTCAATTAGCCTTCGTAAAACATCATACGAACACTCAACTTCTTTTCCATCAGCATACTGAACTTTTTTAACGTCACCACTTAAATTATATACAAACTTAGTAGCAAAACCTTCTTTATCTATTCGTTCTGTTAATTCACCTCGTTTATTAAAACTAAACTTTTCTTTTTGTCCTAAGCCATCAATAGCTGTTTTAATATTTCCAAGTAAATCTCTCTCATATTTTTTTGATATTACTTTTCCAGTGTTGATATCCTTCTGATAAATTTCAATTAATCTATCACATTCATCATATACATAGCTTGTTTCATTGCCTTCAGCATCAACCACTTTTGTAACTTCTCCCGTCAAAGAATACTCATACTTCGTTACAGCTCCTTTTTGATTAACTGCTTCTATCAAATTGTTCATGGCATCATACTTATACTCTATTGTAGTTCCATCGTAAATTTTTTCTTTTATTAATCTATTAAGAGAATCATATTCATATTTTGTAGAACATCCAAATTCGTCTATAGATTCGATAACATTACCATTTGGATCATACAAATATTCTGTACAAGTACCATTAAAATCTATATGTTTTGTTATATGATTTGTTCCTTTTAGATATTCATAACTTTCAGTTCTTCCTATCTCATCTGTAATTCTATAAATATTGCCCATCAAATCATATTCATATTTTCTAAAATGTCCCTTGTTATCTTCCTCTTTTATCAACTTACGTGTCAAATCATATTGTCGAACAACATAATCCCCTAACGGATTAACTACTTTTGATACATTTCCATCTTCATCATATTCATATGTTGTCACAGCATCATTGGGTTCAATAACTTTTATTAATCTATTATCTTCATCATATTCATACTTTGTTATAGCCCCTTCTTCATCTTCTATTGAAACAATATTTCCGACAGCATCATATTTATATCTAATAGAATTTCCTAATGCATCTTTACGTCTTGTCAATAAATCATTTTCATTATAAATAAAAGTTGTTTCAGCACCATTTGGAAGAATTATTTTAGAAACATTCCACATCGTATCATATTTGAACGAAGTTTTTCTTCCTAATTGATCAGTTACTCCATCTAACTTATTTAAATTATTATATGTTTTCATAACTGTACTTCCATCATAATCAACAATTTTAGTAACTAAACCACTTTTATTATACTCAAATAACTTAGAAAATCCTTGAGCATTAGTTTGTTTTACAAGATTGCCAACTATATCATATTCATATGTTGAAACATTATCATTAAAATCCTTAGTCTTTACAACTTGATTTAACCTATTGTATTCATAAGCAGAAAAATTGCCATACGCATCAATTATCCTTTTTATATGATTTCTATCATCATATTCAATACTATACTCAGCCCCATCTGGCATAATTATCTTACTTGGATTATCCCCATTCGAATACTCAAATTTTACCGAGCGATTAAGTACATCACCAAATTCAAGTATTTTACCAAATGAATCATATTTTGTGTATTTTCTTTTTTTCCCATTTACATAAAAAGCAGTTGGTTTATTGTGTTCTTCAAATTCAATTTTACAACTTAAGCCACTAGGTCTTATAATTCCAGTCATATTACCTTTATAATCATATGAATATTTTGTTATATTACCATTCTTATCTTTGAAAGATGTTTTTAAATTCATATTATTAAATGTGAATTCTTCTGTACCATCGCTGTAAACAATTTTTGTATTTCTTAATCTATCATCATGATAATTAATTGATTTTGAGCCATTTCTTTCAATCATTGTAATTGAATGGTTTTCATCATTATAAATATATTCCATCTTTGATCCATCTGGAAAATATTGCCTTACTGTTCTTCCATTTGCATCAAATTCATTCTCTACGGCAATTATGTTATCTGCATTCTGAACGCTTTCTAATTTTCCATTTGCTGAATAATTATAAACTATTTCCGAACCATCTGCCTTAATTACCTTTATAAGTAAATTATCCTTATACTCATAATGTACTGTTCTTTCACATTCATCACATACACTTTCTAGTAATCCATTTTCATTGTATTTAAATCTAAAAAATTCACCTGTTTTCTTAGTAACTTTTTTTAGAAATATAACATCATTTTTCTTAATATATGATAAGACAAAACTATCTCCATTTACTCCATTCCATCTTATAAGTTTTCCTTCATTATCAAATAAATATTCATCTCCACAAAGCTTCTCATATCTAAATCCTTCTTCTGTCTTTCTTAATGTGGCATGTTGCCCAAAAATAATAGCATATTGAAAATCATCAACCTTGGAAAAAAGTTGCTCTTGTCCGTCTTCTAAGAAAACTTTTACAAAATTTTCTCCATAACATACCACTTTTATTTCATAATTTGAATTCCAATCTTTTCCGAGAAATCCAACATATGAGTTTACAGAATTATAAAATCTTTTAAAATAGAATGAATCATCATCCTTTTCTCCGTATCTAATATCTATGCTGTCATATATAAAATTACCCGTTGATAAATTAACAGGATCCTTACTGTATTTTGACTGTTCTTTATTTATTCCCTTTTGATAGCTTGCTATGTTATTTATAATTCCATCTAATTCTTGAGATGTCATATTAAACTTATCTACTTTTTCTACCAACAATCTAGAAAAATCCTCTGACTTAATTGTAAGCGGAGTAGTATCGATAAATTGAATCATGTTGTCTATCTCATTTTGAATACTCACTTGTATTTTTTTTAGCTCTTCAATTTGTTTTGAGTATTCACTATCAACTTTCACTATTGTGTTTACTGCTTCTAATGCTTTGTCTATTTTAGACTTTGTATCTTTAAAATCACTCATTGCAATTTTACTTAAGCTTTTTATTGCACTTGCAAATTCTGCATCCGACACGGTTGAAATACTTGACAAGCAACATTTAGCTTGCGCTTTACCTAAAATTCCCTGAATTTCTTTCAATTTATCACAAAACTGATCTAGTATTTTTTTGTCATCTTTTAATAATTCTTCTATTTTATCTTTATCAAAAACTCTATCCATTTTAAATCTCCCATTAGCTGAATTTTAAATTCTATTATTTGTTACTTTTTACTACTTGCCTTTTTTGTCTTTTGCATATCTTTTGCCATAGATGAATCTAATTTTTTAAACGAATTACAAACATTCCTAATTCCAGCGTTTATTTTACCAGATAAATTTGAAAAATTAACAAACAAATTTTTGTCATCATTAAGCGTACTTTCTATGTTTTCTTTAAATGCGCCTTCCTCACTAGCAATTTTTTTTACAGAAGTCACATAACTGTTCCCATTATCTAGCAACTTTTTTTTAGCACCTGACTCAATTTCTTGTAATTTATTTTCAACATTACTGTAGTTTATTTTCAGTTTTTCACTTGACATAGCCTATATCTCCTTCCATGCTTTTGCTGTTTTTTATCTATTCTATAAGCTGATCTATTCTAGCAATTGATTCCATATACGCACTTATTATTTTATCTTCTGCTCCATAATAAGCTAAAGCATCATTCTTTATACATTTTAATCGTTCAACAATTGAATTAATATTTTTAGAAACCTTTTCCGCGTTCAAATCTCCATTATATCCTACTAAATCATTTAATTGTTTTACAATCACATCTATGTTATTTCCATAGTTTTGTTGTAATTTAGAAATATCATCCAGTAGGCTTTTATAGTTTTCATCGTTAAAAGCGACTTTATTTGTATTACTCATTTTTCTCCTCCTTACTTTTTTATTGTGCTGAGTGATGCTGCTTCTTTGTTTAATTTGGAAATAAGCTCTAGTAACTCTGTTTCTGTTTTTTTTGATTTTTTCACAGCATCATCCATCGTTTTTTTTATATCATCCATGGTCTTTGACAAATCAGTTGCCATTCTACCTTCGTATACGCCTTTTTTTACAATTTTAAGATAATCCCCTTCAAGTTTTTTGTTTATGAAAGTTAAATCAAATACACTTTTTTCTAATTCACTCTCATATTTTTTCAGCTCATTAACCACCTTTTTAATTTTGTCTACCTGAGTTTTAGTATTAACCCCTCCAACATCTCTGTAATCATTGTACATAATTTTCCTCCTTTATATCTCATCAGCCAACATGATTTTTCTTATTCCTGTCGGTTGCATTTGATATCCAAAATGAACATCTTTGTTATGCTCTCTCATTCTTCCAACTTCAAAAATCATCTGTGATGTGGCATCTCCTAGAATGATTCCATTTTTTAATGCTTGAAGCTTATCTACTAGCTTGCCTGTTCTTATACCAAACCTTGTATCTGATGCAACTATTGGAACTATTCCCCAATCGATTGCATCTGAAAGAATATCTAATTCATCTATTTTCATTTCATCTTTATATAGCTGCGTTATTTCTTGAATAACGTCTATCACTATATAACTTCTTTGTAACTTACTTGCATATTCACTTGGTGTAAGAAGCGGCTCATCTATCCTTGCATCTTCGAAATCTTCTTTTCTTCTTTGGATATCTTCTGTTAACTCTTTTAAGATAATATTGTAATTATCCATACTTCCTGCCTGATATGATGCATTTTCACATTCATTTGCAACCTTGGCTAATCCCATGCTTGAGTTATCCATTATATATATTTTTTCTGCTTGTCCACTTTTTGCAATAAATGACAAAATATTTTTAAGTACTGTAGTTCGGCCCATCTGAGTTTCACCAACTATAAGCCCCATTCCTTTCGAAACATCTAATCCAACCACATTTAACTGTTCTGTCTCGATACCGATTGGTATCTGAGATAGGTGCGATTCGTTTTCGCCTGCTATTATTTTTCCTGTCTCTGATATAGTTGTATTTTGTGTCTGCGAAACCATCTCTTCATATCCTGGATACTCTGGAAGTTGGCTAATGTGGAGCTCTTCTGGAAGGACTGGTATTCCTTTGGCTTTTTTCTCTGTTGATTTTTTTGCCAGTGTTGATACAAACTCTTTAAGTTTTTCTATGTATGTTAGTTCATCTGGGCATGGCACTGGAGTGTATAGTTGCATCATGTCAATTTCATCTAACTTGACTAATGCACGCCCTTTTTTATCTTCTGGAACATCCATTGTTGTTCTTCCAATAAGGCTTCTGATTTCGCTATTATCGAAATTGTAGCCTGCTATTTTTTCTTTAAAATTATTAAGGACAACTGCCCTCATGGCTGCGCATCGTGTCATCGTTGTTGCTATATAAATACCAAGACTTGCACCATCTCTAGCTAACTTTTGAACAAACATTTCCATGTCATCACCTAATTCTTTTAGGGCATCATAATTATCTAT
>NZ_FNPG01000017.1 GCF_900107245.1 Lachnobacterium bovis DSM 14045
ATCCAAGACATCCTGCTTCATATCCACAAACAAATGTAACTTCTCCATCATATCTGGAGCGAACCTGCTCCATGTATTTAAGAACAAGTTTATAATCTGATGGTATTGTCTGCTTATATTCAACCTTATCTGTTTCGTAACTGTAACAACAAAGTGTGTACTGTTCCTTATGGACATCCATCCCAACATAAACTATACTATTCATATGTGACCTCCTATTGTATGCGGTAATCCCTGTTACCTGATATTGTTTTTTTCAATTAATATCTTACAGGTAAATCCACGAATCTACAATTGTGAGGTCACTTCATATTGTCTCCATAAATTAGTGACGTGCACCACTGCACACTAAAAATGCTAAAATGAAATTTCTAACATTTTAGCATTCTTTATAAATTAAAACTAAATCCTTTTTAAAAATGTTCCTTCTTTTACATCATAACCGCGAAGGAATGATGCTGTATCCATTCTTTTTTTGCCTTGTAACTGAACTTCTTGTAAAGCTAATACTCCGTCTCCAGTTTGCACTTTAATGGTATCTTTTGTTACTTCTATAATACAACCTGGTTCATACTCATTGGCTGATTCTTCAACCTGAGCTTTCCAGATTTTAAATGTTTTCTGGTCTAAAAGAGTATACGCACTAGGCCATGGATTTAAACCTCTTATTAATCTTTCGATTTCAATCGCTGATTTATCCCAGTTGATATTTCCTAAATCTTTTTTAATCATTGAAGTATGTGTTGCAGCTTCATTATCCTGTGGTGTAAACACTGCTTTTCCATCTTCTATGATATCCATTGTTTCTATTAATAAATCTGCTCCGACATTTGCAAGCTTATCAAATAAACTTCCACCTGTCTCGTCTTCAGCTAATCTAATCTCTCTTTTAGTTATTATGTCACCTGTATCAAGTCCTTCACCCATTTTCATAATAGTAACGCCTGATACCTCATCTCCATTAATAACTGCCCATTGAATTGGAGCAGCTCCTCTATATTTAGGTAATAATGAAGCATGAACATTAATACAGCAGTATTTTGGCATATCTAATATACTTTTTGGTAAAATCTGACCAAATGCAGCAACTACGATAATGTCAGGGGAATATTTAGCTATATATTCAACACACTCTGTTTCTTTTACTCTACGTGGTTGAAAAACCTCAATATTGTGAGCAAGCGCACATTCTTTTACAGGTGGGTAGCATAAATTCTTACCCCTTCCCTTGGGTTTATCTGGTTGTGTGACAACTAAAGCAACTTCATGTCCTTTTTCTATTATTTTTTCTAAACATGGTACAGCAAAATCTGGTGTACCCATAAAAACTACTCTCATTAGAAATTAGTCCTCCAAATCTTCATATTCGCCATATTCAACACTCTTTAAACTTCCTTCTACTTTCTCTGTATAAAGGTGTCCATCTAAATGATCTAATTCATGGCAAATACATCTTGCTAATAATTCTGTTCCTTCGATTTCGCATAAATTCATTTCTTCATCATAGAATTGTGCTTTTACGTAGTTAGGTCTTGTAACACAGCCTGCTTTTCCTGGAACGCTAAGGCAACCCTCATCACCTGTTTGTGATCCACTTTGTTCTACGATTACTGGGTTAATCATTGCAAGAGCGCCACTATCTCCTGTATCAATAACTACGATTCTTTTTAAAATACCAACCTGTGGTGCCGCAAGTCCTACACCATTTGCTTCATACATTGTATCAAACATATCTGAAATCAATTCAGTAATTCTAGGTGTTATTTCTTTTACTTCTCTACATTTTTTGTTAAGGACTGGATCTCCTTCTGTTCTAATTGTTCTAAGTGCCATTACTTTTTCCTCCTTAAAATCCACTAACTGGGTTAAAATCAAATTGAATTATTGCTCGAGAAAACTCTTTGTTATCTCTTGCATATTTTTCTATATAATCTTTTAAAAAAATTAAATTATCATAATATTTTGCTCTTATATATATAACCTTCCTATATGTATCATTTATTTTTGAAATTGATGCATCAGTAGGTCCAATTATCTGAATATTCTCCATTCCAACTATTTTACCATGAAGAATATTTGAAATACTTTCAGAAACTTTTTCGGAAACTTTTTCGTTTTTTGAAGAGCACATTACAACTAACATGTTCCAAATAGGTGGATACCTCATTAAGTTCCTATATGAAATCTCCTTTTCATAGAATTCTTCGTAGTTTTGTTGACTCGCCAATTTAACTGCATAATGGTCAGGTTCATACGTTTGAATTATTACATTTCCAAGTTCTTCGCCTCGTCCTGCTCGTCCTGCTGCTTGTGTCAAAAGTTGAAATGTCTTCTCTGCACCACGAAAATCACTTGAGTTTAATGATAAATCAGCTGCTAAGACTCCAACTAACGTAACATTTGGAAAATCGTGCCCTTTTACAATCATTTGTGTTCCAATTAAAATATCAGCTTCTTGATTTGAAAATGCTGATAATATTTTTTCATAACTATCTTTTCTACGAGTTGTATCAAAATCCATTCTTAAAACTCGCGCCGATGGAAAACGTTTTTTTACCATCTCTTCAATTTTCTGCGTTCCAGCACGAAATCCTGCAATATATTTTGATGAGCAACTTGGACAAACTCTAGGCATCGGAATTGTGTATCCGCAATAGTGACACATGAGCTTTCCGTTGCCATGTTGACTAAGTGAAACATCACAATGTGGACATTTAATAACCTCTCCACAAGAACGACATGACACAAAACCTGCTAAACCTCGTCTGTTGATAAAAAGCATTATCTGTTGTTTTTTTCTTAAACGATCTTCTATCAAGTATTGTAATTTATAACTTAAAATTGAGCGGTTACCTACTTTTAATTCTTGCCTCAAATCGATAATTTCACATGTTGGCAAAGGTTTTTCAGCGACACGTTTATTTAATTCAACTAACTTAAATTCACCTTTTTGAGCTTTGTAATAACTCTCAATCGATGGTGTTGCAGAACCTAACACCACAACTGCATTATTCTTTTTGGCACGATAAATTGCCACTTCTCTAGTATGATATTTCGGAATAGTTTCATTTTTATATGAACTTTCGTGTTCCTCATCAATTATAATTATACCCAAATTATTGAACGGTGTAAAAAGCGCTGAACGTGGACCTATCATTATTGAAATGTCTCCGTTTTTAGCTCTTTCAAACTGATCATATCTCTCACCTGGTGAAAGCTTGGAATTCATAACAGAAACTTTATCGTTAAACCTGTTATAAAAACGCATAACCGTTTGGTAAGTAAGTGCTATCTCAGGAATCAAAACGATTGCCTGTTTGCCTTTTTTTATTATATGGTCAATAAGTTCCATATAAACTTCTGTCTTCCCGCTTCCAGTAACACCCTTCAATAAATATGTCTTATGAATGTCTTTAATAATACTTTGTTGAATTGTATCCACAACTTTTTGCTGATCCTCATTTAAAACAAGATTATAACCTTTTGCTTTAAGCTTGCTTACCGGATTACGATATGTTGTTAATTCATCAATTCTTATAAAACCATTTTCGACAAAACCTTTTATAACAGTTGTTGAAACATTTAATTTTCTTGTAACAATCGTCTGCTCTATCTGTTGATGCTCTATCAACTCTTTTAACAGACGCGCCTTTGCGGTATAATGCTTTTTTTCAAAAATTGATAACTGTTCAAGAGCATATTGTTTATCTATTGTAAGCACTAAAATCTTTTTAATTATATGATTCTGCTTTTGTTTGACTGGTATAACAGTCTTTAAAGCTTGATTAAATGTTCCACCGTAATTTCTTTTTATCCATGATGCAAGGGAAATCAATTGACTTTCTATTCCTATAGCATCTTGCACAACGCCTGCAATCGGTTTAAGTTTAGTAAAATCATATTCTGCCTCATCTGTAGTTTCTATGACATATCCCGTGATAAATCTAGGTCCAAATGGAATCTTAACCTGCATTCCTATTTCAATCGCATTCTCTAATTCCTTTGGAATAATATATTGAAATGTCTTATCTAATTTTTCATGGGAAATATCCACTATAACGTTAGCAAACTTAGACATGTACTCACCTTTAACCTTATTTTATATATACTTATTTACAGTACATGTTATTATATATCATAATTGGTTTTCATTCAAGCTGGCAAAATGACTCCATTTGTTTTTTTTAGTTTTTTATATATTATATACTGATTAATACACGGTATTTTTTCTATTCAAACATCAAAAATGCTGTACACCAATCTCCCTGATGTACAGCATACATTTTTTATAATTATTTTTCGACTAAACCTCTGTCTTCCATAAACCATGAAGGTTGCAATATTCATATATAGCTGTTACTTTTTCGCCATCAGCTATAATAAACTCTGCTTCTGGTTTATCCCCTGGATTTAGATTCTTTTTCTGGTAACCATTTGTTGTTTCTAGAATGATAAACTGGATATAATGCTCTGGCAACATTGGATGTTCAACATCCCCCACCTTTACAGTGATTTTATTTTCGTCAAAAATAGGCACTGGTAAATGTTTTTCTTTTGCAGCATCAACAGTATTTGCAACAATTTCTTTCATTTCTTCGCCACAACATACTGGCTTGCCAGCCACCTTATCTGTCAAGAATGTTATAAAATTTCCACATAAATTACATTTGTAAAAAATCATATCTTTCCTCCCTTTGTTAAAAAACTTGTTAATAATTCTCTTGGTGTACTTCAAAATATGCCTGAGGATGCTTACAAACCGGACAAACTTCCGGAGCCTCTGTTCCAATTACTACATGCCCACAATTTCGACACTCCCAGACTTTAACTTCACTCTTTTTAAATACTTCCTCCATTTCTACATTGTTCAACAATTTACGGTATCTTTCTTCATGCATTTTTTCAATTTTTGCAACACCTCTAAACTGTTCTGCAAGGTCATGAAATCCTTCTTCATCCGCTTCTTTAGCCATTCTGTCGTACATATCTGTCCATTCATAATTTTCGCCATTAGCAGCCTCTTCAAGATTTTCTTCTGTATCTCCTAATAAGCCTAGTGCTTTAAACCATAGTTTTGCATGCTCTTTTTCATTATCAGCAGTTTTTAAAAACAGTGCTGCAATTTGCTCATATCCTTGTTTTTTTGCAACTGAAGCAAAATAAGTATACTTATTTCTAGCCTGTGACTCTCCGGCAAAAGCCTCTAAAAGATTTTTTTCCGTTTTAGTTCCTGCATACTTGTTTTCCTTTACTAATTTAAATACATTTTTTTGTTTACACTTTGGACACTCTTCTGGTGGATTACTTCCTTCATGTACGTATCCACAAACCTCACAAACATATTTCATTTACTTACCTCCTTAATAATAAATTAATTCAAAACATATTCATTTCTTTAAATCTTCTTTGTCTATTTAATTCATTTGTTACTAAATAGCTTTCAATTTTACTTATTTCTTTTTCTGTAAAAAAATTCAACGCTGTTCTTTGTGTATTATATTCTATATAATATCTTTTTATTGGAATCAATCCTAAAAACATAAAAACTTTTTCCTTAAACTTAACTGTCGAATTAATAGGATAATTTTTTTCTTTTTTTCTACTTATTTTTAAACTGTCGTACTTTACTCTTATATAAATATTGTCAATTTCAATTTCTGTGTCTAAACGATGCATCAAAAAATACACAATTGGTAAAGCTATTAGAATATTAAGATAATAGCACAGCCACACCACTTGTTCGGAAATTTTTCCATACATTTTCACATATATTTCTTCAAGAAAAACATACTTTATTACCAAGACTAATAAAACTGTAAAAAATATAAAAAAAGCGCTTCGCCTTGCAAAATTTCCTCTAAATTTTTTGCATCTTGCCACTGGCATACCTCCTTATAGTGCTTACTCCTTTTCAATATTTTTATAACCATAACTGTTGTTTATATATATTTCATTCTATATCGGCTTTTTTTTATAAAAAATAACGTTTTTCAGGACATACTCCACCTAAAAAACGTTACATTTTATCATTTTAATATTTTTCAATTTCCAAAAAACACAATTTTCCACAATATTTGATAGTCTTCTTTAGAAATATTCTTTTTTCACTTCATCTAGCCAATCAATTGCAAGATATCCACGCGTCAGCAATTCTTCACAAATAAAATGCTGATCATGCTTATCATCATATGGCACTTCAAACAAAAATGGTGTATCTAAAGGATACAAACACACCTCATTATCTAAAAACTGAACATTCTTAATCATGAAAATCATTCCGCCAATTAATACTCTCATATTTTTCCCTCCATTACAGATAACGCTAATCTTATGTATTAGATATCGGCAACTGCTACGGAATATTGAATACTCTTACAATTCTTTTTCGTTAATATGCTCGATAACACTTCCAACCTGATCCATTGTCGGTTTGCGTTTTAGAATGAGTGTAGCTTCTAACAAATCCTCATAAACCATAACACGTCTTTGTGGATCTGGTACGCATTTATCAACTTGTCTTTTGATGCTGGCAAAGAACTCATTAACCTCTCCTAAAAATGAATCAACCACTTCAGTGTTTTGAAGTTTCATATACTTATCCACTACAGGGCATTTTCCACTACTTGAAAAAGCAGCAACTACATCTCTTTGTTTTATATACTCAGAGAATAAAAAAGTGCTCTCCTCTTTGTTATCTAAAACATTTACATGTATTCCAAGTTGTTTACATATTTCTGAAATCATTGTATTTTCTCCACTGTCCTCTGAAGCAGCCACTACAATAAATTGGCCTTCTACATCGGATTCCTGAAATTTTCTTTCAATACAAGTCACTCCAGAAACTTCTTTGATATCCTCTACAATTTTAGGTGCAATAACTGTAATCTGTGCGCCAAAATCAAAAAGAGCTGCAACTTTTTCAAACGCTCTTTGTCCTCCTCCGACAACTAAACATTTTTTCTTGCTAATTTCTACAAATAATGGAAAATATGCCATATAGCTACCTCCTACGCTTTGGATTTATATATTTCTCCTCACAATATTTACATCTATAAACTTCTTTTTCTGGATCTGATAATATAAAAATATGATCTAATTCCTGTTCTATAGAAGTAATACATCTTGGATTTTTACATTTTATTACATTTTTCACCTGTTTTGGCAAACGTAATTCCATCTTCTCAACTATTTTATCGAGCTTTATTACGTTAACCGTTATATTATGATCGATAAAACCTAAAATATCTAAATCTAATGCTTCAATCGGACACTCAACTTTAATAATATCCTTTTTACCCATCTTGTTACTTTTTGCATTTTTTATTATTGCAACTGTACAATCTAATTCATCTAATTTCAAATCATGATAAATTCTCATGCTCATTCCCGCCTGAATATGATCTAGTACAAAACCTTCATGAATACCACTAATATTTAACATACTATTTCCTTCCTTTGCTTTTATCGATTTTTAATACTCAAACTTTTTATCTAGTTCTAATAATGTCAAAATCAAAGCCATTCTTACATAAACTCCATACTGAGCCTGTTTAAAATAACATGCTCTTGGGTCATCATCTACTTCAACTGCTATCTCATTTACTCTTGGTAATGGATGTAAAATTAACATATCGTCTTTAGCTTCTGCTAATTTCTGCTTATTTAAAACATAGAAATCTTTCAAACGAATATAATCTTCTTCATTGAAAAATCTTTCTTTTTGAACTCTTGTCATGTAAAGTACATCAAGTTCAGACATAGCATCTTCTAATCTTTCAACTTCTTCAAATTCAATGTTATTTGCTTTTAATACATCTTCTCTGATATAATCTGGAACTTTTAATTCTTCTGGTGAAATTAAAACGAATTTAACATTATTGTAACGAATTAATGCATTAATTAAAGAATGAACTGTTCTTCCGAACTTAAGATCTCCACATAAACCAATTGTAAGATTACCTAAATGGCCTTTTAAAGAACGAATTGTTAATAAATCAGTTAAAGTCTGTGTCGGATGTTGATGACCACCATCACCGGCATTTATAACGGGTATTTTTGATTTCTCTGAAGCAACTAATGGTGCTCCCTCTTTTGGATGACGCATAGCACAAATATCTGCATAACACGAAATAATACGAATTGTATCTGAAACACTCTCACCTTTTGCAGCTGATGATGAATTAGCACTTGAAAACCCTAAAACAGAACCGCCAAGATTTAACATTGCAGCTTCAAAACTTAATCGTGTTCTTGTACTTGGCTCATAAAAACATGTTGCAAGTTTCTTTCCCTCACATGCATGAGCATATTTCTCTGGTTGCTTCTCAATATCGTTAGCTAAATCTAAAAGTCTATCAATCTCGCTAACTGAAAAATCTAAAGGACTCATTAAATGTCGCATTGTATGCCTCCTAAATATTAAATATAAACTCCAAGCAAAGCTTGCATTTCAATTTATATTATACTAACCCCTAGAAAAATTCAAGTATTATTTATAAAAAAAACTTGCTTTTTTTTATTTTTAACTTAAAATAATTATTAGATACTTATTAGATAATTCTAAATTTTTTCTAAAGAATGTATTTAAAATGACTCAAATGAAGGAGGTAAACCTATGGAAATCAAAAATTCATTCGCAGATTCAAGTTCAAATGAGGATACAATTATGTTCAAAGAACGTAAACGAATTCTTTTCTTCGGACTTCCTTGGACATTTACAAAATATACAATTACACCCTCTGTTTTAACAATTGACAAGGGTTTTCTTAATACTATTGAAGATGATTGTTATATGTACAAAATACAAGATGTTAAATTATCAACATCCTTACTAGAAAGACTTTGTGGTGTTGCAACAGTAATCTGTTATACTGGAGATGTTACTGATCCAATACTTAAAATATCTCACATCAGACATGCTAAAGATGTTAAAAATTACATTTTAAAAGCTTCTGAACAGGCTAGAAGCAGAAGACGCACACTTAATACAATTGATATTGGTACACATGATATATCTGATTCGGATTTTGATTAGACTATATAATTTACACATCATTCTAAAAAAGGAGTATAAAGTCCCTCCTTAATGAGTTTCTTTATACTCCTTTATAGCTGTAAAGATTCCTTCCGGAATATCTACTTCTCTTTCTAAGAACTGGTACTCTTTTTTACCATCTTCAGAAAGTGTACACGTAAAAAATCTATGATTTTGTTTTGCTTTATTTTCTTCACAATCGAGCAAAACTTTTATTCTTCTTTTTTTATTTAATTCCTTTTTGAATTTTTCTTCATCTTTAATTTCATCTAAAATAGCAAAAATATCTTCCTCTTCTCGATTAATTTCTAGAAGACCAATTGCCAAATACTCCCATCTTTGATTAATTAGCCTCTTCAAAAAATAAACTGTCCTCTCACTATCTACCATATCCCTGGCCCTTCCTTTCTACATTTTAATACTTAAAATTAACACTTAAAGTATATATCCTGTAAAAAATATTTCTCCTCTTCAGCGTAAAATGACACACCATCCTTACACTCATTCTATTAATCGGATTATATATAATAAATCTAAATAGAATATAATAAAAAAATAAAATTTTTATTCCTGCAAAAAACCTGTAAATAACACATTTTCTATGATTTCATTGTGCATAAAAATCGGAAGATTTTCATATATTCTGCTACATTCTTGTACCAAAGAATTAATAAAAATCTTACAGACACTTCCAAAATCTTCTTTATTTTTTGCATTTTCTCTATAACTAACTAATGGATTATATAATTTCTTTTTTATATCGCTTTCATAATCAATATAAGCGTCCATTATATAAATTAACTTACCTAGATAATACCCAAACGTTTTTAAATCTTCGTAGTATTTATCTTGTTGCCATGCAAAAATTTCTCCAACCATTTCGCCCACAGTTTGGGAAACTAATTCAATATTATCTACATTGTTTTTTTCATAAATCGATAACTGAAGTAGATTTTTCTCTATTGCTTTGATTTGCCTTGGATACTTTTCAATTATTTTTTTATATTCGTTTTTTAGGCAATCACAAAACACTTTCTTACATAGACACTTTTCATCTCTCCAATCGTCTAAATAATTATGATACGCCAAAACAATATTCATATCAGCCACATATTCTGTCGTTTTTCCACGAAAAATCAATCTATTTTTTTCTTTTTTACTTTGTAAGAAACCAACAGAACCAAATTTTTCTTTTTTTATTCTGGTATCATACATTCCTTCGAGCAAAACTATTAAAAATGTCATGTCAGAGCGAAAGACTAATTTATGTCTCAAGCCTAATTTATCATGTAATTCTTTAATAATTCCGTAATAATATGCTTCATATATATCTTTTTCTTTTTTTGATAAATTACAGGTATTTACGTTAATATATCCAAACATTTCTTTTCTCTTTCTGTAAAAAAAATCTTGTGCAAAGTTTAAGTCTCTACACAAGATTCATTTTATAATTCACAGCATACATCGTCAATACATATGAAGTTTTTTAATAAAAGTTTAATATTTGAACTGAATATTATTATTTATTGTAATTTTTCTGTTAATATTTGGTTAACTTTTCCAGGATTTGCTTTGCCTTGCATAGCCTTCATTGTCTGACCAACCAAGAAACCAATAGCCTTCTTTTTACCTGCTTTATAGTCTTCAACAGATTTTGGATTTGCAGAAATAACTTCTTCAATAACTTTCTCTAATTCACCATCATCATTTACAACCATTAAGTTGTTTTCTTTAATGTAAACCTCTGGATCTACGTTGTTTTCAAAAATTTCACCAAACACTTGTTTAGATACTGTACTATTTACAACTCCTGAATCCACTAACTCTATAAGTTTTGCAAAATTTTCTGGTGAAAAACTTATATCGCTATCATCCATTTCTTTTTCTTTTAATAAACGAAGTAACTCTCCTAAAATAAAGTTTACAACTCTCTTTGGTTTATTACAAATTGCTGTTGTTTCTTCAAACAAATCAGCTAAATGTTTTGATTCTGTTATTAAAGAGGCATCATATTCTGAAATATCATAATCTTTTTTATAACGCTCGAGTTTTTCTTCTCTAAGTTCTGGTTGATTATCCTTTACTTTTTGAATCCATTCATCTGGAATACAAATTGGTGGAAGATCTGGATCTGGGAAGTATCTATAATCTTTGGCATCTTCTTTTGATCTCATTGATTTAGAACTTTCTTTATTATCATCCCATCTTCTAGTTTCCTGAATAACTTCTCTATTCATTTCTAAAAGTTCAATCTGTCTTTCAGTTTCTCCTTCAATGGCATGTGAAATTGCCTTGAAAGAGTTTAAGTTTTTCATTTCTGTTCTTGTTCCAAATTCCTTTTGTCCTATTTTTCTAACAGAAATATTTACATCCGCTCTCATTGATCCTTCATTTAATTTACAATCTGATGCACCTAGATACTGAATTGTTTGACGAAGTTTTTCCAGATATGCAATTACTTCATCAGCACTTCTCATATCTGGTTCCGAAACAATTTCAATAAGTGGCACACCTGAACGGTTATAATCAACAATTGAAACGTCTTCCCACTCATCATGTACTAGCTTTCCAGCATCTTCTTCCATATGGATTTCATGAATTCCAATTTCTTTTTTTACACCGCCAACTTCAATTTCAACTTTACCATTACGACAAATTGGTAAATATAATTGTGAAATCTGATAGTTCTGAGGATTATCTGGATAAAAATAATTTTTTCTATCAAATTTTGAATATTTAGTTATCTCACAATTTGTTGCAATTCCGACTGCCATTGCATATTCTACTACTTTTTTATTTAAAATTGGGAGAGCTCCTGGCATACCTGTACAAATCGGACAAGTATGAGTATTTGGAGCACCACCAAAATCTGTTTTACATCCACAAAAGATTTTTGTTTTTGTAGCTAATTCCACATGGACCTCTAATCCAATCACTGTCTCATATTCTCTGCTCATCGGCTTCTTCCTTTCTAACTCCCTATACTAAAGAAAAATCTAGTACAAAATTCTCTGCAAGTTCTTTTTCTAATGTTTGTCCTGCTGCAATCATTTTATTTTCTTCAAAACAATTTGCAATAAACTGAACACCTATTGGCATTTTATTTTTATCTAATGCACATGGAAGTGAAATTGCAGGCAAACCAGCCAAATTTACTGAAATTGTATAAATATCACTTAAATACATCTTTAATGGATCTTTTAAACTTTCTCCAATTGTTGGAGCCGTTGTTGGAGCAACTGGTCCTAAGATTAAATCATATTTTTCAAATGCCTTATCATAAGCTTCTTTAATCAATCTTTTTACCTTTAAAGCTTTCAAATAATATGCGTCATAATATCCTGAACTTAAAACAAATGATCCTAACATGATTCTACGTTTTACTTCATCTCCAAAACCTTCTGAACGTGATTTTTTATACATTTCATGCAAACCTTCATACTCTTTTGAACGATATCCATATTTTACGCCATCGAATCTTGCCAAGTTTGAACTTGCTTCTGCACAAGCGATAATATAATATGCTGGAATTGCATAATCTACTAAATCAAGTGAAAATTCTTCTACTTTTGCACCTTTATCCTTCATTATCTGAGCAGCTTTTAAAACAGCTTCTTTTACTTCATCATCAATTCCTTTTTCAAGATACTCTTTAGGAATTCCAATTCTCATTCCTTTTACATCTTTATCTAAAGCAGATGTAAAATCGTATTTATCACGTTTCATTGATGTAGAATCAAATCTATCATATGATGAAATAGTTTCTAAAATTGTAGCACAATCTGCGACATTTCTTGCAACAGGTCCAATCTGATCTAAAGATGAACCGTATGCAATTAAGCCGTATCTTGATACAGTTCCATATGTAGGTTTAATTCCTGTAACGCCACAATACGAGCTTGGCTGTCTAATTGATCCACCTGTATCTGATCCTAAACCGCAGCTAACTTGTCCGCTTGCTACTACAGCACAAGTTCCACCTGATGAACCACCTGGAACTTTTGTTAAATCCCATGGATTTCTTGTTGTAGCAAATGCTGATGTTTCTGATGTTGATCCCATTGCGAACTCATCCATATTAGTTTTACCAACAATAATAGCTCCGGCTTCTTTTAAATTTTTTACAGCTGTTGCATCAAATGTTGGGACAAAATTATATAAAATCTTTGAAGCACATGTTGTTTTTATACCTTTTGTATCAATATTATCCTTAATAGCGATTGGAACACCAGCAAGTGGTCCAGTTAATTCACCTTTTTCGATTCCTTTTTGAATTATCTGAGCCTGTTTTCTTGCTTCATCTTCATCTACTGTAATAAATCCTTTAACTTTTTCATCTTTTTCTTTAATTTGTTGTATTGTTTGTTCTAAAACTTCAACAGCACTAATTTGTCTGTCTTTAATCATTTTAGAAATTTCGACTGCTGTTTTATTTTTTATACTCATATTTTCCTTCCTATCCTTCTAATTATCCTTCAATTGTTTTTGGAACTTTAAATCCATCATCTTTCTTTTCTGGTGCATTTAAAAGTGTTGCTTCTTTTCCGTCTGAATTAGTTACTTCATCTTCTCTAAATACATTCTCTATTGGAAAAATATGAGTCATTGGTTCAATATCTGAAGTATCTAATTCATTCAATTTATCAACATACTCAAGCATTTCTTCCATATCTTTTTTTGCTTTTTCTTTTTGTTCATCATTTAAATCAAGTTTCGCTAAAATTCCAACATATTCTATAACTTCATCTGTAATTTTATGTGCACTCATCTCTGCCTCCTAAAATTTTTATACCAACAATTAATCACACTTTTTATGCAAAATCGCTGATTTTATCGAATTATATTTATTTATTTCAAATTATGCTATGGTACTAATCTGCTCTGATCTCTTGGAAATAGTGTTGCTTGTCTAATATTTTCTAAACCTATAAGTTCCATTGTAAGTCTTTCTAGACCTATTCCAAGTCCGCCATGTGGTGGCATTCCGTATGCAAAAACAGATAAATAATCTTCCATTCCTTCTTCTTCCATGTTTCTTGTTTCCATTTTTTTAATTAATTCATCATATTTATGAATTCTTTGTCCACCAGTTGTGATTTCTAATCCTTTATACAAAAGATCAAAACTTAATGTATATGTTGGATCTGCTGGGTCATCCATAGCATAAAATGGTCTCTTCTTTGATGGATAGTGTGTTACAAAAACAAAGTCGCTTCCTGTTTCTTCTTTTATATATTTTCCAATCAATGCTTCTTCTTCCGGCTCTAAATCATATGGATTTTTTATTTTTCTGTCATATTTTTCCGATACTTTTCTTTTTATTTCATCAAATCTTACTCTAGGAATTTCTGTTATTTCTGGTAATTCAACAGCTAACATTTTTAATTCCTTTGCGTAATCTCTTTTTAAAAGTTCAAATGTATATTTTAAAAATCCCGTTTCAACATCCATGATATCATCCATACTATCGATATAGCCCATTTCTAAATCAAGGGATGTATATTCATTTAAATGTCTTTTGGTATTATGTTTTTCTGCTCTAAATACTGGTGCAGTTTCAAATACTCTATCAAAAACTCCAACCATCATCTGTTTATAAAACTGTGGTGACTGCTGCAAAATAGCTGGTCTGTGGAAATATTCTAGCTTAAATAAGTTTGCTCCACCTTCCGCACTTTTTGCTCCTAGCTTTGGTGTATGAATTTCTGTGAATCCTTCTTGATAAAGATAATCTCTGAAACCACGAGTAATTCCTTCTTGAATTTTAAAAACTGCTCTTTCTCTCACATTTCTAAGAGCAACTGCTCTATAATCTAATTTTGCTTCTAATGAAGTATTCAACTTCCATTTGGAAATTTGTAATGGCATAGATTTTGTAGGTGTTGAATATATTTCAACCTCTTCTACCAAGATTTCAAATCCATGTGGTGCTCTTTGTTCACTTCTTATTGTTCCTGTAATTTTAACTGTTTGGGCTTCCTTTAATTTTGCAAAATCAGTTACTTTTGATTTTTCATAAATACACTGGAATAAACCTTCTCTTCTTCTAAGAACAACAAATACAATATCACCCATGTCTCTAATTGTGTGAATTGCTCCTTTTAGACTTATTCTTTCATCTTCTCTAATTGTTCCCTGCATTAATTCTTCTAATAATGCATCTGTTGATTTTTTTTCCTCTCTTTTTGTAACAAACTCCATGTTGTACACTCTCCTTTTCTACTACTTGTGTAGTTGTAATCGGTGCGGGACGGAAACAAAAATCTCTGTATTTATAAAATAGTTTATTATATATGCCGAATATCAATATTATTTCTTCAAAAATATAACATTAGTATCATTTATTATCTTTTTATTGTATTTAAATATTATATTTTGTAATAAAAAAGCCCTCCTAGCATCAAAATGCTAGAAGGGCGAGAAATCACTGTTCCCGCGGTACCACCCGCTTTGAAAAATAAAAATTATCTTTCCACTCAAAGTATGTAACGTATACTAATCGTACAAGCCTACTTAATATAATCTAACTCATATATCCTTTTCAACTCATCAGCTCCGGTAGTGTTCCCACAAACTTCTCTTTCAAACAACGCTCTCAGTCGGTGACGTTGTATTCCTGTCGACGTCTAAAGTTTGGAGTCTCCTTCAACGCTTTTTTCACTCTTTATGTAATTTTATATCATACATTATTTTCTTTTGTCAATACTTTTCTTTAAAAAAAAATTATTTTTTTTATTAAGTTTTATTTTTTATGTCCGATATAATGTTTAGAAACAAGGTTGATAATGATTTTAAGTGTAACAGGATTGGTGATTTTAAAGCTAGTTTCTGTTGAGGATTTTGTGATAATCGTTATTCATACGTTTGTTTCATAAGATTGCTAATTTTCCTTATTTTGAAAGTTTTCCTTAATACCTTTCTCCTAAAACCCTTTCGAAAAAAGAGTCCTTTGACCCAGGACTCTTTTTTCATTCTTTTATTCATTAAGGTTGAGAACTGTCTGTCTTTTTATGACTTTTATAGGTAACTGTACATTGATATAATCATTTTTTTTGTTATATTCTCCGTTTATAATTTGCATTATATTTTCTACACTTTTTTTCCCTTTTTCAATTATGTCCTGACGAACAGTTGTAAGGCCTGGTCTTATTTTTCGACTTATAATTGAATCATCAAATCCAACAACCGAAATGTCCTCTGGCACTTTTATTCCATTGTCAAAGAAAACATTCATTGCCTCAACCGCAAGTAAATCTGAAGCAAAAAAAATAGCACTACAATTATTAAAACGATTATTCACAAGCTCAACCAACTGGTTTTCTCTTGTTTCAATATCCAAATCGAGTTTTAAAAATTTTGTACTACTGTCTTCTAATCCTTTATCTAGACCATTTTCTGATAAAGCTCTTTCATATCCACGTTTCCTTGCTTCATCAATATTTAGAATTCCATTTTCATCATCTTGTGGTTCTAATTCAGCAAACATAATATTTTTATGTCCATTCTCAATTAAATATTTTGTTATCTCATAACCACCCTTTTCATCTTCTAATCCTATGTTGATATAATTCCTATCTTGTTTTTTAAAGCACGTATCAATTGTAACGATTGGTATATCTAGTCTTGAATGCAATAAATAGTATAATTTTCTTTTTGCTCCTAGTAAAATTATTCCTTCAACGTTCCACGCTAAAGCCATATTTAAACATTTTTCAATATCACTACTTGCATACAGCATAACAAAATAATTATACTTTGTTATCTCTTTTTCAATTGCTCCAACTATAGCGCCACAAAACGGATCCATTTCCGAACTTTGGCAAACATTGCGAAATCTATCATACGCAACTATTATTGCTATAATTCTAGAGCCGGATTTATTTATTATCCTCCCTCCCATATTTGATACATAATTCATATCCTTTAGTATTTTATTTACCTTTTCATATGTATCTGCTGAAACGCGATTCTTCCTCCCATGTAAAACATTTGCTACTGTCGTTGAGCTAACACCGGCTATTTCTGCCACTTCCTTTAATGTAATCATACTGTCCTTCATCCTTCCTACCTTTTAGTCTGATGCGCCCTTATTAATTATTCCCCATGATTGCTAATACTTTTTTCATTTAATCATTTTAATTTAATGTTTTCCCAAAACTTTATTGCAGTATTTATAATGTTTTTTATTTTTTTATAAGTCTAATTAATTTAATTATTTTTATTTCGTAATAGATTATCTCTCCCACAATCAAAACTACGACCACGAAACTGTACCATTGACCAAGCGTATGTTCAAGCAAATCACACACCTCTGGTACAACTAAACTTGCGACAAATATCAATTTGGCATATCTAATCATTTTAATTGAATATCGTCTTATATTTCCTATACATATTTCCTGCGGAATTGCATTAACTTTCTCCGGATAACAAGATAACATGCTAAGTCCGATATAAACCAACACCACAATCAACACATTTATTATGAGGCTAAATATTGATAAACTATGAAGTACGCTATATATCACTTGCAGACTCACCGAAACCATTAGCAAAATTCCACAAACAATCTCAACAAAAATATCAAATTTAGTCATATCTCTTTTATTCATTGTTCTTCCTCATCCTTATATTGTTTTCTTAATCATATACTAATAATATCATAAATTTTTAAAAAAGTATGTATTTTTTATATTTTTAATTGCATTTTTATTCTTATATTTTTATAATAAAAACGTACGGATTTATCTTAAAGATTTATTCGCATGAAGGTTTATTAAATAATTTGCCGATATCAACAATAAACTTGAATAAATAGAAAAAGGAGCTACTATGAAAAATTTAATTTTACCAGAAGATTACAAATCAGAATTAGATTTGCACGATACTCAATTAGCAATTAAAACTGTAAAAGATTTCTTTCAAGGAATGCTTGCACAACGACTTAACCTAACTCGTGTTTCTGCACCTCTATTCGTAGACAAAGCTTCTGGATTAAATGATAACCTTAATGGTTATGAAAGACCAGTTGCGTTTGATATTAAAGCTGAAGGTGATCGCGAGATTGAAGTTGTTCATTCTCTTGCAAAATGGAAACGTTTTGCCCTTAAAAAATATGGCTTTTCTCATGGTGAAGGAATCTACACAGATATGAATGCTATTCGTCGCGACGAAGATCTTGATAACATTCACTCTGTTTTTGTTGACCAATGGGATTGGGAAAAAATCATTTCAAAGGAAGAACGTAACATTGACTTTTTAAAAGAAACTGTCAGAACTGTATATAAATGTCTTAGAAAAACAGAACAATTTATGGCAATTCAATATGATTATATTGATATGATTTTACCAAAAGATATTTATTTTATTACAACTTCTGAATTAGCAGAGTTATTCCCTGACAATACACCAAAAGAAAGAGAATACTATATTGCAAAAGCTAAAGGTGCTGTTTGTATTATGCAAATTGGCGACAAACTTGAAAATGGTGAACCACATGATGGAAGAGCACCTGACTATGATGATTGGTCTCTAAATGCAGATATCGTAGTTTACTACCCAGTTACAGATATTGCTCTTGAGCTTTCTTCAATGGGTATTCGTGTCGATAAAGATTCTCTTCTTTCACAGCTTGAAAAAGCAGATTGTATGGAAAGAGCTTCTTTACCATTCCACAAGGCTATTATCGATGGTGAACTACCTCTTACAATTGGTGGCGGTATTGGTCAATCTCGTATTTGTATGTTCTTCTTAAGAAAAGCACACATCGGCGAGGTTCAAAGTTCAATTTGGCCTGAAGAAATGCTAAAAGAATGTGAAAAAGCAGGAATTCAGATTTTATAATAACTGATTATAATATAGCTATTGATTACATTTATGGTTAATTATCAAATTAACATCATAATTTAAATCATACAGCAAAAAAGAGTTATGATTGTAAGATTTTTAAAAATCTTATTTCATAGCTCTTTTTATTAACATTAATTTCTTAGTGTTTACTCTATAAATTTTTATAATTATTTTTTAGTTCTTTATTAAAAGTATTTATTTTTGTTCGAACAACATATAATTGAATTAAATATTATTTGTATACTTCTTCAATTTCTTCAACTTCATCTAACCAAATTCTAGCGCATGCATCTGATGGCATTCTTAAATCTCCTCTTGGTGATACTGCTACAGTACCAACCTTTGGTCCATCTGGTAAACATGAACGTTTAAACTGTTGTGCAAAAAATCTTCTATAGAATGATTTTAACCATTTTAAAACTACAGCTCTATCATATTTGTCCGCAAATGCTTTAAGAGCAAGTCGATAAACTTTCTTTGGACTAAATCCAAATCTTAAAATATAATACATAAAGAAATCGTGTAATTCGTATGGTCCCACTAAATCTTCTGTTTTTTGAGATATTACACCATCTTCTGGTGGTAATAATTCTGGTGAAACTGGTGTGTCTAATACATCCAATAAAACTTCACTTAAAATCTCATCATTGCATGTGTCTGCATAATATTTTACCAAATATCTAACTAATGTCTTAGGAATAGAGACATTAACTGCATACATTGACATGTGATCACCATTATAAGTAGCCCATCCCAATGCTAACTCTGACAAATCTCCTGTACCGATAACAAGTCCAGCATATTTATTTGCCATATCCATAAGTATCTGTGTTCTTTCTCGTGCTTGAGAATTCTCGTAAGTTACGTCATGAATACTTGAATCATGCTCTATATCTCTAAAGTGAATATTTACAGCATCAACAATGCTTACTTCCTTAAATGTTGCCCCTATTTTATTAATTAGGTTAACAGCATTGTCATATGTTCTATCTGTTGTTCCAAATCCTGGCATTGTTACCGCAATTATATTTTCTCTTGGTAAACCAACTAAATCAAATGCTTTAGCCGCAACGATTAATGCCAAAGTTGAATCTAATCCACCAGATATTCCAATAACAACACTCTTACATGATGTATGCTCTAAACGTTTCTTTAAGCCCATCGCTTGAATATGTAAGATTTCTTCACATCTATTATCTCTATCTTCAATATTACTTGGTACAAATGGAGTCTGAGGAATGTATCGTGTTAATACAGTTCTTTCTCTTGTAACGTGAAATCTGACTACTTCATGTGTATTTTTCACTTCAAAAGTTGTCATTCTTCTACGTTCTTCTTCAATTTTTTCAAAATCAATTTCTGAGTAAATAGTCTCGTTCTCAAACCTTTTGGCTTCTTTTAAAACGCTACCATTTTCTGCAATGATATTATGTGCTGAATATACTACGTCACTAGTTGATTCTCCATCACCAGCTGAACAATATATATATCCACAAATCAATCTAGCTGATTGCCCTGCTACGAGTTGTTTTCTATAAATATTTTTTCCTGTAACTTCATCTGATGCAGATAGATTTACAATTAAAGTTGCCCCAGATAATGCATGTGAAATACTTGGAGGGTTTGGTGTCCATAAATCTTCACAAATTTCAGCTGCAATTTTAAGCTTAGGCATTTCTATACTCTGTAAAATTATATCTGTCGAAAAAGGAATCTCCTCGCCTGAAATTGAAATATATTTATCTTTTATTCCTTTTCCACTTGCAAAATATCTGCCTTCATAGAATTCATTATAAGTTGGCAAATATACTTTTGGAATTAATGCTAATATATCTCCTCTAGACACAGCCGCTGCAACATTATATAGTTTACCATTTAATTCTAAAGGTAAACCCACAAAAAATAGTGCATCTAATGTTTCACTTTCCATAGCAATTCTTCTTAACTCATCTTTGGCAGTTTCTAATAACTGTTCCTGCAAAAACAAATCTCCACATGTATAGCCTGTAATACATAATTCTGGAAAAACTACCACTTTTGCCCCATTTGAAACAGTTTCCTTCATTAAATCCCTTATTAATTGTCCATTATATTTTACGTCAGCGACTTTAACTTTAGGAGTTACCGCCGCTACCTTAACAAATCCATTTCTCACGATTTTCTAATCTCCTTTAAATCATCAATGCTAAATTTATATGCTGAGTTACAAAACTGACATTTAACTTCAATTTCTTCACCATCATTGATGATGCTATCTAAATCCTTTTTACTTAATGTTGAAATTGCTCTAGCAATTTTTTCTTTTGAACAGTCACACTTAAAGCCTGTCTCAATTGTATCTGTTATTTCTACTCCAAAATCACCTAAAATCTCTTCAAGGATTTCTTCTGGTGTCATTCCTTTTTCCATCATTTCTGTTACTGAGGCAATATTTTGGATTTTTTCTTCTAATTTATCAACTACTTCATCACTTGTAAATGGCATAAGCTGAATTATAAATCCACCTGCTTCTTTTACAGACTGATCTTTGTCAACTAAAACGCCTAAACCAACTGCTGAAGGCACTTGTTCTGATGTTGCAAAATAATATGTTAAGTCTTCTGCTATTTCACCTGTTTGTAATTGACATTGACCTACGTATGGTTCTTTTAATCCCATATCTTTTATAACACTTAAAACACCTAAATCAAGAGCACCACCTACATCTAGTTTTCCTAGTTTATTTGGTGGTAAATCTACATTTGGATTCATAACAAATCCTTTTACTTCACACTTTGAATTTGCAGTTACAGTTAAGCCCTTAATTGGTCCAGCACATTGAATCTGTAAAGTCAAAATATCTTTTTCGCCTTTTAACATACTACCCATCATAGCTCCACCAGTCAATAAACGGCCTAAAGCTGCTGTTGCTACAGGTGATGTTTTATGTGCAATTCTTGCATCTTCAACCATCTGTGTTGATTTAATCGCAAATGCTCGTATACTCGCATCTGCTGCTGTTGCTCTTACTATATAATCTTTCATTTATTCCTCCTAAAATGGCATTATCAAATTAATTAACACTTCTTTTGTGCAATAATAGTTACTATTTCACTGTCTTCTTTAGCTTTTTCGTCAGAATATTCGTCATTTATCTCTAAGACTGTAAATCCATTTGTTTCTAACATCTTCTGAATCAAAACTAATGAGTATGCCCTTTGATAATGCACTTCTTCATATTTTTTGTATATGTTATCATTTTGTTTAATAAACAATGCCAATTGATACTCATTAATATTATTTTCTGTATCAAAATAATTATCCCAAATAAAGCTTCCATCTTCTCTATTTTCAGCAAATGTATTATCTTGCAAGATTTCTCTATATTTGTATTCTGTATTTAAATCAAATATAAACAAACCACCATCTTCTAGCTTATCATAAACTCTCTGAAAAACATCATACAAATCCGTATCCTCTAGGACATAATTCAAGCAATTACAAGTACTGTACGCTGCTTTAAAATCACTATATAGATCCATCTCTACAATATCCTGATGAAGGTACATGATATCTGTATCATTTCGAAATGCTGCCACTTCAAGCATTTCTATAGAGCTATCCACTCCAACCATATCATAACCTTTTTTAGATAAAAAACTAGTAATTTTTCCTGTACCACAGCCTAAATCCAAAATTTTTCCATCTGTTATTCCATGTTTATGAAATTGCTTATAAATATATGTTGCCCAATCTTCATATGGAACATTATCCATAAACATATCGTATACCTGTGCAAAACTTGTATATGCTTCCATTGTTACCTCCTAGCACATAACCTTTTACTTTTTTACTACTTATGAATTAATATTCATTTTGCTAAATTTTTATAATGTTTTTCTAAATATGTTTTTCATTATAATTATAATGTTTTTTAATATATTTTATTGTATATTGAGTATCATTTTTACTAAAACTAGTAAAAAAGAAGTGGCTGTTATTGTATTTAACTGTCACTCCTTTGTATTTTAATATTACATATTGACCAAATATAATGCTGTAGCAGAAATCATAATCTGAATAATAGCCAATCTCATTACAACCTGAGTATTAGACCAACCCATTTTCTTTCTTGCATGATCATGAAGTGGTGTTGTAATATTTTTCATTATATTTATTTTAATTGTCCTGATTAATGTAACTTTTACTAAGCCTAATCCTCCATCTAAAATAAGCACAATAGCTAATAATAAATACATGAATGGACTCTGCGATTTAAGAATGGCAATAGCTATAAATACACCCATTGCTCTTGAGCCTGCATCACCCATTAAAAGCTTACTTGGTGTTGAATTAAACCATAAATATGCTAACAACGCAATTATAAATAGAACAATAACTACTTTAAAATCATCCGCTGTATCACGAATTTCATTTAAAACATAAATCGAACCTAGTGTAATAACAGTCAAAGTTGCTGAGAGTCCGTCAACTCCATCTGAACAATTAGTTACATTTATTGATGCCCAAACAAGAACTACTGTTAAAACAATAAATACGATAGGATTGAGCTTAACTGTATTATTGAATAATGCAAACGAAATTTCTGTTCCATTAAACCAAACATATACACCAGCTACTGTCAATGCAACAACCATATCAAGAACACCTTTTAATAATTCTCCCCATGGTTTCTCAGCTGCATCATCAAAATATCCTGTAAACATCTCCGCAACAATCAGCACTAGATATATCACTATCTCAACACTTAATCTTGTCACGAGTAATACTCCTATTACAAATGTAAAAACAAAGATGATACCTGCACCTCTAGGTTTACCCGCTGACTTTGCCCCATCTACTGCAAAAGCTCTACCCTGATCATGTGGTAAATAATCCATTAAAAACTTTAATGCAAAAAATGTTGCAACAAAAGTGAATATTATGCCAATCAAATTAACTAGTGATGCATTCACCAAACAATAATTTAACATAATTTCCTCCTTGTAATCTATTACATACGTTTTCCATTATATTATTATTAAAAAAAAATGTAAAGTGCTACATCAAGATATCTTCAATTTTTGTGAAATTCATCTCGTCTTCAATAATTTCTACATTTTCTTCTGAATGTTCAACTTCTTTTGAAAACATCTTAACTGTTTCAATTCTATCAACATTAGAGTAAATATCTCCATTACAATCAAAAACACACGCATCCATGTCTAAAATAATTCTTGGACAATAAATTGCCATTTTGACTTTTGATAAAATATTATTATCATATACACTATTCATAAAATATCTAAAAATAAAATATACAGATAATTTTTCAAAATCAAACTCATTATAACTGTCACTAGCCACAAATTTATCAATCATATTTTTATAAGCTTGTGCATCTGTGTATTTCTCTTTTAAAACTTTTTTAAACTCTATCCAATCTTTATTTATAGTTTCTAAACCATCAAATAGCGCATATCTATCATTAAATGCTTCAAATTCCTGTTCCGGCTTTATTATTATATCCTTTAATGAAGACACTTCTTTATCTTTTCCAAGAAATTCAATGAATTCTTCATCTTCTAACTCTATTACTCTAAAATCCTCAGCATTAAATCTTTCTTGAGTATACTTACCGTAACTTAATGCCTTAATGTTTCTTTCCACTAGGGTTAGACTATCATCTTCAAAGATTTCTATTAAATTATTTTGTAATTTTTCTAAAAATTTAATTCTATCCTTTTCAGACTCACTCTCTTCTACCTCTAAATCAACGTATTTATCTTCATAGTCAACTATACTTATTTTATCTTGTTTTGAAAACAAAATACGTCCTACTTCTTCACATGCAAGACTTAAACATTTTTGCAAAACATCACCATATTCTATTGCAAACCTAGGGTATTCTGTACAAATTTCACTTAATGATTCTTCTCCCATCTTTATACATATCTCGCATAAATTAGCAGAATTTAAAAATGGACATCTTCCTTTTTCATTTAATTTAAAAATAGGCGTACCATCTTCTGCTTCTCCTAAACAGGATTTTAATTTATCACCAAACGGACTATCCTCTACTGTCATATAATAATCCTTTGTTTCTTCATCTACATCAATTTCCCAACCTCTACAGCAACAATCTCTACAATTGCTTGCAATACAATGGAACTCATCATAATAATCTGGAACTCTTAAAATCATACTTTCACCTCAAAATGCAAATTCAAACATTCAAAATATCTAAAAAATTTAATTATATAATTTAAATTTTATATTTTAATATTTATTAATCATCATAACCACGACAATAATTATACAACATATACATAATTCCCCAAGCTGCTGAGCCTATTGGAATTGCCAATATGATTTTTAATAAATTAATTAAAATGATTAAAACATCCATGTGTCCTTTTTTTATAATTGATACCAACTCACAAACTGAACAATACATCAGCAAATATATTCCTATATAAACACCTACAATATAGGCTCCTATAAAGAATACGTATTTCAAAATAAATTTAATCTTTTTTTCTATTTTTTTAATTGAAGTATACATAATTCCTCCCACGTCATTTTTTACAAAAAAATAAATCTATAACACAGATACCTATATGTACCTGTGCAACAGATTCTAAAATGTATTACTCCATTGCAAGCACTACTTCGCCTCTATCTAACGTCTTTTTGATATCAATTATTCTTTGATTTCGTGAGCCTCTAAATTTAATAGTCAAATCCTTTTGTTCTTCTATAAATGGCCCGTCTACCAAAATATCAATCAACTTAATTAATTCATCAGTATCATCTGTATGCTTTTTCCCACCTATTTGTAAGTCATCATCAAAAACATAACCTGTATATGCCCAAACATCTTTATTAGGGTACAACTCCTTTACTTTTCTTAAAAACGGAAGAATTTCTTTTTGATTCTCTTCTTCAAAAGGATCTCCTCCTAAAAGAGTTAAACCCTTGATGTAATCTGGTTTCAATGAATCTAATAATTCTTCTTGCAAAGCATCATCGAAAGGCTTTCCATATGAAAAATCCCATGTTTCTGGTTGGAAACAACCTTTACAATGATTTCGGCAGCCGGAAACGAATAATACGCTCCGGCAGCCTAGACCATTTGCAATGTCGCAGTATTTTACTGCTGCATAATTCATATATTAGTCAACTTTCTGAACTTTAACAAGGTTAGTTGTTCCTGATACACCAAGTGGTACACCAGCTGTCATAACAACTGTATCATCTGTATTAAGCATTCCGAATGATTTTCCTTCATCAATTACGTGATTGAATAAGTTATCTAAATCTTCTTGTTCCTGAAGTAATACAGGCTGTACACCCCAGCAAAGATTTAACTGACGGTATACTCTCTTTGTAAGACATCCACCCATGATTGGTGCAAGTGGACGATATTTAGATACTTCGTATACTGTACGTCCTGATTTAGTTACTGTAAGGATAGCCTGAGCCTCTAAATCAGCTGCTAATGTACATGTAGCATGTGAAATAGCACCTGTGATATCATCTTTCTGAAGATCAGAATTTCTCTTCTTTAATCTTTCAACATAATTGATATCTTTTTCTGTACGCTCAGCAATTTTAGCCATTGTCTTAACAGCTTCTACTGGGTAATCACCGTTTGCTGTTTCACCTGAAAGCATAACAGCACCTGTTCCATCATAGATAGCGTTAGCAACGTCAGTAGCTTCTGCACGAGTTGGTCTTGGGTTTCTAATCATTGAATCAAGCATCTGTGTAGCTGTGATAACAATCTTACCTGCAGCAACAACTTTCTTAATGATCATCTTCTGGATTACTGGTACATCCTCAAGTGGAATTTCAACACCCATGTCACCACGAGCTACCATGATACCATCTGATACTTCGATGATTTCATCAATGTTTTTAACACCTTGCATATTTTCGATTTTAGAGATGATTTTAATATCTGTACCTTTTTTCTCTTCTAAGATTTTTCTGATATCTAAAACATCTTGAGCTGTACGAACGAATGAAGCTGCGATAAAGTCATATCCGTTTTCTACAGCAAATACGATATCATCATGATCTTTTGGGCTGATAAATTCCATAGATAAATCTACGTCTGGTACGTTAACACCTTTTTTATTACCAACTTTTCCACCGTTTTCTACGCGACAGTGAATTTCTTTACCATCAACGCTTTCAACTAACATATCAATTAAACCGTCATCGATTAAGATATGGTTACCAGCTTTAACGTCGCTTGGTAATTCTTTGTATGTAATTGAAACAATATCTTGTGTACCAACAACACTCTCATCTGTTGTAAGTGTGAATTTCTGTCCTTTTTCAAGAACGATTCCGCCGTTTTCGAATTCACCTAAACGAATTTCTGGTCCTTTAGTATCAAGTAAAGCTGCAACTGGTTTACCCATTTCTTCGCGAACTTTCTTTAATCTTTCTAAACGACTTTTCTGCTCATCATGTAAACCATGTGAGAAGTTAAAACGTGCTACGTTCATTCCAGCTTCGATAAGCTGACGTAATGTTTCTTCATCATTGGCTGCTGGGCCTAATGTACAAACGATTTTTGTTTTGCGATAATACATAAAATCCTCCTGAATATCTTGCCACTATTGTGGTTAATTTGTATCTATATAGACGTCACACAAATGTGTAACTCTAGCTACCATCTTTTATATCGGACTTAATTAGCCAAAGTATAACTATTCATTTACTTTTTTATTAACGTTCCCATACCACCTGTAATAGAACTTGATTCTTTATTTAGCTTAGTGATTAGAACTGATTTAATCGCTGATTCTCCGATAAAATCAACTGCTGCTTCAATCTTAGGCTTAATAGTTCCATTCTCAAACTCACCTTTTCCAAGCAACTCTCTTGCTTTTTCGACAGATAAAACATCTAGTTCTTCCTGATCTTCTTTACCATAATTGACACAAACCTTATCTACGCTTGTTAAAATAACAAGTCTATCTGCATCAAGCAGCTGCGCCAAACGACCTGCTGCTAAGTCTTTCTCAATAACAGCACTTGCGCCTTTTAATTTATGCCCCTGTGCCAGTACTGGTATTCCACCACCACCACAAGCAATAACAACCTGATCAGCATCTGACAATGCCTTGATTGCATCTATCTCAACAATATTTCCAGGTTTAGGTGCTGCCACAATTCTTCTGTAGCCACCCTCAACTTTAACAGTATGATTTCCTTTTTTTTCTTCTTCTTCAGCTTCTTGTTCATTCATTATTCTGCCAATTATCTTTGTTGGATGATAAAAAGCCTCATCATATGGATCAACTTCGACCTGCGTTAAGATTGTTGAAACTGTCTTGTAAATTCCTCTTCCAAGAAGTTCTGTACGAATTGCATTTTGTAAATCATATCCAATGTATCCCTGACTCATAGCTGAGCACACTGACATAGGTGTTTTAGTATATTCTGGATAAATTCTACAAAATTCATTCATTGCAGTATGAATCATACCAACTTGTGGACCATTACTATGCGTAATTACAACCTGATAATCATCTCTAATAAAATCTGCAACTGCCTTAGCAGTTTTTTTAATTGCCTGTTGTTGCTCTGGCAATGTTGTTCCTAACGCATCATGTCCAAGAGCAATTACTATCTTCTTTTTTTTCATATAACAAAGCCTCCTCAAACCAATAATAACTATGTTATTATTATGATTTAATTCTACTAGTTTGTCAATTAATTTACAATCGCTCCCGTACCATATAATACACTATTTTCAACAAAAAATCTATTTTTTTATCAATAATATATTATTATTTTTTTGTCATTTTTTCGTCAATATTAACTAAAAGAGATTTGTCAACCTTTATTATGTCTTTTTTTTAACAATTAAAAAGCAAAAAGTCAGACAAAAGATACCTTGTCCGCCAATTGCTTATCTATTAATCTCTGTATAGCTATTAATTTCAGTATAACCAATTTCTCTCATTGCTGAATTTATTACCTCTTTCTCTTTAGAAGAATCTAGAAAGAGTTTTCTAGAAAAGAAATTATAACCTGTAACGATTAGTGATGCATAAACTTTCGCATGTATATACGAAAATTCCAAAAATTCAACACCACCCCACATCAGTAGTAAGTTTAATCCCAAACCTACAACACTTAATGAAGAAAATATTATAATTTCTATTATCTTATGCATTTCTTCTTTCCCTTGAAATACAAATTGCATACTCAATATATAATTTATGACAACTGAAATCGTAAATGAAAATGCACAAGAGAATAAATATTCCATATTACAAAGTTCTGTAAAAACAATCATTAAAACATAATCAATTACAAAACACGATGTACCAACTGCACTGAATTTGCACATTTGTAATATTAAACCTTTTAATTGTTTCATTAGAATGCTTCTCCTTGTTGATATACTTACGTACCCTCAATTTAACAACGCTATGATTATATTCCTAATTTTTGGTTTTTTCAAGTAATTATGCTCGCTTTGGAAAAAAGATACAAAATAATGTTTTTTCCTCCACGAGCATTTATTTTATTTTATAAAAATTTTTATTGATTTTTTATTATTTTTATGCAAATATACTATTGATTTTTTGCACCTAATGTCACTTCAACTTCTGTCTCTTTGTATCCTGTTCCATCATCTCGTGCAATTTTAATCTTAACTTTATCGCCTACTTTACAATTAGATAGTTTTTGCTGTAGCTCTTGTATAGTAGATACACTAGAACCATTAACTCCAACTATAACGTCATCTTTTTGTATTCCAGCTGCTTCTGCTGCGCTTCCTGGCTGTACCTCTGTAACATAAACTCCCTTTGGAATATCCAACATAGCACTATAATCTTCTGTTACATTATTACCGTTAATTCCAAGATAACCTCTTTCAGATTCGTCTATCTTTTCTTTTGAAATAAGATCTTCAACTATTGGTTTTACATCTTCCATCGGAATAGCAAATCCTACTCCCTCAATGGCTTGACCTGCAGTTTTAGCAGAATTAATACCAATAACTTCACCTTTACTATTTAATAACGCTCCGCCACTGTTACCTGGATTAATTGCTGCATCTGTTTGAATTAAATTAGATGCTGATGCCTTATCTCCATCTTCAGATTTTCCTTGAACAGAACGACCTAAAGCTGAAACAACGCCTGTTGTAACTGACTGTCCATATCCTAGAGCATTACCTATTGCAATTGTTGGCTCACCTACACTTAATTTTTTGGAATCACCTAATTTTGCTAACTTAATCTTTTTATAGGTTGATTTTTTTATATCTGATATTTTTACTCTAACAACAGCAAGATCATTTGATTCATCCTGTCCTTGTATCTCCGCTTTAACTACAGCTTTGTCACAGAATTTAATCTTTAATGATTTTGAATCAGCAACTACATGATTATTAGTTACAATGTAAATATAAGTATCATTTTGTTTAATAATAATACCAGATCCTGCTGATGCCTGTTGTTTACTACCTCTTCTAGAATAGTACCCATAATAATCATCATCATCTTGAACTTCCTGCAAATTAGTGATTGCAACAATAGAAGGCATTACTTCATCTACAACATCTGAAACATCTTGTAAATTTTTTGCTTTACCCTTAGTGCTGGTAGTACTTAATTTAACACTATTATTTTGAGATGACGAATCAAATTTAAATCCAGTATAATCTAATCCAACAAGCACACCTGTAGTAATCAAACCAATTGTAATTGGAACGGCGATAATCGCTGCAATTTTTTTACCCTTTTTCTTTTTTGGTTTTTCACGTACTACCTGTGCCTGATTCAACTGTTGTTGCTGTGTTGGTTGTTCCTGCTTCATCTGCTGTTGATTCATTAACTGTTGCTGTGCTGGGTGTCCCTGCTTCATCTGCTGTTGCTGCATTGACTGTTGCTGTGTTGGGTGTCCTTGGTTCATCTGTTGTTGATTCATTGACTGTTGCTGTGTTGGATAACCTTGGTTCATCTGCTGTTGATTCATTGGCTGTTGCTGTGTTGGGTGTCCCTGCTTCATCTGCTGTTGCTGCATTGGCTGTTGCTGTGTTGGTTGTCCCTGCTTCATCTGCTGTTGCTGCATTGGCTGTTGCTGTGTTGGGTGTCCTTGGTTCATCTGCTGTTGATTCATTGGCTGTTGCTGCATTGGTTGACCTTGATTCATTCCACCGTTGTTTTGATACATATTTCTGTTGTTCAAATAGGGATTCACATTAGGATTTTGATTCATTCCATTTTCAAATGTATTATTAGAATTATTGTTGTTATTATCCATTGTTATGCTCCTTTCTCTTTTACACAATTTTTCTTGCTTGTATTTATATAAACCTTTTAAAATATAAAACTTTACTTTTCTCCTCTTTGATACAAAATAAGTGTATCTATCTCTTGTGTTTATTTTGTGATAAAAAATAAAAATAATAATGTTTCTTATACATTAAACACAATTGATAGACACACTATAATCATTTAGATGTTCACACCATTAATTTTCAATAATTCTCTTGCTGTATCAACTGAGTCGATACCTTTAGCATTTTTTACAGGAGCAAACTCTTTATTTCTTTCCACTTCAAAACCTAAACAATTATCCATCATATAAATCATATCAATTATTAACAATTCAAATTTATATGCATTTGGCTCCTCTGGTTTAACTAATTTTCCTTCTTCAGTCAAATATGGCACTTTTTTCTTCACAATATGTGGTAGTAAACTATTCTTTGAAATTTCTCTTAATTTTTCAACTTTAAACAAATAATTAAGCGTTACTCCAAAGCCATATAAAAGTGTTCCCTTTTCATTTCTAGCTTCTGCCATTTCAGGAGTTAATTCATAATATTCTACAATAGATGGTTTGCCATTTTCTAAACAAAGAGCCCCTACTTTTTCGTCTGGATTAGCTTTTCTAACTACTTTTGACGCACATTCACAGCCTGACTCTAATGTTGCACCAACAAAAACAGGATCTGCAATTCTCTGTAAAACGTTATCTACACCAAAAACGTTTAACCATTCGATTCCTTTAGCTTTAAGTTCTTCATCTAATCCCGCTTTAATAAGTGAATTAAACCAACCTCCATTACCGTTTGGTGACATTGCTAACGAATCTTCGCTCTCTAATAAAAGATTTCCTTCAAAATCTGTTGCTGGTGCCATATCTTGTACAAAGAATTTAACAAAGTTCTTATCATATCCAAAATAATTATGTTCTTCAAAAAACTCTCTTGTATCCTTATCATTTTTTTCACTAGTCATGATATATAATGGAATGAAACAACCTGCATCATTTGTAACATCCATCATATTATTAATCAACTGTTCAAAAATGTATAGTTCCTTTGTTTCTCCGATATTAAACATTCCTTTAGCTTTATCAAAGCCAAGTCTTGTTCCTTGTCCACCAGCCAATAAAATAGCAGCTACTTTACCTGCCTTAATTGCTTCTAAACCTTTTTCTTTAAGACTTGATTTATTAGCTTCAATTTCTGATAATTCCATAGCCTCAATAGGAGAAAATGTTCCTCTTGGCTTCACTTCCTGATTAATTAAATCAAGATATGTCCAATCCATATTTTCTAATTGAGACATCACCTTAACCGGGATATTCTCTAAATTCTTCTTTAAATATTTTTGGTTGGTCGATTTAACCTTATTAATCACTTCGTTGCTCATTGTGTTACTCTCTTTCTTTGGAACTTTTTTCATTTTTTTCAATAGTGCCAGTAGTACTATTATTACCTGCCGTGTTATTGTATTTATTTGTATCTACTATGTATTTGCTTCTTGATGTATAACCCGTTCTTGATTTAATTCTATTGCTTATAGATTCTACATTTTGAGATACTGCATATTCACCATCGTCATCTCCAAACATATACTGATGTAATTCAGCAACGTTATTCGCCAATTCAGCTGGCACAACAGTATCTTCACCATTTATATTTTGAGTACCAAGTTTAAATGGGAAACCCGTTGTCGACTCAATCTGATATTCTTTAACATGGCTAATCAAACTAATCATATCTTTTGTTGAAAGCGAAGTACTAATATCACCTTTTATGCTGTCAACCATTGTTCCCAACTTGGTAATACCTGCTGTTTTTGCTTTTTCAAGCATAGCCTGTAAAACAATCCTTTGTCTTGACGAACGCAAATAATCATCACCTTGTAATTTACGGATTCTAGCATACGATGTGGCTTGAGTACCATCTAAATGAACATTACCATAAGTGTTCAGTTTCGTAGTCTGTTTACCAGTCATCATAACAATTTCAACTGTATATTCATTTATTTTATTCATCTCTGCTCTACTAATTTCAATATCAATTCCACCTAAAGCATCGATTGCCTTAACCAAAGCACCCCAGTCAACCGTAACATAATTTTGAATATCTAAATCTAAATTAGCATTCAACATTCTGACAGCATTTTTAACACCACCAATTGCATATGCACTATTAGCCTTAGCTAATTTATTTTTTCCAACCAGCAAATATGTATCACGATATACAGAAATTAACTTAACCTTTTTGTTTTCATTGTTAATACTTGCAATCATAATTGTATCAGAATTACCGTTATCATACTGACCACTCCCACGGTTATCCAATCCAAACAAAGCTATATTTGTATATTGTCCTTTTTGGAAAAACGAATCATCTGCAACCTCTTTATTTATCGCAACATCACCTTTATCTAGTCCACCCTTTTGCACATGATTAAAGAAGTTGACGATATATAAAATTACAAGTAATATTGCCAAAGCAATGACTTCAATTGCAAAAATAACAATCTTTTTTCTTCTTTTTCTTTTTTTAACTATTTTTTTCGACATAAACCTAACCTCATCTGACAGATAACCACGGAAAAGTGGCCCGTTTTTTTATTTTGAATTACTGAAATAATTCATTAACTGCATTCTTTAATGACTCAAGTTTAGATTCTGCGTCTTCCATAGACTCTCCTTTGATACCAAAATAGAATTTAATCTTTGGCTCTGTACCTGATGGTCTTACGCAGCACCATGCATTATTTTCAAGTTCGTAATATAAAACATTAGATTTAGGTAATCCTGTGCTTCCAACTTTGCCTGTTTCCATATCTAATCTTGTGTCATCAGCATAGTCTCTGATTGCAAGCACTTTATAGTCACCAATCTGTTCAAATTTGCTTGAACGTGCTTTATCCATTAATTTTTTAAGCTCTGCAGCTCCATCAACACCCTTTAATGTAAGAGTTGAAAGACCTTCTTTATAGTAACCATATTTTTCATATAAATCAATCATAGCATCCCATAAAGTTTTACCTTCGTTTTTGCAATATGCAGCAACTTCGCATAACATTGTTACAGCTGCTGGAGCATCTTTATCTCTTGCATATGTTCCTGGTAAACAACCATAGCTTTCTTCAAGACCGAACACATAATTATTTGATCCTGTTTCTTCAAAGTTTTTAATCTGTTCACCGATATATTTAAATCCAGTTAAAACTTCAATTAATTTAACATCATATGCTTTTGCTATAGCTTTAGCCATATCTGTTGTTACAATTGATTCAATTAAAGCTGGATTTTCAGGCATAATACCTAATTTTGTTTTTTCTCTTAAAATGTACTCAGCAATTAACATTCCTGACATATTACCTGTAAAACTTACGTATTCACCAGTCTTAGTATCTTTACAATAAACCCCTAATCTGTCTGCGTCAGGATCTGTTGCTAAAACGATATCTGCATCTTTTTCTTTTGCTAATTTAAGAGCAAGTTCCCATGCCTTTGGATCTTCAGGGTTTGGATAATCAACAGTTGGAAAGTTTCCATCTGCCACAGCCTGTGTTGGTTCAATATAAACATTCTCAAAGCCTAAATCTTTTAATACTCTTTGTACTGATTCTAAACCTGTTCCGTGGAATGGTGTATATACAACTTTAATATCTTTTGCAACTTTTTTAATGATTTCTGGATGAATTGACTGTTTTCTAAGTTCAGCAAAATATGGCTCATCTATTTCATCTGAAACAGTAATATATAATCCAGCATCTTTAGCTGCCTGTAAATCCATTGTTTTTACCTGTGAAAAATCAGTTACTTTAGCAACTTCTGCCATGATATTAGTGTCATGTGGTGGTGTAATCTGTGCACCATCCTCCCAATATACTTTGTATCCATTATATTCTCTTGGGTTATGACTTGCTGTAACTACAATACCAGCTGTACATCCTAATTTACGAACTGCAAATGAAAGTTCTGGAGTTGGACGTAAGCTTGGGAATACATATGTTTTTATTCCGTTTGCTGCCAAACATAATGCTGCTTCCTGTGTAAATTCAGGCGACATAATTCTACAATCGTGTGCAATAACAACACCTTTATCCTGTGCATTCTGTGATAAAATATAATTTGCAAGACCCTGTGTAGCCTGTCTTACAGTATAAATGTTCATACGATTAGTGCCTGCCCCTATAACACCTCTCAAACCAGCTGTACCGAACTCAAGTGTACGATAAAATCTATCCTCAATCTCTGCTTTATCTCCCTCAATAGCTCTTAACTCTGCTTTAGTGTCTTCATCAAAATATGAATCTGTTAACCATCTCTGATACTCTTTAGAAAAATCCATGATGTCTGTCCTCCTATTTTCCCTATTATATTATTCATCATATAAGCCCGCGAGCATAACTCGACGTGTCTATTTTATCACAGTCAAGAGTATTTGAAAAGTTTTTACTTTTTAAAATAATAAATGTTATAATAAAAAAAACTTTTTTTAACGAAGGATGGATAAAATGACTAAAAAAAACAATAAAAACATCGATTTGTCAAAATATTATACTTCGGGACAATTTGCAAAAATGGCAAATGTTTCTACTAGGACTATAAGATATTATGATAATCAAAATATTCTTAAACCTTCCTATATTAATGAAAACACAATGGCACGATATTACACTGATGAAGATTTTGCCAAATTGCAACAAATTCTCCTATTTAAATATCTTGGATTTTCCTTGGATGAAATAAAAGAATTAACTATTAATGATTTAGATTATCATTTTTTACTGAATTCTTTAAAACTTCAATCGACTTTAATTCAAGATAAAATCGAGCAAATGCAATTAGTACAGAAAGCTATTTTAGATACAACTTCTGTCATTGAAAAGAATAAAAATATTGATTGGAGCCAAATGCTTAACTTAATTCATTTAACAGGAATGCAGACTAGTTTAAAAACACAATACCAAAATGCAAACAACATTTCTTCACGAATTAATTTGCACCAAAAGTATTCTACCAATCCAAAGGGCTGGTTCCCTTGGATTTTTGAGCAATGCGGTTTTAAATCTAACGAAAATATACTTGAAATCGGATGTGGCAACGGCTCACTTTGGGCGGAAAATGCTCAATTAATCCCTGATAATATCAATATAGTTTTATCCGATATTTCAAAAGGAATGTTGCGTGATGCTCGCAGATGTTTATCTTTTTTACCATCGACTATTAAAAAAAATATGCATTTTAAAGCTTTTGATTGCCAAAGCATTCCATTTGATAACAACACCTTTGATACCGTGATTGCCAACCATGTTTTATTTTATTGCAACAGTTTCGAACATGCACGTTCTGAAATATATCGTGTTTTAAAACCACATGGAAAACTGATTTGCAGCACATACAGTTCTAATCATATGAAAGAATTAAACGAACTAGTAAATGAATTTGATTCACGAATTATATTATCTGCCAACAATTTATATGAAACTTTTGGTTTGGAAAATGGCGAATCATTGCTCAAAAAATCTTTTTTCAAAATTGAAAAATATATTTATGCTGATGAACTAATAATTGATGCCTCTGAGCCAATTATAGAATACATTTTATCGTGCCACGGAAACCAAAACCAATATATTTTAGATAAATATAAGGATTTTAGAAATTTCGTAGATTCCAAGATTGCTCCAGATTTTAAAGTTACTAAAGAAGCAGGTATCTTTATTGCACATAAAGAGTAGATTCTTTACATGTACTTTTATGTATTTTTAACAAAAAATAATTTTTAATGCAAAACACTTGCACATTACGTAACGTAACCCTTTATAATACAAACATGGATTAAATTCCATTAAACATGAATTTAAAATATTTATAATAAACGTTAGGAGGCAAGACAATTGAAAGGAATTATTCTTGCAGGTGGATCTGGCACTCGCCTTTATCCATTAACAATGGTAACTTCAAAACAGTTACTACCAATTTATGACAAACCAATGATTTATTATCCATTATCTGTTCTTATGAATGCAGGTATTCGTGATATTTTAATCATTTCAACACCACAGGATACACCACGTTTTAAAGAATTATTAAAAGATGGTAGCCAATTTGGTGTAAATTTAAGTTATGCTGTACAGCCTAGCCCAGACGGATTAGCTCAAGCATTTATTATTGGTGAGGAATTTATCGGCAATGATAGTGTTGCTATGGTTCTTGGAGATAACATTTTCTCTGGACATGGTTTAAAACAAAGATTAAAAGCTGCTGTAGATAACGCTGAAAACGGTAAAGGTGCTACAGTATTTGGATATTACGTTGACGATCCTGAAAGATTTGGTATCGTTGAATTTAATGAGTCGGGTAAGGCTATTTCTATTGAAGAAAAACCTGAAAAGCCAAAAAGTAATTACTGTGTAACTGGTTTATACTTCTATGATAACAAGGTTATCGAGTACGCTAAAAGCCTTAAACCTTCTGCTCGTGGCGAGTTAGAAATCACTGACCTTAATAGAATTTATCTTGAAAACAATGAGTTAAACGTTGAATTACTTGGTCAAGGATTTACATGGCTTGATACAGGTACACATGAAAGTCTTGTAGACGCTACAAACTTCATTAAAACAATCGAAACACATCAGCATAGAAAAATTGCTTGTCTTGAAGAGATTGCATACTTAAATGGATGGATTACAAGAGAAGATGTTCTTAAAGTCTATGAAGTTTTAAAGAAAAACCAATATGGACGTTATTTAATGGATGTATTAAACGGAAAATTCATTGATACACTTCATTAATTTTTACAACTCATTAATTGAGATATTTTTATAGTTTAATTATTATTTTTTTTAATAAATTTTTTATCAGGAGGATTTTATAATGACTATTATTGTTACTGGTGGAGCTGGTTTTATCGGAAGTAACTTTGTTTTCCACATGTTAAACAAATATCCAGATTACAGAATTATCTGTTTAGACGCACTTACATATGCAGGTAACCTTTCTACATTAGAGCCTGTTATGGACAACCCAAACTTTAGATTTGTAAAAATTAGCATCACAGATCGTGAAGCAGTATATAAATTATTCGAAGAAGAACACCCAGACATGGTTGTAAACTTTGCAGCTGAAAGCCATGTTGACCGTTCTATCGAAAACCCACAGGTATTCCTTGACACTAATATCATTGGTACATCTGTACTTATGGATGCTTGTCGTAAATATGGCATCCAGAGATATCACCAGGTATCTACTGATGAAGTTTATGGTGATCTTCCACTTGATAGACCAGACTTATTCTTCACAGAGACAACACCTATTCATACATCAAGCCCATACTCTTCTTCAAAAGCTGCAGCTGATTTATTAGTTTTAGCTTACCACAGAACTTATGGACTTCCTGTATCAATCAGCCGTTGTTCAAACAACTACGGACCATACCACTTCCCAGAAAAATTAATTCCACTTATGGTAATTAATGCATTACACGACAAACAGCTTCCTGTTTATGGCGAAGGTTTAAATGTTCGTGATTGGTTATATGTTGAAGACCACTGCAAAGCTATCGATTTAATCATCCACAAAGGTAAAGTTGGTGAAGTATACAATGTTGGTGGACACAACGAAATGAAGAACATCGATATCGTTAAATTAATCTGCAAAGCTTTAGATAAACCTGAATCATTAATTACACACGTTTCAGATCGTAAAGGACATGATATGCGTTATGCTATCGATCCTACTAAGATTCACAACGAACTTGGTTGGTTACCTGAAACAAAATTCGAAGACGGTATCAAAAAGACAATTCAATGGTATTTAGATAATAAAGATTGGTGGGAACCAATTGTTTCTGGTGAATACCAAAACTACTACGAAAAAATGTATAAAAATCGCTAATATTTTTTAGCTTTTTACTTCCTCACCATATTTTTATGGTGGGGAAAAATTTTAATAATGCGTTATATTATTTTTTAAGATTATTTTTTAAGATTATTTTTAAAGGAGATTACAATGAAGATTCTTGTTACAGGTGTTTGTGGCCAATTAGGTCATGATGTTGTTAATGAATTATACAAACGTAATAAAGAAAATGGAACAGATTATGTTTGCATCGGTTCTGATATTGCTCCAGCTTATTGTGGAGTTGCTGATGGTTCTGCTGTGACAACAGCAAAATATGTTTCATTAGATATTACTGATGCTAAAGCAGTCGAAGAGACTCTTCTTAGAGAAGATGTCGATGCTGTCGTTCACTGTGCTGCATGGACAGCCGTTGATTTAGCTGAAGATGAAGATAAAAAAGACAAAGTTAAAATGGTTAACTCTATTGGAACTTTAAACCTTGTTAATGCTGTAAAAAAATTAGATAGTGCAAAAGAATCTGGTTGCAAATTTATGTATATCTCAACAGATTATGTATTTAATGGTCAGGGATTAACTCCTTGGACTCCAGATTGTAAAGAATATGCACCTCTTAACGTTTACGGACAAACAAAACTTGATGGTGAACTTGCTGTTTCTGAAAATCTTAGCAAATATTTCATCGTTCGTATTGCATGGGTATTTGGTAGAAACGGAAAGAACTTTATCAAAACAATGCTTAGAGTTGGAAAGAACCACGATAAATTAACTGTTGTTAGCGATCAGATTGGTACTCCAACTTACACTTATGATTTAGCTGTTTTATTATGTGACATGATTGCTACTGATAAATATGGCTACTATCATGCAACTAACTCAGAAGTTACTAAAGAAGGTAAACCTGCTACTTCTAAAGAAGCTGAATTATTAATCAATGATAATGATGCATTTACTAAAGAAGGATGCAAAGCTGGATACATCAGCTGGTTTGATTTTACAAAAGAAATCTTCCGTCAGGCTGTTGAATTAGGCCACTCAGAATATTCAACTGATAAAATTGAAGTAAAACCAGTTACTACTGAAGAATACGGTGTTTCTAAGGCAGCAAGACCTTTTAACAGCCGTCTTGATAAATCAAAACTTGTTGAAAACGGTTTCAATCCACTTCCAAGTTGGCAAGATGCTGTAAAACGTTATATAAGCGAATTAGATTTTGATAACTTAGACTAATTATTTTCATTTTTTATGATTTATATATAATATAGTTTATATATACTTTAATTAAGATTTATATAGAAAGAAGGATTATAAAATGGGACAGATTAAAGTTGAAAAAAATGTTGGTGGAATCGAAGGATTATGCGTAATTACTCCTGCTGTACACGGTGACGCTAGAGGATATTTCATGGAAACATATAACCAGAACGATATGCACGAAGCTGGTCTTGATATGGTTTTCGTTCAGGACAATCAGTCATCTTCTACAAAAGGTGTTTTACGTGGTTTACACTTCCAAAAACAATTTCCTCAAGGTAAATTAGTACGTGCTGTACGTGGTAATGTATTCGATGTTGCTGTTGATTTAAGAAGTGATTCTAAAACATATGGTAAATGGTATGGTGTAGAACTTTCTGAAGAAAACAAAAAACAATTCTATATTCCTGAAGGATTTGCTCACGGATTCTTAGTTTTATCTGATGTTGCTGAATTCTGCTATAAAGTAACTGACTTCTATCACCCAGGTGATGAAGGCGGAATGGCTTGGAATGATCCTGAAATCGGTATTGAATGGCCACAATTAAAGGGTGAATACAAAGGAACAGCTTCAGGTGAAGGATATACATTAGAAGATGGTACTCCACTTAACCTAAGCGAAAAAGATACAAAATGGTTAGGTTTAAAAGATACTTTTAAATTCAACTAATATTTCATATTATTTATTCAACGCATTAAATTTATAGAATTAAGTTTAAATAATTAAGTTTAAGCAATTAAGTTTAAACAATTAAATTTATAGAATTAAGTTTAAATAATAACATAAACCACCTTCATATGATGTTTTCTCAATCTACTTTAAGAGAAATATATATCGTTTGAGTTAGATTGATTAAGTCATCCTCTATGAAGGTGGTTTTTTATTTCTTATTTCTTATTTCTTTTTTCTTTTTTCTTTTTGATATTATATTTATTATTGTTGTTACTGTTATTATTTATGCTTTTTTTATTATAGTTATTATTCTTTATAGTTTTTTATGTTTTTTAGGTATCACTATTTCAAAAACTGTTTTCCATTCAACATTTTCTTCATCAACCAATTTTATTGTACCTTGATGTTGCTCAACTATTTTTTGAGCAATAGAAAGACCTAGTCCTGTTCCTTGTTTGCTATTTCTTGATTCATCGCCTACAACAAATGGATTAAAAATAGTATCTTTTAAATGTTCTGGAACTCCATTTCCATTATCTGCAAGAATTATTTTTATGTTTTCTCCCATCTCATATAGGCATACGTACAAACACGTTCCTTTTTTGTTATGTTTAATAGCATTTGTTATAATATTCTCAAAGACACGTTTTAAGCTTGTTGTATCAAATTCAGCCATTACTTCAATTTCTGGAATATCAATTTGAATATCTATTCCTAATATTTCAAATTCATTATATTTTGCAGCAATATATTCTCTTAAATATTCACAAATATCGTCTTCTGTCACAACTATATTGTAATCTGGATGTTCCAATTTTGAATATTCGTAGAAAGAATTAATCAATCCACTTAATAACTCTGCCTTATTATTTATCGCCTCAAGATATTTGTCCTGTTTATCTTTTGGCACCATTCCGTCCGCTAACGCCTTTGTATACCCTGCAATTACTGTGATTGGTGTCTTAAGATCATGCGATATATCTGCTAACATTTTTTGTTTTTGCTCTTCTATTCGTTTTCGCTCTTGTTCACTAGTTTTAAGCTTTTGTGCCATACTGTTAAAGGATTCGCACATATCCACAAATTCTTGAGCACCATAATATTCTACAGGATTATAACTTTCGCCTTTTTCAACCTTTCTCATAGCTTTACTTATCAAACTAATTGGTTTTTCTACATTTTTCCTCATTGAAAAACTAAACGACAATAATAAACCTATAAAAATAATTCCCATAATTGCAACTGTAACAATGTATACATAAAACATATTACGGGCTTTTACTCTATGTCCTCTGCTAATATGAACAATCATATATCTTGTATCACCATACTGATTAATAAACTTATATTTTTGTAAATAAGCGCCTTTGTCATATCCTGTACATAACAATTTATATTCACGTTCTGAAAGCTTGTTTTTTCCATTTTGATCACGGTTAGAAAAAACAACATTTCTTTTTTCATCGAGAACCATTATTATTTTTAGCTTATCGCCCTGATATTTACCATCATCCTTATATTCAGCCTCATACAAAGAAATAACTAATAACTTCTTGTTGTCTTTAACTGTATAGGCAAGCTGTACAAACGTATCAACCGAAATATCCGGTATATATTCTATTGAATCAAGCGTATAATTTTTTTGACGATCACCACTTGAGTATAAACACTTTCCTTTCTCATCGAGAATTTCAAAGTATCCATTTTTTCCGACTGCTCTGGATAAATTTATATCACGATATCTCCCACTTTTAAGCTTATTCTCTACCTTTTGGACACTGTATTCTACAATATTCTGATTTTCTATCTGTCCTTCAATGCTAGAAGAAACAAAATATGTTACACCTATCAAGCATGCTACCACTACGAAAAACAGGAAAAAGTTTTTCATAATCAAAAAATACAAACTATCACTTATTACTCTTTTTCGATCTAGGTACTCTATTTTTTTTATTTTTAATAATAATAATATTCTTTCCTTGACTTTTTTACTTAATATTTTCAATTTTATATCCTAACCCTCTTACTGTTTTTATATATTTTGGATTATGACTGTCTTCTTCTATTTTTTCACGAATTTTTGAAATATGGACCATTATAGTGTTATCATCCGCCTCAAAATATTCGCCCTTTACATTTTCATATATTTGAACTTTTGTAAATACTCGTCCAGGCTTTTTCATAAGTAACGATACTATTTTATATTCTGTTGGGGTTAGTTCTATCTCATTTTTATTTTTTTTCAAAATGAGATTATTAGTATCAAGTTCTAATTCTCCAACTTTCAAAATTTCTGATTCACGACCTTTATTATCATTAAAGTCGTAAAAACGACGTAAATTTGAATTAACCCGAGAAACCAATTCTAGCGTATTAAAAGGCTTAACGACATAATCATCTGCACCTAAGTCTAGCCCAAGTATCTTATCACTATCACTATTTTTTGCAGAAACGATGATTATTGGAATATTGCTTGTTTCACGAATTTTTTTAATTAACTCATAACCATTCATCTTTGGCATCATAATATCAACTATAGCTAAATCTACATTATTTGTTTTTAAAACTTCATATGCTTCAACTCCATCAGAAGCTTTCAACACATTATAATTAGAGTTTTCAAGATATAATACCATAAGTTCAACTATGTCGGCATCATCCTCTGCCACTAATATTTCATATTTTTTTTCACTCATTGTTTTACCTCTTTGTTATATCAAATAATATTTATTTTTATGCAAAAAAATTTGTTTCGCCTTTTCATTTTACAATATAACTCTATTATACGCTAGTTTTTTGCATATATTTTTGTTTTTATTATTTTTAATGATTATTGTTATGCGATATTTTGGTATTGACAAAAATTATAAAAAAATTGGATTAACTAGCAGTCTTCTATAAACTACTTCGTTAATCCAATTTATAAAATCAAGCGTATTTCGTATTTAAATATCTTAAATTGAATATTAGATTAATGTTTCAATTAAATCTACCATTTTTCCAACATATTTCTCACAAAGTTCATCTGTTTCAGCTTCAACCATTACACGAATAACTGGTTCTGTACCACTTTCACGAAGAAGAATTCTTCCTCTTTCTCCAAGTTCTTCAGCAATTTGTTTATCTAATGCTTTAACTTGTTCGTTCTCCATGATAACTTTCTTATCTGCTACGCGAACATTCTTTAATAATTGTGGATACATACGCATTCCTGATGCTAATTTACCAAGTGATTCTCTTGTTTCAAGAATAACTTCCATTAACATAAGTGCTGTTAATATACCATCACCTGTTGTAGCATGTTTACTGAAAATAACGTGTCCTGACTGCTCTCCACCTAGTACATATCCATTAGCTACCATAGCTTCATTAACGTATTTATCACCTACTGATGTTTTACAGTATTCAATACCTTCTGTATCTAATGCTTTGAATAATCCCATGTTAGACATAACTGTTGCAACTACAGTATTTCCCTGTAACTTGCCACATTGTTTAAGGTATTTTCCACAAACGTAAAGAATATAATCACCGTGAATCTCATTTCCATTTTCATCAACAGCAATACAACGATCTGCATCACCATCAAATGCAAAACCAACATCTAAGTTTTTCTCTTTTACAAGTTGTTGTAATGCTTCAATGTGTGTTGAACCACAGTTTTTATTTATATTAGTTCCATCTGGATCGCATCCAATTGCATATGTTTTAGCACCAAGTGCATCAAATACGTTTTTAGCAAGATTAAATGTACTACCGTTAGAACAATCTAATCCTACTTTCATTCCATCATATGAACGAGTTGCAAGTGAAATTAAATATCCAATATAACGATTTCTTCCAATTGCATAATCTTTAGCAACACCAATTTTATCCATTTTTGCATATGGAAGTTCATCGATTTCACCATCAATATATTTTTCCATAGCCAATTCAACTTCAGCCGAAATTTTATGTCCGTTTCCATCTAAAACCTTAATTCCGTTGTCAGAATATGGGTTGTGACTAGCTGATACCATAATACCACAATCAAAATTTTCTGTTCTAACAACGTAAGCAACACTTGGAGTTGTTGTTACATGTAATAAAAATGCATCTGAACCTGAAGCAGTAATACCTGCAACTAAAGCGTACTCATACATATAACTACTACGTCTAGTATCTTTACCAATAACAATTCTACCTTTGCTATTTTGATTGTAATACCAACCTAAATAACGACCGATTTTAAAAGCATGTTCTGCTGTTAATACTGTGTTAGCTTCGCCTCTAAAACCATCTGTTCCAAAATACTTACCCATGTTAATCTCCTTTTAAACTCTTACTAAAATATTATTGCTCTTTTAGTCATTTAATTTTAAGCACAACTTTTATTATAGCAAAGCTAACTTTTGTTTGCAATATACTCCTTTAACTTTTCACCAACCCAAACTTTACATTTGAAACAATTGTACAGAAACTCTTTGCTTTTTAGCAATATACCTAGTAAAACTATCTTATCCTGAATATTTTGAACCTCATCCATTTTTATATTTGAAAAAATAATGTCACTTTCAAATGGAATCTGCTCTAATTTTTTTGTCACTTCTTTCCTGCTTGCTTTATTTGATATTGTCATGTTTAAAAAGAATCTGATGCGTTCTAAATAAAGAATATCAACTTTATGCTGATATTTTTCATAACAGTTAGTACGTTTAAACAATCTGACTCTTTTATTATATAAAACTTCGCTCAAATGCCACATATTTTCAACATCATCCATTTTATATCTTTTTACTTTTTCTAATGTGTTTTTCTCATAATAATTATACATATATTTGTTGATTTGAACTATGCTTTGTGTGTATTCTAAGAACTTCAGATTAAAAAATGCATCTTCTCCAAAAGTTACATCTTCTTCAAAACGTATACCTTTTTCCTTTATTATGTTAAATTTATATAGCTTTGCGCACGCACTTTTGTATACTAATAACTGTTTGTCATTTAAAAGAACCTTTGGAATATCTACTGTTATCAATTTATGTTCTATCAAACACTTTTCTATTATTTTACCTGTTTTACCATCTCGTTTAACATATCCACCTACTATCAAATCAGGCAAAAAATCTATATCTTCAATTTCTTTTAACATATTTTCAATTGCATCTTTTCTTAAGGAATCATCTGCATCTAAAAAAGAAATATAATCTCCCGAAGCATGCTCAATTCCAAAGTTTCTAGCATCAGATACCCCACCATTTCCTTTTACATAATACTTCACACGAGGCTCTTTTCTTACTGCGTTTTCACATATTTTCCCTGTTTCATCAGTAGAACCATCATTAATTAATATAATTTCGATGTTTTTGTATGTCTGATTAATACAGCTTAAAATGGCTCTCTTTAATGTTTTTGCATGGTTATAAATTGGAATAACGATTGAAACTTTTATTTTCATAATATATCCTCCTAAAAGATAATGTTTCTACTTTTCTAATGCCACGTTGTAAATCTTTCTAATATCAATCTATATGGAAAAATTTCTGAATTTCTTGAATTATAGTACATACTATAAAAGAAAACAATTCCAAATAAAATATAAGCAATTGATAAAAACTTTCTATTACCTTCTGTGACTGATTTACAAAGCATTGAAATTAAAATAATTTGAGAGTTTTCAAAATACAAAAATAATCTATTTCCAATATTAACGGAACAACTCATTATCAAAAAAAATACCTGTGTCAAAAAACATACTACATAAAACCTTGAAAATTTTTCATTATTTTTTAAATTCTTTATATATACAATACACGGAATCGTCATTAAAATAATTAACATATAGGATATGCTCATTCTTGTACTTCCATTTGCCAGATATAATTTATATTTACTTAACCAGCTGAAGTTTTGTATTATCCACTGTAAAACCATCTTGCCCTGATAATACATAAAAATCAATGCGCCAGCTATTATAAACCAAAAAATTCCAGCATATTTTCTTATAAATCTAATTAATGACTCCATGCGACAAAATATTCCAACTATTAAAAAAACTATAGCTGAATTATGAAATCCCATTGCAATCAAAATCACTAAAACATATTTTACATATTCTTTTTTTTCAAAAAAAATCATTCCTAACCATGCTATCACCAATGCTAGAGCCTGTCTTTCCATGTTAAAAAAGGTTGGATATAACATGCTATAGAACAAAACATACGCTATTGGCATACTGATTTTTTCCTTATAATGATTAAAAATCACAAAAATCAGAACAGCTTCTATTAATGCATTTAAAAAGAAAAAACCCCAAACATCATTAAAAATCATTTTAACCAATCGAGATTCGTAAATATACAATGGTTCATTTACATATTGATTATATACAATTTTATTTTTTTCATTAGTTAAACTTTTATACAAAACTTCATATGCGTAATAATCAGTACCAACTCTATACCTTAACGTTTGCAATGCAACAACCGGTGCAATTATGAATATTGGCATACTAAAGCTTTTTCTTTTCATCCCTCTAGTAACATTTTCTCTAGTTGATTTTAACTGATATTTTTTTTGATAGATAAAACTCATAAAAACAGAGAATGAAAAGACTGCATAATATAAAAGCAACGAATCCTGTTCTGAAAACTCCATTCCCTTTCCCCCTCATAAACTATCCTGTTTTCTAGAATTGATATTTATCTAGTATATTTTTTTTTGTAAATTTCTTCTAATTGTTTGGTAATTCTTTCTATATTATATTTATATGCAACTTCTTTTAAAGTATTTGTATGATGCGGACATTTTTCGGCCGCTTTAAGCACTACATCCGCCCATTCTTTTGCGGAACTTTGTAATGAACAATACCAAATATTTTCGCTTATATCAGATTCTTTAGAAACCGAATCACTTGTAACACATGGTAACCCTTCGAATTGTGCTTCTACAAGAGAAATCGGCATTCCTTCATATTTAGATGGAAACAAAAAAACATCCATTGCCTGCTCTACGTAACCAACATCACTTCTATATCCTAAAAAAATAACATTATTTAACAGATTCTTTTCTCTTACTTTGTTTTTAATCTCATACTCGAGGTTACCACCTTCTCCAACCAATAACAAAACTGCTTTATCTTTTCTTTTTAACACTTCCGAAAAAATATCCAACATAAAAAAATGATTCTTTGCTGGCAAAAATTTTCCAACATTCCCTATTACTAGTTCTTCTTTGAAATTAAAATTTTTTCTGCTTTCTTTTCTCTTTTTTTCTGAATAAAGAAAATTTTCTTGCCTTATACCATTATTAATAACCTGAAATTTCTTTTTACCAAACATCCAACTTCCAGCCTCGTTTGAACACGCCAAAAAAACATTAGCATATCTTTTTAGCCGATGTCTATTTATCCAATGCACTATTGTATAGATTTTGCGCCTTGCTGATGTGTTGTGACTATGCATTATTCGTATTGGAACTTTATTTTTTTTTGCCTCAATTATTCCTCTCATATAAATCAAAGCATTGCCGTGCACATGTACAACATCATACTTGTTTTCTTTAAATATTTTTTTAGTTTCAAAGTAATTCTTAATAACGTGCCTAGGAAAACTCGATGTAAAATAAATTTTCCCTCCCATTTTTTCAATTTCTTCACCATAAATACATTCATTTGATCGTATTAAAAAATCAAACTGAACTTTGTCTTTATCTATATTTCTATACCAATCCATTATAATTTTTTCTGCGCCACCACTTCCGAGTCCATTTAACACATGCAAAACTCTCACCAATTATTCTCACCCTCTTTTATTTTGCAACATTATTTTTCATATACCAAAGCACTTCCTCTAACTTTATTTTATCGTAAACATTCGTTATATAATGATAATATTCTTTTATATTATCTAAATAGATACTACGTTTTTCTGTGGCTTTAACTTTTTTAAAATGATAAATATCGTCAATCGCAAGTCTATACACTTCTGCAACATATGAATCTTTTACAAAACCGCAAACCTTCCCACACTTATCATTTACAAATTTTGCCAACCCTCCAGTTCCACTACAAACTACAGGCACTCTAAGAATCATTGCTTCTGCTGCCGCTATTCCATATCCTTCTTCCCTCGAAGGGATTATAAATGATTTGGATTTTTTTATCAGTGGATACGGATTGTCTATGCTTCCAAAATATAGTACATTTTTTTCTAAAAAATAATCCTCTATTCTAGCAAATAACTTATCTCTTGCATCTCCATCTCCTACAACCGCAATCCTTATGTTTGGCATTTCTAAACATAATGAATTTATTATATCCGCAAGTAAAATCGGATTTTTTTCATCAGAAAGCCTTCCCACAAAAATTGTATCAAATATATATTTTTCATTTAAATCAGACATTCCTTCATAACTAAAACTCTCATTCGATAGCCTTCTAATTCTGCTAACATTTATCGGCTCTCCAATATTATAAATCTTGTCTTCTATAAATTTTGAAAAAATGAAATCTTCTTCAATTTCATCAGTAACTGTTAAAACTTTACAAGCTTTTCTGCATGCCAAAAATAAAGATATTGAACTGTGGCATAGTCTTTTCAAATAATTTGGATTTTGATGCATATGAATTATTAGCTTCGCATTGCACTTTATTTTGCTTGCCAAAACAGCTGATTTATAATCGTGGGTATGTATTATATCTGGTTTTAAAATATCAATTGCGGTCTTTAATGTATCTTTGCTCAAAACGTCTACTCCATAATAATCCACACCATATTTTTTTAGTTTTTCTTCTATATCTCCTCTTGGAGAAAGGTAAACTGATTCTGCAATATCGTGTCGGCAAAAATATGCAATTATTGTCACTATAACATTTTCCACCCCTGCAAATGTATTTGAATCAAGAATGTGCAAAATCTTCATAGCATCATCCCTCCCTATGCTTAACGTTTTTGACTTTTGTCAAAAGCCTGCCTACTATCCCAAACTATTCCTATACCCTTATGCTTAGAATAGCATCCATCGCATTTTTACTAAATATATTTTCTTTTAAGTTATTATAATGAAGACATCTCATTCCAAGTCTTTGAGGTGTTTCAAAATCTTTTTGAATATTTGCTCCAACAAAAATCATACAATGATATGGAACTTCAAAACGTAATTTTAAAATTTCAAAAGCCAACGGATTTGGTTTTCTAAAGATAGCCGGATTACCATTTTTACCAGCTAACTCATCCGTCATAACTATTTCAGAGATTCTGCTATCATCCATTAATCCAAGCTTTACTAATTTTTTTCTTTGAACCTCACTTCTGCCATCAGTTACAATTCCAATTGAAATTCCACGTTTTTTTAGTGCATCTAATACATCTTTAGTATCTTGAGTCATTCCAATTTTAGGATCATGGTTCCTATATGTATTTAAAAACAATTGCGTCAAATCGAACTGTCGTTTCTGTGGTAGTCCAGCTGCAAAGTGCTTTACTAGATTCATTATTGCAGGTTTCTTTTCTAATGTATCATATACCAAATCCTCATAAACCTGCGTATAAACTGCTTCCTTAAAAATCATAGTAGCCTGTTGGGCAACTGCTGCACACCCACTTTTTATGAAATCTCTTTCTCTATATAAAGTATTATCTAAATCAAAAATAACAACTTTAATTCCATTAGCATGTTCAAATATCATATCTAGTTTATCTATATGATAAATTCCGTTTCCATATGTACAAACGCTATCTTCATACCTGCTATAACCGATTTTGTCTCTTGCAGCCATTTCCTTGTATCCCATCTTCTTTCCTAGAAGCATCATTATTGCTGCTGTTGAAGAATCTGCTCCAGCTCTAATCGAATGAGGAACACCACTGCTATAACCAGGAATTATTTTGATAAAATAATCTTCTTTCGTTCCTTCTTTTCTAATAAGATGAATTGAAATCGGGCCAACTGGCTTAAATCTATTAATTATAATTTTACTTTCTGTTATTATTTTTTCATCTTGAACTATTCTACTTTTTACAACTTCTTTTTCTCTAACACTTATTCTTTCCCTCGGTGTTATATATATTGGATTTCCTTCAAAATCACAAAAAACGTCAACTGAATATTCTATTCCTTCAATAAAAGGTCTAATAATATAGTCTTCCATTTCATCTGCAAAAGCAAGTAATTCAGCCTTTGTTTCCACTTTATAACCTATATTATCGTTATCTCTATTTCTCTTTTTTATGAAACATGGAAATGGACCTTTATAGCGTTCAGCATTTTCCGTAACCGTCGGATATCTTAACTTACATGTTGCAAAAAACATAGCTGTTTTTGATTTATCTTTACATATTTCTATCATTTCTTTACTAGATATAAATAGTTTTACTCCGATATCGGAAAACAAATCTCTATTTTCACTAAAGATATATATCCCATCTTCTCTTAGTGGAATCACTAATTTCACACTATTATTTTTACATATTTCAATTATTTCATCAATATAACCTTCATCTTCAACTTTCGAAGTCAAAAATGATCTATCACAAAAAGACAGCGCTGGTGCTGAATTGGTAATATCCGTACCTATTATGGTCACAGGAACCCCTATATTTCTCGCTGCCTCTTTATATGATCTTATTAATTCGACTCTTCTGCCGACACTTGTAAATAAAATGTTCATCTAAACACCCTCCTTGGCATTTACTAGAACTTTATAGTTTGTTTAACAAACATCCTACGAATGATATCTATTATTTCATTTTGTTTCTCTTCCTTTAGTTCAACATCACTTGGTAGACTTAGGCAACATGTATAAGCATCCGTGCTAACAGACCTATCTACTTCGTAGAAATGTTCGGCAAATTTGAATAGTGCAACAAACTCACAGTCCCTATATTTTTCAGTCAAATGAAGTGGCACAATAATTGGTTTAGCAATAAAGTTGTTTTTTTCAAGTTCCTTTCTTATCATCTCAGGTGTAACCTGCTTGAAATCTTGACTCAAACCATAGACCGTTTCTGAATCTATTCTTATAAAGCTATTCCAAAATCTTGCTTTCATTTCTTCTGAATGAGGATTAACTTCTAATGGTAACTCTTTAAACGCATCTTTATACCTGTTATAGATTTTTTCTTTTTTTTGCATATAATCCTCTATATTATTAAATTTACTCTTCGAATCGCTCGAGTTTTCTATGTCTTCTTTCGCTATTTCAACTAAAACAGCTTTATTATCGTTACAAATCTTTTTTAACCTCTTGATATATCCTTGAGTTCCATAAAGATTGGCCACTATTACAGTTTTCGCTGTTTCATACTTTTTAAAAGCATATTCAAGCGAAATAGGATCCATATTTAGAGTTTCCCGTTCAGAATCAATCAAAACAGGAATCGCACCTTTTTCAACGTACCTATCAATAATGGATTTGTGCAATAAATCCTGGAAAAAAATAATATCTTTTGTCGTAATATTTGTTTTTTTCATCTAGGCCACCCCTTTATAGAACACTCGTAGTATCTTCTACAATTTCTATCGGCTTAAAATCACTACTCGTTTATTGATTCTCCGACTCTATTATAAATCTCTTCCATTTTCTTATTTATTTCATTGATATCACAGTTTTTAACAGTCTCATAATTTTTCTTTAAATACATTCTATACTCTTCCTTCGATAAATCTACCGCTGTTAATATTGCTTTTTTTATATCAAGATATGATAAAGGGTTAAAATAAAACCGAGAATCTTTAATCAAATCAACATTTCCTCTGACATTGCTACAAATTATTGGCACATCACATGCCATTGCTTCCATAAGTGAAACAGGCAAGCCTTCTCTTAATGAAGGGAAAATAAATAAATCACATGTTTTACACAATTCTATAATATCGGTTCTATAACCTAGCAGGATGACTTTTCCATCTAACTCCTGTTGCTTAATATAATCTTTTAATACTTCTTCCTGATCTCCTATTCCACAAATAAAATATTTAAATTTTAACTCATATTTCAATGAGCCCAATGCCTCTATTACCCTTATATGATTTTTACTACTTCTTAACTCTCCAACAGACAAAAAAATTAGCTCATCCTCATGTACGCCCAAGCTTGATCTTTTTTTATTTAAATCTACTTTAATCTTATCAATTCCTTTAACATCTACTCCTACACCATGAATATACTCTATATGTTGTGGTTTAAATTTATCTTTTGAAAGCTTATAATCTTCTTCATTAATATTTATAATCGTATCTGTATATTTGCTTAAATATTTTTCAATTTTAAAAAACATCCAACTTCCCGAAATTTTCTCTTGATGCACCTCATCGCCATATTCGAAACTATAACCATGCGCTGTATAGATTACTTTTATATTTCTTTTTTTTGCTTCTAATCTTACGAGGGCACTTGCTACAGGTGTGTGCGTATGAATAAAACAATATTTATTATTATCTAACAATTCTGCAAGTTGCTTACGTGCTATCTTATGTTGTTTAAAATTTTTTGATTTTCTTGAAAAATCTATTTGAAAATATCTAACCCCTAATTCTTCAAGTTTTGTTTTTAAATCATTTATAATATCAGATGTACAAGTATTTCCCTCTTCAAAATTACATGCTACATCAACTTCATATCCTATTTTTTTTAATAATTTAATGTTTGGCAAATTAAACTGCTCTATCATCGATGCTGCTGTTGACACCATTAGTACTCGTTTCATTTATAGACCTCCGTTTAACGTTATTTTTACTTGGTTCTACCTTCACGCTCTCCGCGCCTTCAACATATCCATCCCTCATAATTACTGTATAAAACGTCTTAAAAAAACACTTCAAATCTATAATAACTCCATATTTCAAATAATATTCACCATCTAATTTTGCCTTTTCTTTTGTTGACAATCTATCTCTTCCATTAACCTGTGCCCATCCTGTCAGCCCCGGTTTAATCTCATTTACATGATATTTGTCTCTTTCATTTATAAGATCATATTGATTATATAGCGCTGGTCTTGGTCCAATCAGCGTCATATCTCCTTTTAAAATATTTACAAACTGTGGCAGCTCGTCTAAACTGCTCCCCCTTAAAAAATGACCAACTCTTGTAATATAATTATTAGATGTATTTAATTTATCTGTTGGTATATATTGCGGTGTTTCAATTCTCATAGTTCTAAATTTTAAAATGTAAAATTCTTTTTTGTTTTTTCCTATCCTCTTTTGTTTAAAAAAAGCTGGTCCTTTCGAATCTATTTTTATGCAACAAATAATTATTAAAAAAATTGGACATAATAAAACAAGTGCCAAAAGTGAGAAAATAATATCTAAAATTCTTTTCATAATCAAATATGTCGTTTTTATATGTTTATCTAAATGATTTTCTAAATGTTCCTCTACATTCTCATCAATTCTTGGACTTACACTACTTCTTGTAATCACTTGTTTTACCATATCATCACACCTCGCCTATGCCAAAAACTACTCTCCTTCTGCACCGTAATAATTGCCATAATACTTTCCATAGTATTTTCCATAATATTTATTACCTTCGAAAGTTACTTTATTTAGTACTACACCCAAAATATTACATCCTGTTTTTTCAATTTGATTTTTTGCCTGTAAAATAAATTTATGACTAACTTTCCCCTGTTGTACAACAATTACTGCTGCATCACATTTTTTTGCAATAACTGCTGCATCGATCACACTGCCGATAGGAGGAGCATCAACAATTACATAATCATAATGCTCTCTTAAAAATGCAACCAACTGTTCAAATCTTTTGCCACTCAATAATTCTGATGGATTAGGTGGCACTAATCCCGAAAAAATAACGTGCAAGCCACCAATATTCGTTCTGAATAAAACTTCAGTAATTGACGCGCGTCCTGCAAGCAAATGTGTTAATCCCTTTACGTTGCCTTTTACATTATAACGTCCTGCTATAACTGATTTTCTAAGATCTGCATCTATAAAAGCAACATTTTTGCCTGCTTCTGTCAAAGTCACTGCAAGCCCCATAGCGACACTACTTTTTCCTTCGCCTGGTGTACAACTTGTAATTACAATTGTTTTATTTATATCACCAGCAAATTCTATATTAGTCCTTAATGTCTTATATGCTTCATTTGTTCTAAAATCTTTTTCATCCTTAACATATTCAATAGTTATCTCTCTCATGCTAAGCTCCCCTTTGTACCAAATTCATCATTTTTATTTCCCTTTTTCTTTTTATTTTTTTTCTTTTTTCTTTTTGATTCCTTTTCAATTTCCGCAAGCGGAATAGACGCAAGCACTGTTACGCCAATTAGGTTTTCTACATCCTCTGGTGTTTTTACTGTATCATCTAATTTATTAACGATTACTATTATTATTGATATAACAAAAAATCCAACAACTCCACCTAAAATTGAGTTTTTTACAATATTAGGCGAAGAAGGTTTAGTTGGCAAACTTGCTTTTTCAACCGTATTTACAGCATCAATATTCATAACATCTACAATTTGATTTGATACTTCTTTTCTTAGAGTATTAGCTAAATCTCTCGCTATTTGTGGATTATTATATGTTACTCTTATTTTCAAAATACGAGTATTATCCGGTGTGTAAACCGATATTCTTTTCTTTAATTCGTCTGTTGTCATATTTGTAAGTCCAACATTTTCTATCGTTTTTTCGAGAACCGGACGTGATGTCACAAGCTCTGCATAATCACTTGTCAATTGGTTACCAGCTGTTAAATCTGAAGTTGTAACTGTATGTTGATCCTGTTTCGTCAAAACATACACACCTGTTTCAGATGTATACTGTGGCTCTACAAAAAACTGTGTTGCAAAAAAAGCCGCAGTTGCAAAAATTATAACCATTGTAAGTACTAACAAAAAATGCGACCATAAAATATAAAATATTTCCGCTATATCAATTGCATCTTCAACCTGATCATTTTGTATATTTGTATCATTACGACCACTCACGCTATCTCCTCCTCAGCAAACAAACATAATCTTTTTCACTATCTCTTTTCTAGTAGAATATTCTTTTTTCTATATTATTCTTTTTCCCTTCAATATCTTCAACTGATTTTCTACAAAAATGGCATTTGCATACTCATCACTTGTTTTTTTTGTCACATAAGATGCTGCTTTACTTAAACATGGTTTTCTTGTGTCTAAATCATGTGCATCTGTTGCTACTAAATCGACTAGCTCATCTTTTATTATTCTTTTCATAAACTTTTTATGTTCTCTATCGAACGGTGTAACTATCGTGTTAGCATTCATCTGTAAGACAATTCCCATATCTTTTATATGTTCAACATTATCGATATTTTTGCGCAATACTTCGTAACGCTCTAGATGTGCCAAAATCACTTCATATCCATTTGCTTTAAGCTTTTGAAAAGCTCGCAACATGTCATCATAAGCAATCACAGGCGAAAATTCTACTAGAACATAATCCGTTTCATTTATTGTTCTTATCATCTGTGGTGAATCTTCTAGAATAGATGAATAATAATAGAACTCTCCTCCTAGATAAAGATGAATTTGTGGATATTTTTTTCTTATATCTTCTCTTAATTCATCAAATTTTTCCCATACTATTTCATTTGCCAACATAAAACGTGGTGCCCTTATATGTGGTGTTAAAACTAAACCAATTATCCCATCGTCTAATGCAATTTGGATCATTTTTTCAGACATTTCCAAATTTTTAGAGCCATCATCTACCCCATGTAAAATATGACAATGAATATCAATAAATCCTTCTAGCATAACCTCTCTCCTTTATATATCCTATAAAATTTATCGGAGATTTATACTATTTAATTAATTTTTTACTTTTTACAATTTAGATAAATTCTGGCTCTAAATTTTTAATTGTTTTTTATTATTTTTTTAATTGTTTTTTATTTCTAAATTCTTTTCTTATTATTTTAGTCATTCTTTAGATATAATTTTCATCATTTACTTAATTCTGCTCTTTGCTCCTTCTTTATCCACTTTTTCAAATGGAACAAATAAATATATCTGATTAGAGTTGTGTTCTAAATCCTTTATACTTTTTCCATTGCCTATAATTACAGCTGCTTGTATTACATCTTTTGCAATATTCTCAGCCGACTGTAAAACTGTAAATTGCATCTTTCCATCAACAATTGATTGACATGCTTCTACTGTTGCATCAACTCCAGTAACAGGAGTTTTCGAAAGATCATATCCATTTTTTTCTAAAGCTTCAACTGCGCCAAGCGCCATAAGATCATTATTTGCAAAAACACAATCTATCTTTTGCTTTGTATTTATCGCAATCTGAACATAATTTGAGGCTATATCCGTTTTCCAGTTAGCTGAATCCTCAAAAATGTAGTTTACTTTTACGTTCTTCTCTTGGAAATACTGCTTTATACCTAAAGTTCTATACTCTGTTACAATTCCGCTACTTCCTTTAAGAATAACAGCATTAATCTCACTTGGTTTCCCCAATTTCTCATAAACATATTCTGCCTGCATTTTTCCTGCCTCTGAATCTCTTGAACCAACATAAATATATTTATCTTCTTTTAAAAATTTTTCATCTATCCTTTTATTAATAAAAACAATAGGTACATCACCGGCAGCTATTTCAAGTTGACGTGCTGTATCAGCATCATATGCTTGACAAATAATAGCTTTATAGTTTTCATCTTTTGCTTTTTTGCAAGCTCTAACCTGATCAATTACCTGCTCACCTGTATCAACAAAATCTAAAGTAATTCCTTTATTTTTTGCTTCTTTTTCTATTTCTTCTTTCAACAAAGTAAGAAATGTATCTTGTTTAGACATAATCAACATATACTTTCCATTACTAGATGTACTTTCGCTTTTCCCAAATAGACTACATCCAGAAAGATTCGACAATGCCAAAACTACGCATAATATTAAACTAAAAATCTTTTTACTAGTCTTCATAGTACACCTCCTAAATTTTAAACTTATTAACATATTCTGTTAAATTCTCAGAGGTTTTTGCTAGTTCTTCTGCATTTACCGCAACCTCTTGGCTACTTTCTGTAATATTATTTGCCTGCTTAACCATATTAGTAGAAGTATCTAAGATTTCATCTGTACTAGCCGCCTGTTCTTCTGAAATTGCTGCTACATTAGTTGCAACCTCTTCAACCTTTTGAATATTTCTAATAACTTCATCTATCATTGTATTTGAACTTTGAATATTTTCATAAATATTGCCAAAAGTCTTAACTGCACTATCAATTGACTTAGAGTTTTCATCAATTTGTTCTGCACTAACATCTGCCTGATGTACTACTTTATCAATCAATTCTCTTATTTTTTCAATTAAATGAGCAATATTTTCTGCACTTTCAGAACTATTATTTGCTAAATTCCCAATTTCACTTGCAACTACTGCAAAACCTTTTCCTGCTTCACCTGCGCGAGCCGCCTCTATTGACGCATTAAGTGATAAGAGATTTGTCTCTTCTGCAATTTCAGCAATAAATCCAACAATCTTTGTTATTTCTTCTGATGCTGTTCCAACATCGTTTATTGATTTTACTAATTCATTATTTGCAGCTTTTATATCAGACATAGCAACATTTAATCTTTCCATTTCTTCTCGACCATTTTTTGAAATCTCAACTGTATCCTTCATACTTTGATTTGCTTTATCTGAATTATCTCTTGTATCTGCTACAACCATTGCAAGTGTTGTTGCATTTTCAGCAATCTCATTTACTGCAACTGCAAGCTGATCAACTGTATTATTCAAATTCTTCATTGCTTCTGCCTGATTCTGTGCTGCGTCATTCATAGCAATTGAAACTCTGCTACTATTTTCCGAATCGGAGCTTAGTTTTATAGCCTCTTTATTGATATTATTAATCATCTCTCTCATTACATCAATGAATATAGCAACTTTTTCACTCATCAATCCTATTTCATCGTTACTCTTACTTTCTACATTGACTGTAAAATCACCAGATGACATTTTAGTTACACTATCAGCAATTATAGAAATAGGTGCAATAACTTTACCAACTACTACTCTAATAAATATGATTATTACAATTGTTGCTACAATACCTACTATAATTTGTATATTCATCATTCTATATGCATCTTTTAAGATAATGCCTTTGTCTATATACGATACCAATAGCCAATCAGTTCCAGATATTTCTCTACAACAAACCAATTGGTTATTTATTGTAAACATAGAATAATCCTCAGAATCTATTTTTTTAGAAACATTAGAATATAATTCTTTATTCGAAGTCACTTCACCTAAATTCTTTGAAACAATATCATTATCTTTATCTGCTAAAATAGTTTTTGTTTCTTTATCAACCAAGAAAGCATAAGCGCCATCCATTTTAACTTTCGAATTTACAATAATGGATATTTTGTTTAAAGAAACATCTGAACCTATTACTTTAGTTTCACCGGAACCATCATCAATTATACCTGTTGCACTGATAATTGCTATTCCCTCTGCATTATTATATACTTCTCCATACCCCATATTTACACGGGTAATACCTTCCTTATACCACATTGTATCTTTTAATTTTTGACCGGCTTCTACTTTTTTTACTGAACTGTATACTTTTCCATCAGCAGTGTTCATATACATACCATTAGCTGAATCACTATTCATTCCTTTTGTTCCGTATATGATTTTTTTCATCAATTCATCGTCTGGTTTTAAAGTCTCAATGATTTTTTTAACTGTTGAAAAATACTCTAGATTCTTTTTTAGCCAACTTTCAATATCATCACCTTGACTATCCACAGAAGCCTCTAATTGCGATACTGCCATATTTGTCATGTTAATATTAGTTAAATATGCAGATATTGCAACCAAAATAATCAATGACAAACAAACTGTTGGCATAATCATTAATAATAATTTATTTTTTATTTTTTTTGTACGTTTATTCTTCTTTACTACTTTTTTATCATCTTTTTCACCTGACATTTATAGACCTCCTGATGTTTTTTCATAACTAAAGTTTTGTTTCCGTAAAATAAATTTCTTTAAATATACTGATTTCTATAAATAAAAAACAAAGATGAGTGAGACAACATCCTTCACCCATCTTTTAATATTTTTTTACTGCTCTTTTTTATCTGAAAAAACTATTGTTATAGCAGAACACATTATAATAAGTGAAAGCAACCAAACTATTCCATAACCATCATCAGTATTAGGAGATTTTCCCTTTCCTTTTGCTCCTCCACTAGAAGAAACACTCCTCTTTACTACTCCTGATGAACCTGAAGAAGAAACTGTTGTCTTCTTTGTGCTTGTTGAGCTACCCACACTGTTATTAGTGCTATTTCCTGTTTTTGTCGTGCTTTTTATTTTATTATCTGTATCAATTACACTCTCTGAGTTATTTGATTTTACTTCTACATCTTTTTCCGTTTTAGCTATTCCTGTACTCCTAATAAAAGAAGCTATTGTTCCTTCATAATCTGTAGCTGTTATAAAAATAGGAGAAAAGCTATTAAAACTTGGTGAAATTGTACCATCTTTACTAACTTTAAGAATCTGTCGTGTCCAATATCCTTCTTTGCTATAATGAGACACAATTACAATTTTATTGGCATAATCCATACCCAACTTAATTGTTATCTGTCCTTGTCCTTCCGCTGAAATATCCAATTTAAAACTATCTACAACCGCAATATTTTGTTTTTCTAATCTATTATTTATATCTTCTGCTTCGCTTTCAAGTGCTTTAAGAGCTTCTAGATTCGTAATATCATTGACAATTTTATCAATCTTAACCCCGTCTTTTCCGATTACATTAGCATCATCAATTCCTCTCGCATCTTCTATGATTTTTGCTACCGCACTTCCTGCTGCGAAAACTGTTACATTCATTGCAAAAACCAATATCGTAGCTAATACAACCTTTATTAACTTTTTCTTCATGCTTCACCCTCCCTAGCTTGCTATAATTTCTGCTGTAACCCTAAATTATATCAAACATTTTCTGCTTTTTCATTTTGTTTTTTTATTTATTTTTTTGAATATGTTTCTAAAACTGTTTAAACCTTTTACGCCTTAATCATATTAACTCTTAAATTTTCATTAACTTATTTAATTGCGTTTTCTTAACAAATTCTAGTTATGTACAATTATTTTATCGAGTGATTTAATCCTTTTTTTACAACTACTTTTAACATTTTATAATTTTTAATAATTTATGGCAGAATCTTTATCACTAGGGTAAAATCTTTTTTCTATTTGTAACTATCTTATAAAAATCCTATAATTCTTTCTTTTTTCATTTTACTTTTTTATAAAACACTTCCAATATCATTTCATATACCTTTTCTTTATCTAAAATATATTCATCAAATTCTGTTGTCGTTGGGCCTTGATATGTTCCAGGTAAAATCTTATATTCTTGCATTTTATAGCTTCCTGAAGCAAACAATGAACCTAAATAACTTACTTCTGATGTTGAAATATTTGATGCCATATTATTTTTTATTGAACCAATTATTCCTAACGCAGAAGTAGGATTTTCTTTAAATCGCTGCTGAATTGTGGAAAGTAATCCTTTTATATAATCTTTTTGTCTATTAATTCTTTGCATATTACTACCTACTACAGTTGTATCACGATATCTCAAGAATTTTTCAGCCTTAATTCCTGTCATTACAACTGTTGCACCTTTTTTATACGCTTTATCAATATATGTATACTCATCAGTCATTGTCACATTTACACCACCGATTCCATCATTTATAACTGGAATTGCGTCAAAATTAACGGCTGCATAATTGTTAATTGGAATTTTATACATAACATCTGAAACGACATTTAACATATCTTTACAACTTTTCTCTTTTCCATCACCATATGCGTACTGTAAACAGATTTGACCGTTTATAACTTCTGATGCAGCACCATTTTTCGTTCTCGTTAAAATATCCGTCATAGTATCTCTTGGAATATTAATTGTATTAACCTCTTTTTTATCTGTATCTATTGAAATCACACAAATTACATCTGCTTGTCCAAATTCTCCAGGGACTTTACTTTTTTCAGCTATATCTCCTTTTGAATCTATGCCCATAATCAAAATATTAATAACGTTATCTTTTAATTTATACTTCACTCCATTAACTTTGATTGTATCATCTAAACCTTTTGAATTATTTGATTTATTTTGGGATTTTGCAATTAATTTTTGTCTTCCATTAGACATCATAAAAGCTACTGTCCCAACTCCACCTCCAACCAAAAGGACAAATACTGCTAACACGATTAAAAATACTTTTAATTTTCTATTTTTTTTATGATGATGATGTCTATGATGATCATGATGGCCATAGTGCCCATGATGACCGCTTTGTCTATATTTTCGATTCATTAGTTATCGCCCTCCTCTTTCCACTTGTTTCCTTGTCCGTCGTCCTCTAAGTATGCTTGAACCACATATCTATAGTCAGGATTACCTATGCAAGTCGATAAGGTAATTAGTCTTGAATTTTTATTTACATTTTGATTCTCTTCAATATTGTTTCCCATTTTTTTCTCTGAATAAATATATTGTATATATGTTTCAAACACTGCTTTATCTTTAAAATCATCATATTTTTCTAAAATCAAATCATTATTTGTTACATATGCAGCAAAAATTCTGTATTTCATCTTATAATCTTTTGTATAAATGTAGATTTCTTTATTAGTGTCAAAAAAACTCTTATCCTCAAATTTATGCAAAGTTGCAAACATAGATTTGTCCTTCATATTATGTCCATAAATTACTGTATTTGGATCTGTAAAATCTGGCGAATTTCTTTTTTGTGTATATATACATCCTGGATAGCCACTGGAATGATCTACATTATGCTCTAGATAATAATCCTCTGGTAAACCATCTGAACTTCTTAAAATAGGATAATCTACATTTGTGTTAGGAATTTTAATCCACGCATATATATCTGGATTTATCTTATATAATTCATCAAAATTAATGTCTGTTTGTTTTGGATATTCTTTTTTTTCTGACTTTTTTTTCTTTTCAACCTTATGCACACTATACGCTTTTTTCTTTATATCTTCGTACTTGTTTGTTTTCATTTTAATAGAAGCAATATACGCTCCTATACTCACAATACAAATAGCAATCACAACACCTAAAAAAACTTTTATTCCTATTTTTGTTTCTTTCACAACAAATTTCACCCTTTCTATTATCATGTAAACACTTTTCATTTATTTTTTTCACCACATTATTTTTACTTATTACTGTTGCGTATAATATATTTAAATATAACGCATCATAATTTATTTCGTCTTTTTTTATATTTTATTTAGAAATTTTAGAATCCTATAAGAAATGCTTTAGAATTAATATTCTTTAAAATAAATAATCTTTAAAATAAAAAAAAATCTACAACTCTCTCTAATATACTTCTTAGAAAAAGTTGTAGATTATAAATATTTAACTTCTTATGTATTAAATTCTATAGTCAATTCTAAAAAACTATGGTGTTACAGGTGCTTCCTGTGTATTGCCACCTTCTTGACTTCCACCTTCACTACTACTACCTGCTGCGCCACCCTCTGACTCATTTCCAGAGCTTGGATTAACCTTATTCTCTATTGGTTCTGTTGGCTGCTGCTTATTTTCAGTATGTTTAGGTTTAGTCTCTGTTGATCTTGTCTTATTTCTACTTGGTGTTCTAGCCGTAGATTGTTCTGTACTTCTCTCTCGACTAGATGTATCATTACTTGACTTATATGATGATTTCTTCTTTGAACTAGATGAACCTGAAGAATAATCTGAAGAATAATCTGAATCATAATCGTCATCATCAGAATAACTATGTTTGCTATAACTTGAGTCATCTGAAGAATTATATAAATCTTTTACTTTTTTATTATCTTTTGTTAAGATACCATTTTCAGCTCTATCTCGAATTCTCTTTTCTTCTTTCTCAATAGCATCTTGGTCTAATTCTTTACCATCGTAAAGTTCTTTGATTAATTTCTTACCTTCATCAATTGATTCAACACTTGGTATCATAACATAAGCACGACTACCTAAAGAATATGGAACTCTCTTATCGTTGCAACCTGTTGCATGATATGTAGAAATATTCCATTCTTTTCCATCATCTAACTGCTTCTTAACAAGTTCTGAAATAACAGAATATGGAATATTAGTCTCAAAACTATCTTCTATGCTCTTAATTACTGATTCGTAATTTGTAAGCATTTTAGTAGACATACACTTCTTAACTACAGCTTTGATAACCTTCATCTGGTCGATACCACGCTGCTCATCACCCATATCCTTAAATGCTTTACGCTCTCTTGCAAATGAAAGAGCTCTTGTTCCATCTAATTTATTAATACCCTTAGAATATTTCTGACCATCATGTGCAGTAAATTTATAATCTGAATTTACTTCGATTCCACCTAATGCATCAATAATATTTCTAAATCCAGTAAAGTTCAATCTAAAATAATAATCAATCTTGCATCCATAAATATCTTCTAGAGTGTCTATCGATTTATTAATACCATATAATCCTGCATGAGTTAACTTATCATATTTGCCCTTTGATACTCCTGGAATCTTAACATAATAATCCCTAGGTGTAGAAAGAAGCATTACCTGATGTGTTTTTACATTAACAAATGCAATAATATTAACATCACTTCTACTTGTTACTGAAGGATCACCTTCTGTATCAATACCACTAATATAAATTGCAAAAGTATCTTTTAATTTTCCACTTACTTGTTTCTCAGATTCTGTCTTAATCTCATAAGTTGCAATAACTTTTAATTCTTTTGAGATATTTTCAAATCCTTCAATATCATCAAAACTGTCAATGTATCCTTTTTTCAAAATTAATGCATCAACTTTTTTATCTCTTATTGCCTGAAAACTAACATTAACATTATCCAGTTTCTTTGTTTTAATTGATTTACCAACATCTTTATTAATCATGTCAACTGTTTTCTCAGTGATGTCTTCGTCCTGACTAGACAAAACGCCAAAAGTATAATTCTTAGCATCTTTAATATTATTTGCTTTATCGTCCTTACGGACATATACACACACTTCTGTTTTGTCCTGATTATTCTTAGTAATTTGCTCAAGAGCCAATCTACCCCTAACAACATAAACGCAAACAACACAAAGTACAATACTTAAAATCATTGCTAAAGCTGAACCAATATAAAACAATTTACTTGATTTCTTAAACTTCATAATTGCGCCAATTGCCGCAAATAAAACTAAAAGTACAAATGCACCTAAAAAAACGAACTTATTTGGCAACACCTGCACATACTCAAGAACGCCTATTGTAATTATTGATGCAATAAAGTATATCGCAAGAATGATTCGACCAATAATAGTTCTTTTCTTGAGACTTGATTCACTAAGTCCAAGACTTTCTTTTTGTTCATTCTTATTATCCAATTTCTTTTCCTCTCACTTTTCCACTAATTACTTAGCTGTCTTATTTTATTGTATAACAAATACTAAACTGAAGTATAACCATTTTCACTATTTTTTTCAATAGTTACAATGTGCTTTACTTCAAGTTTGTTCTAAGCCATAAATAACTTGTCTTTTTTTCTTATATAAATATCTCTTACACATTCTAAATATGAATTCTAACGAATACGTATCGTCACTCTTTAAAACACTAAGCATAAATTCAATTGCATCAATGTTTCTGAATTCATTTGGTAAAAAGCTGAGCTCATTCTCATATTCACATATTATTCGAACGCTTTCTTGTTCTTCCAACGCAATTTTAGCCTGACTTTGTTTAATCTTTTCTCTATAAATGAGTCTAAGAATTAAAATATCTATTGCAATAAGAATATTAAATGCACTCATACTCATAATATAAATTATTGCACCTTTATTTCCAAACGTCAACAAAACTGTTGCAAACAAAACAATAAATACATCCAGCAAAATTCGCGTTTCTATCTTCTTAGCAACCTTCTTAGTTGCTTCTTCAATTTCACGCTCATACTCTTTCTTTTGAAGTATATGTTCATCTGCTTTTTTGCAAATATCATATGCCTTCATAAGTCTAATTAATGTCATTTTCATATGTGTTTATCCTATTCTAAAAATATCAATGGGGTAACAAAAAATCTTTTTAGTCAAACGACATTAAAATTATAATTTTTAAATCAAGAAATGTCAACATTTACTTAATACTAAACATATTATAATTATTTATTTAGATTACTATTGTTTTTTATATCACTACCTCTTTTCTAAGCTTTCGTAAAGCTCGGCATCTCCAAGATTCAATACATTCGTATAAACCCCATCAGCTCCAAGCGTACGTGCTTTAGTATAATTCTTAAATGTGTCTATTGTATGATTAAAAAAATATTTCTTTTTTTTATGAATCTCATTCACTTCAGTTATACCAAAACGTTTATCCTCAAATTTGGCTGTGATCACTTGAATATTCCTATGTTTTGATACAAATTTTATTATTTTATCAGCCTTCTCTTTTGTCGCATATGTTGTATAAATAATACTTTTGAATGGATATACATTCATCACAATATCATACATATCATCATCATAAATTTGTGGTATTATTCTTTCCAATAAATGAACGTCCTTTTTTTTGGCCAGCTTATAAATCTGTTCAAATTGTATCTTTGTTTCATCTTTTGAAAAATCTGTTGATTTGGTGTCCGTTATAATGTACATATCTTTATTAATCAGCATTTCATCCAAAAGATTCTCATACATCATAGTAGTAAATGATTGTCCAAAATCAGGTAAACTCGTTCCTCTAAATTTTTCCCACTGTTGTGCAGAAAAAGGAGTATTATTTTTCATACCAAATTTTTTCCAGTCATGCACTAAGGCCATCTTGTTATCTGAAGTTGGATATACATCAAATTCAAAAACTCTAAATCCCAAATTATAGTTTTGAATAATTGCTTCTTTGGAATTAGTATACGAATTATAATTATATTGGGTTTTAACTGCTCCGCCCGCATGAGCAATCATTTTTGTATGATTATACCAAGTCTGTGGAGACACTTCTTTGTATTTTATTTCATGATTTTTGTAGTAAAAATCTAGCATAAACACATCTTTTAAAGCTTTCGAAGACGCATAGTAATCCCCATTTATTTTTTTAACCTGTCGTTTTATATCATATCTGTAACTATTCTTTCTACAAAAATTATTTGTTATATCCCAAAAAACAGTAACATCTACTCCACTGATTTTACCAGTGTAAATATTATGATTTTTAGTTTTGAAGCCAATAATATTCATAACATCATTTATTTTAAAAAATCTATCTGTTTCAATTTTTTGTAAAACTGCTCTTTCTTTTTGGGCTTTATAATATTTTTTTTCATAATTACGACCTAACGTAAAAACAATTTCCATACTCATCAAAAAAAATATCATAAACAAAAGTATTTTGGCAATTTTTATAATTGTTTCTTTTTTTTCAAATATACTTTTCATTTCATCACCACGTAATACACTTTCTAGTTTATTTACACGTATTACATAATAGCACACCACTTTATTTTTGTGTAGTAAAAAAGCATTCTATATTAAAAAAATCTAATATAAAATGCCTTTTTAACTATTACTTATAATTTTTTTGAATTCTTTTTTTGTTTTTATCTTCTTTTCTTATTTGCAAGAAAGTAACCAACTGCACCTGCAATAATACTTGTTGCAACAAATGCAAGAATAATGCCAAATACTTTTATCATATTGTCTTCATCTTTTACTTTATTTGACTTATTTGCTTTCTTAGTTTTATTTAACTTATCTGACTTAGCAGATTTAGGAACCTTGTTTTCCTTAATCTTAACGTCATCTGTATTCTCTTTAGATGCATTATTATCATCTGTTATAGCATTTTGTGCATCTTGTGCTGGCACATTATTATCAATATTATCATTTGCCAAAACTGATTTAGTTTGATTGTTTAGCCTATTATGATTCTTTCTAGTATTTCCATCACCACTTAAAACATTCGCTTCAAATTCTTCTGCTTGAATTACTTTTACTACTTTTTTAGCTTTTTCAGCAGTTGCTCTTGTAGCATCCGAAGTACTTGTTTTATGAGATGAATGGCTAGCATTCGATTCTGAGCCTGATTTTTCTTGTTCTTTATTTCCACTTGTAGGATTTGTTCCTGGTTTATTATTGCCACTGCTTGGTTGTGGCTGTGGTTCTGGCTGTGGTTGTGGTTCTGGCTCTGGTTGTGGTTCTGGCTCTGGTTGTGGCTCTGGCTCCGGTTGTGGCTGTGGCTCTGGTTGTGGCTCTGGCTCCGGTTGTGGTTGTGGTTCTGGTTGTGGCTCTGGCTCCGGTTGTGGTTCTGGCTCTGGTTGTGGCTCTGGCTCCACTGCTGGAACTCCATATAGACTATTCAATAATGTTGTATAATCATAACCATCTAAAACAGTAGAACCATTAATATTTAATGCTTCTTCTTTTGTAAGTAATGGTCTGCTTGCGTCTAACACGAAACCTTTTCCATATGAACCATACTCATAAAATCTTGCATCTTTTGCTAGATTTTCTGACATATCTCCGTAACTTTGACCACTTTCAATGTTGATTGCACGGCCTAGATAACAATTAATAAAAATTGTTGAATCATCTTTGCCCCAAGGTCTTGCCATTCTATAACTTCCATCTTTAACACCATCTTCCGCGACAAATCTGCATTCGTTGAATACCAAACCATAATCTACATCTGCCGGTGTGTTACCTGCTGAGAATACACCATCTGATTTATATGGAGTGTATCTTGCAACAATATCACAGTCATCAAAATATGATGATCCCGAACCATAAATAAAGTCAACATTTCCGGTAATATAACATTTTTTAAAGTACTGTCTTGTTTTAACCGTAACACCATTTAACTTTTGTCTTGCAGCTGTTAATACTGTATCCTGGTAACTTAAAAATCTAACATTTACAAATGAAGAGTTATCTGCTGCAACACAAATTGCATCTGCTTGCTGTCCGTCTTTGTTGCCATATGGGAAACTATTTTCAACTGTAAGGTTTTCTGCGGTGAATCCCTTAGCCTTAGAATCTACATAAACTGCATTTCTATCCCACATTGTTGTAGCTGTGTTATCTCCTACTGCTGCGTGATAAAAAATATGAGTATACTGGCTATCCTGTCCTAAAAAGCTAATATTAGGCTTGTCTACAACTACTCTTTCATTATATTGACCATTTTTAATGAAGATTACGGTATTTTTATTTGAAGGAAGCACTGATTTAACAGCACTTGAAACAGATTTAAATGTCTGTTTTCCTTCAAAAGTACTTCCGTCTTGTCCCGCGTAATCCTTATCAACCACAATGTCATATGATGGATTACAAACAAAATTGAATATTTTGCGTGTAACTTTTCCGCTGGCATCTGTTAATAAAACGTCCACATCATTTCTTTTATCAGCAAGTTTAGCAGAAAAAGCAAATTCTTCATCCGCTTTAACTTTCTTTTCTTCTTGAACTTTACCATTAACAACTAACTGTGCAGTTCCCTCTTTGCTTGATTTTAACTTGATTTCTGCATCTTTTTTAAATAATGTATCATTATCTTTTGAAACAACAGTCATTTTTGCAGCTTCATTTTCGTAAACATATTTTCCTGAATGTCCATCTGTTGTAAGCAATTGAAGTTTATTTGATGGATTAGATGTATTTACGTTATTTTTTGCCACAACATAATAAACATATGGCTGTTCTTCCGAAATATTTTTATCGTTATACTCACAATTTGTTACAGTTGCACATAAAGTAGGATTTCCATTGAATCCAAGAGTTCTGTAAACCTCATATTCCGTTGCGCCTGTTACAGTATTCCATTTTAAATTAACTTCTTTAGAAGAAGCATTTCCAGTTAAAGTTGTTGAATCAAGTGGGGCTACATATGAAACTTCATTAGTTTCTACTTCTTGTCCTTGTGTACTTCCACCATAAGGAACTATTTTAAATTTATAGGTTCCCTGTTCACTTAAATCACTAAAAATAAATGAATTCGTTCTTACTGTTTTTACTTTATTGTAAGCAGATTCATTTTTTGAAACAAAAACATCATACTGCTCAACACCAGAACCTTTTTTTGAAATATCCCAGTTGAGGTTAACATTTGTTCTATCTGCTGATAATTCTGCTTTTGCATTTGCAATTACAGGAGCCTCGCCTGCAATATTAAACTGATCGTTAGAACTATAAACAACTTTATCCGCTTCATCTGATAAAGTTATATTAGAAATACTAGCATTAACCCCTGATAAAGCAAAACCGTATCTTACTTTTTTATCTTTTCCTAAACATGGAGATTGGTTTGAAACTCCAAACCTAAAATTATTTACTAAAATATTATCATTAGCATCTTTGATTGTAGTAAATGATTGATCTCCATCTTTTTTATATTCTATGTAATAAGTTTTTCCACATTCAAATTTTCCAGCAGTGTTAGGCATTTCTTTCTTTCCACCACTTAATTTGCCATTTGAGTATGCATGAACAACTTGATTATTCTTATTAAATTGAATTGCATCATAATATACAAACTTATCATCTGCATTTGGTACAAATTGACCAGCAAATAATCCCTGTCTGTCTGTACCCATATCTATACTATTAATTACAACTTCTGCTCTTAATGTCATATTGTTTGAGTTTTCTGGCAAAAGTAGGTAATCTACGTTAGTTGATGTTCTAATGTCTCCTTTTGACGCACCTGTTCTGTCTGATGCAACATTAATTCCACGTCCTGATAATTCACAAGAATATTTAACTTTATCTTCGTATTTGCCGCCTATATCAGAGCTTTTCATACGATTTAACTCGTATGTTTCTACATTAGACGTAAAGACTTCACTACCGTTACTTTTAATAGAAACATCTGTTGCTTCTATTTTTAATCCTCTTGAAGCAAAGAATCCAATAGTAGATGGTTTAAAATTTGAAACACCCATTCCATTTCTTGGCATTATACAATCTTTAAAGCCAGCATCTTTAGCAACTGTATAATAAATAGCATTGTCTTCAAACTCTAATTTAACATAAAATTCTTTTGGTAAAGTATCTAATTTTTCATTGCAAAGAGATGATCCGTTCTGATGGATAACACCCATCGCGTTCTTTGAATAATCAATATACCATCCACCTGCCGGTGTATCTACTGCTTCACTATCGTTTCTTGCGATAATACCAATTTGACCTGCTGTAGCATTTTCATTGCAATTCTTGACCTTCGCTACAATTGATGATTTTCCCTCAACATCTGTAAAAAGATATGAAAAATCACTTTTATGATAATCTTTATCAAAACCGCTTTCACCTTTACCTACAAGTGTAACAGTTTTATTTGAAATGCTCCCCATTCCTGCATCCTGATGAGTTCCTATTTCACTAAGTATTAATTGAGATTTTGAATCTGTTTGTCCTGCCATTACTGTAGCAAGTGACATAGCATTATAATAACCTGGTGCAACCGATGTTGTAGAAATAACAGTTGATGCTGTAATCACTTTAACCATCATAGCAAGTTTCTTGTTTTTTCGCATAATTTCCTCCTTGAAAAAAACCAAAAACAAAAGTGATTGACTTTCATTTTTCATAATGTAACTAAAATTTGAAAATCAACAATAGACGTGTTGTTGCTTATAAGATAAACATGAAATTTTTATTATCCTCTTATTAAAAATTTATAAATTTTTGTTACATGCTATAGATTAACATAATTTTAAGAGTTTCTCAATGTTATAGTATATTTTATATATTTTTGTAAATAATGCACAACTAACAACATTTCTGGCTAAGGAAAAAATCGAATACTTTTGTTAAATATTCATACAAAAAAGACTATGAACATAGCTGACAAAATCTGTCAAAACTCATTCATAGTCTTCTTAATTTATTCTTTATCTAAATCTTCTATTATATCTTCTTGTTTTTTTCTAGTAAGAACTCTTTTTATCTTTTCATCGTATTCACTTTTTGTAATTACCCCAAGTGTTTTTTGCATTTTGATTTTTCGTATTTCATCATAATAATCAACTTTTCTTTTTGCTTTATCCATTTTCTCGTCGTATTCTTCTTTGCTTAGTATTCCCATCTCTAAAGCTTTTGCAAGATGTTCTCTAGCTTTTTCATACTCTTTTTTAGCTTTCATTCTGTCTTTTTCGTCATAAACATCTCTCACATGAGCATGTTGTTCATTTAATTCTCTCTTGAATGAATCGTACTTTTCAATTATAGGTTCTATCTCTTCTAGCAAATCTTCAACATCAAATGTCTCTTCTAACTCACTATTTCTGACAAAATCGACATATCTTTTACCGATTTTTTGATATATTTCATTTAAATCTCTTTCTGCTGCCAACTGTTTCAATCTAAGATTTGCAAACTCGCTCTGTTCTTTAACTGTTGAACACACAGTCGAACCAACGTCTCTCGCTGTCAATGCCATTTTTTCTATTAAATTCACTAAATACACCCTCCTAACATTTCAATCAATTGAAAATTGTAATTACATTAGAATTTCAAATATTATATCGTGCAAATGTTTCATCTGCTTATTACATATAATAAAACAATACGTATCTTCATTCAATAGTTTTCTGAATTTTTAATAAATATATTATATTCTCATATCATAAAATCAAAAATTATTCCTTCAAATAAATCTCCAACTTTAAGGGTCCTCATCTTTGAAAAATCTACATTTTCATTTGGTAACTCAACTATGTGTTTGCGCTGTTTTGCTTCAAAAACTTCCATATTAGAGCCAATAGATTCTCTTGCTTCTCTTTCATTTTCATGCAATATTTTCATTTTTTCTTCATATGCTTTTTCTTCATCTTCATCCCATTCAGACGATTTTTTCTTTATTTTTTCCTTATTTATTCGTGATAAATACTGCAAAGATTTCGCTGCCTGATACATTTTATCATCATATTCTAAAAGTTTTCGCTCGTCAGATGGGGGAACCATGTCTCCATTTGCCATATTTCTAAAAACTGCCATAATTTTGGCTTTATCCATGGCATCTTTCTTTTCAGCTTCTATTTTGGTTCTTTCTTGTGCCATATTGGCTTTTATTTCAAGCGAAGTCACATATTCATTTTTATCTTTGTTCATTTGTTCTGTTGATTTTTCTGTCAAAACCAAAACGTCTTCATCTTCCGACAAAACCGTTTCCTCTCCATTTGAGTTTTTTACTTTAGTGCCCTTCGGCACCCGATACGCTTCATACGTATGAATAAAACTCAACATATGATTTGCGACTTTATTTGTTACTGCTTCCATTTAACTGCCTCCTTAAAAACAACTGACAGCACTACTACTCTTTTGTTTATTTCGACTCATATTTTATATATGTTATTACTTTTTAGAAATTCTTTATTTTCTTTTATATATGTTTTATTTAGATAACGAAATCGATGGGAGGTTGATGGATATGTGTAACTTAAATTCAAATCATTAATCATGGCTCATGGCTCATTTTTCATTAGCTTATGAAATAAAGTTTTGTCAATTTTCACTAAATACTTCTCTCATTTTTCCTGGAAAATCTACTACTCGTTTCATAATTAATCATTGATAATGCTCCAAAATCCATGTATAATCTTTATTACGACTAAAAATAGATCGGAGATTCAAATGAAAAACAAAAAATATTCTATGCCAAATCATTTGGCTAAC